>JAEWOP010000232.1 GCA_023399635.1 Pseudomonadota bacterium
CTACTACATCGAGAGCCTCACCAACGAACTGGCGGAAAAGGCCTGGGCGCTGATCGAGGAGGTTGAGAAGCTCGGCGGCATGACCAAGGCCGTGGCCGATGGATTGCCGAAGCGGCTGATCGAGGAAGCGGCGACGAAGCGGCAGGCCAGAGTCGACCGCGGCGAAGAGATCATCGTCGGCGTCAACAAGTACCGGCTGGAAAACGAGGACGATCTCGACATCCTGGCGATCGACAACACCGCCGTACGCGCCGCCCAGATCAAGCGGCTGGAGCAGGTGCGCCGGCAGCGCGATCCGAAGCGCGTGGAGGAAACGCTCGCTACGCTTTCTGAAGTCGCTCGTTCGGGCCAGGGCAACCTGCTTTCCGCCGCCGTCGAAGCGGCGCGGGCGAGGGCCACGGTGGGCGAGATATCCGACGCCATGCGACAGGCCTTCGGCGACCACGCGGCCGTGCCGGAAGTGGTTGGCGACATTTACGGCGCGGCTTACGAGGACGATCCGGAGTACAGGACGCTTGTCTCGCGCCTCTCCGGCTATGCCCAATCCTCCGGCAAGCCGCGGATCATGGTCGCGAAGCTCGGCCAGGACGGCCATGATCGCGGCGCCAAGGTGATCGCCTCGGCCTTCGGCGATATCGGCTTCGACGTGCTTGCAGGCCCTCTCTTCCAGACGCCCGACGAGGCAGCGGACCTCGCCGTCAAGGAAAAGGTGCAGGTGGTCGGCATGTCATCGCTCGCGGCAGGCCACAAGACGCTTGCGCCGCAACTTGTGGAGGCGCTGAAGGCGAAGGGTGCCGACAACGTCATCGTCGTGGTTGGCGGCGTCGTGCCGCGGCAGGACTATGACTATCTTCTGCAGCATGGCGTCGCCGCCGTCTTCGGCCCCGGAACGAACGTGCTGGATGCGGCGAACAAGGTGCTCGACCTCCTGGAGGGCAAGCGACGCAATATCTGATGCGTCAGCCTCGACTGACCATGTCCCGGACATGCTCGCCGATGGCGAGGCAGGAGGTGAGGCCGGGGGATTCTATGCCGAACAGGTTGACCAGCCCCGGCACCCCGTGCGTCCGAGGACCCTGTATGACGAAATCCTGGGAGGCAATCTCCGGCGGTACGATCTTCGGCCGGGTTCCGGAATAGGCTGGGATCAACGATCCATCGGCAAGGCCCGGGTAGTAGCGGCGAATGCCACGGTAGAAGCTCTCCGCCCGCGCCGGATCGACCTCGTAATCGAGCCCGTCCACCCATTCGACATCCGGCCCGAACCGCGCCTGCCCCGCAAGGTCGAGCGTCAGGTGGATGCCAAGCCCGCCCTTCACCGGTACCGGGTAGATCAGCCGCGAGAACGGCGTGCGGCCGGTCATGGAGAAGTAGCTGCCCTTGGCGAAATACGCGGTCGGCACCCGCTCCTGCGGCATGCCGGCAAGCGATCGAGCCAGCAGAGGCGCGCCGTGACCCGCCGCGTTGACCAGAAGCCGGCAGCGCAGCGTAGTCGGCTCGCTGACACCGACCTCGATCTCGATCCCGGCTTCCGTCACTCGCCCCCCGAGAACCGGCGCCCTGGAGGCAATCAGTGCCCCGGCATTCTCCGCATCACCGAGCAGCGAGGTCATTAGGGCATGGCTGTCGATGATGCCGGTCGAAGGCGAAAGCAAAGCACCGGTGGTTGATAGTGCCGGCTCAAGCTCCAATGCCTCCTCGGCGGATATCTGCCGGAGATCGCTGACACCGTTTGCCGCAGCCCTGGCCGCAATCGCCGGCAGCACCTCAAGCTCTTCGGCCGAGGTCGCCACGATCAGCTTGCCGCAGTTTCGGTGCGGCAGTCCATGCTCGGCACAATAGCGGTAGAGCTCCTGCTTCCCGGAAACGCAGAGCTTCGCCATCAGGCTATGGGCCGGATAATAGATGCCGGCATGGATGACCTCGCTGTTGCGCGAGGACGTGCCGGTGCCGATGGCACCCTCGGCTTCGAGGATCAGCACCTCACGGCCCGACAGCGCCAGGGCTCGTGCGATCGCCAGACCGACCACGCCCGCGCCGACCACTATGCAATCCGCATCCTCCACGGCAATCTCCCGGCTGCTATATTGACGATCCTAGATAGCGGAAGCCGGATGGGAGACAAAGGCGTGGATGGACGGGATGTGCGACTGCGCCTTAAGTCTACTTGCCCTGTCCTGCAATCCGGTCTTGTCTGCCGGCAAGGCCGGATCCGCTTCGGCATATGCGGAGGCCGGTAGGCGGGAATGGAGGCAATGGCGTGACGCCGCGAACGTCTGGTGATGCGGCAGCAGGTGCAAGCGCGCCCCTGATTGCGCTCGACGTCGTTGTCCTCGACACTGAGACTACAGGTCTCGACGTTCGGCAGGATCGCATCATCCAGATTGGTGCAGTGCGCATGCAAGGGCCCGATGTCCTCGAGACTGCGGTCTTCGACGTCATCGTCAATCCAGGCGTCCCCATCCCACCAGCCTCCAGCCGTGTGCATGGGCTTTCCGATGCCGATGTTACGGGCCACCCGAGCTTTGCCGAGGTTGCTGGTTCGCTTCGCGACTTCATCGGCAGCGCGGTCGTCGTCGGGCACTCGATCAACTTCGATCTCTCCATGCTGCGAAACGAGGCCCGCCGCCACGGGGTGCCGTGGAAAGACCCGCGCTGGCTCGATATCGCCCTGATGTCGGTGGCGATCACGCCGGGCCTCATCAGTCCATCGCTCGATAACCTGGCGCTGACTTACGGCGTGACGATAGCCGGGCGTCACACCGCTCTCGGGGACGCCCGCGCCACCGCGGCGGTCTATGCCGCGATGCAGCCGCGGCTCCTTGAAAAAGGTGTGCGGACACTGGGCGAGGCGGAAAAGCTCGGCCGGTCCGCGACGACGCTGGTAGCGCAACAACAGCAGGTGGGATGGTTCGACCGGTCGTCGGGCAAGGCGGACTTCGTGCCAACGGCGATCGAGATCGGCAGCCGGCGCGCGATCGACAGCTTCCTTTACCGCCAGCGGCTGGAAGACGTCATGAGCGGTCCGCCCATCACGGTCGGCACGGATACGCCGCTGCAGGAAGCTGCACGGCTGATGGCGGAGCGCGGCATCGGCTGCGTGATTGTCGAGCGCGGCGAAGGCGAACCGGGCATCCTGACCGAGCGCGACATCCTGCGGGCGCTTGCCGAGAAAGGACCGGAAGCAAGCACGGTGGCTGCCGGCATGCTGACGACAGTTCCCGTGATTGCCGCGCCGGCGAGCACCTTCCTGTATCGCGCACTCGGGCTGATGGCGCGCCGCAACCTCCGCTACCTCGGCGTGACGGGTCCGGCAGGCGAGCTTGTCGGCATCTTCACGCTGCGCCGGCTGCTCCGCGAGCGGGCGTTTGCAACGCTGACCATCGGCGACGAGATCGCCACCGCCAGCCGCCCACGCGAACTGGCACGGGTTCAGGCTGAATTGCCAGCACTTGCTGCAGGCCTCTTGAGCGATGGGCTTGATGCGCGCGCCGTGGCGGCGGTGGTTGCGGCAGAGCGGCGCGCCATGGCCGCGAGGGCCGCCGAGATCGCCGAGGCCGAGCTACTGGTCGCCGGCGCCGGTGGCCCGCCGGCTGATTACGCGCTTCTGGTGCTGGGCTCGGCCGGTCGCGGCGAAAGCCTGCTCGCTCCCGACCAGGACAATGCGCTGGTGATCGCCGACAGCTACCGCGGCGACCTCGATTCGCCGGACGACTGGTTCGTCCGCTTCGCCACCCGCATCAACGAAATTCTTGATCGCGCCGGCATACCCTATTGCACAAGCGGGGTCATGGCGAAGAACCGGTCGTGGGGGGGGGGGCGGGCGGGCGGGGGG
>JAEWOP010000237.1 GCA_023399635.1 Pseudomonadota bacterium
GAGCAGTCCACCGGCATCAGCGAGGTCACGCACGCCGTGCATGAGGTGGAACTGATCACCCAGCAGAATGCAGCGATGGTCGAGGAGAACAATGCAGAGATCCACGGGCTGCGCCGCCGGGTGGAGGCGCTGACCGACAAGATCGACCGTTTCAAGACGGGAGAGACCACCTTCGTCCAGGCGATCCGCTCCGAACGCGCAGCTTGAGCTATTCTACAAGCAAGGCCGTCTCCGGCTTCGGCAGGGGACGGCCTTGCTCTTTTTGGCGCGTCTCGGCATCGGGCTCGATCTTGAAAACATCGTCTCCGACAAACACGATCAGATAGCCTCCAGCCTTCTCCACATCTCCCGCAAGGGTCCTTAGATCTGCCGCATAAGGCTCTTGTTTCCAGATGTCGGGATAAGCGGGATCAACCAGCACCGTTGTCTGCGGTCCTTGGGCGTAGATCATCATCCTCGAGCGGACCGGCTCCCATTGCGGTCCCAAAGCGGCAGAGGTCATCCACAGACAAAGGAAGTCACGGCAGAGCGCCGGGCGGTGGTCGTATATGGCGCAGCCCTTTTCCGGCACGCAATGCTCGCACCAGTCATTGGCGGGCTTGGACAGCGCATCGATGTCGGGAAGGCGGCAGCAAAGAGTGCAGGTGCCGCAGGCACGGCCGGGCAGGGCGGAATCAATCACGGCACCGCCTCAGCCGCCGGTAACGCTCATATGACGAGCGACGGCCGGACGCTGGTGGGTGCGGTCGATGATGAAGTCGTGCCCCTTCGGCTTGCGCTGGATGGCTTCGTCGATGGCGGCGGAGAGATAGGCATCATCCGCTGAGGCCCGCATCGCGGTGCGCAGGTCGGCGGCATCGTTCTGGCCCAGGCACATATAGAGCGTGCCGGTGCAGGTCAGGCGCACGCGGTTGCAACCCTCGCAGAAATTATGGGTCATCGGCGTGATGAAACCGAGACGGCCTCCGGTTTCCTTTACCTCGACATAACGGGCGGGCCCGCCTGTCTTGTAGGGGATGTCGGTCAGCGTGAACTGCTGCTCGAGATCGTGTCGCAGCTTGGACAGCGGCAGATACCGGTCGGTGCGATCCTCCTCGATCTCGCCCATCGGCATCGTCTCGATCACCGTCATGTCCATGCCGCGGCCGTTCGCCCAGCGCAGCATCTCGGGGATCTCAAGTTCATTGAACCCCTTGAGCGCGACCGCGTTCAACTTGATCTTGAGGCCCGCTTTTTGGGCGGCTTCGATTCCTTCCATGACCTTGGTAAAGTCGCCCCAGCGGGTAATGGCCTTGAACTTGTCCGGGTCGAGCGTGTCGAGGGAAACGTTGATACGCCGCACACCACTGGCGTAGAGTTCGTTCGCATGGCGAGCCAGTTGAGACCCGTTTGTCGTCAGCGTGAGCTCGTCAAGATCACCAGCTTCGATGTGACGGCCGAGCGCACGCACCAGATGCATGATGTTCTTGCGCACCAGCGGTTCGCCGCCTGTGAGCCGCAGCTTGCGCACGCCCTTGGCGATGAAGGCGGAACAGATCCGATCCAGCTCTTCCAGCGTCAGAAGATCCTTCTTCGGCAAGAAGTTCATGTTTTCTGCCATGCAGTAGGTGCAGCGGAAGTCGCAACGATCCGTGACGGAAACACGCAGATAGGTAACGGACCGGCCGAAACGGTCGATCATCGGCGCCTTTTCTGGGCGAAGAGGGCGCGCACCGCCCAATGGTCCTGCCAGCGTGTTCAAGGATCGTCCTCCTGAACGTCGAAAGTGGGCGGGATCACCCGCCACGTCAAGGGCCACCGGGTTGCGATGCGCCGCCCAAGCTTTTAATCCTGTGCGGCAGCCGATGACAGGAACCAATTCATATGACCGATACATGGCCGACTGAACTGCGGGTCTCGAAGGACCGCCGCGTGTTGAACGTCACTTTCGATGACGGGCAGTCGTATGGCCTGCCTGCGGAAATGCTGCGCGTTCTCTCGCCCTCGGCAGAAGTGCAGGGGCATGGACCTGGCCAGAAGGTGACCGTGCCGGGAAAACAGAACGTCGCCATCGCCAGCCTGACGCCAACGGGAAATTATGCCGTGCGGATCAATTTCGACGACGGGCACGGCAGCGGCATATTTACCTGGACCTATCTGCGGGAGCTCGGCGAGGATGGCGAGCGCCTGTTTGCAGACTACGAACGCGAGCTTGCCGAAAAAGGACTGAGCCGGATCCCGCCACAAAACCGTTCCTAGTCCTGATCAGCTTCGCCTGAAGTTTCTGCCTGAAGCGCTGCAATCATACGCTCCATATTGCTCCCGATTGCGACACATTCCTCGACCGGCGTGGCAGAAAGGATGCGATCGATCAGGTCCGTCTGGATCTGGAGGGCGTGCGCCGCAAGCGCTTTGCCTTCGCTGGTCAGGTAGAGGCGCAACACGCGCTTGTCCCGGCTATCGCCGCGGCGCTCAATCAGTCCGCGCCGCTCCATCTGCGGGAGGGTCATGCTAATATTGGAGCGGCCGACAAGGAGTTTGCGTGCAAGTTCCTGCTGGGAAAGGCCTTCATACCGATAGAGGTTCGCCAGGATGTCGAGATGCGGCGGCTTGATATCGAACGGCGCAAGCTCGCGAGCAAGCGCGGACTGCATCAGCTGGCAGGCCCGGGCCACGCTGACCCAGCTCTTGAAGCGCGGATGGTCCCAGGGCAGGGATTGATTTTTGTTCATCATTGTACTTTATTGTTCATCATTGAACATTTCGGGATTTACACCATGCCATCATTCGCGCTGAAGGTCATCCGTCCCGTCTTCTCCCTTGGCAGCAAGCTGGCGCCTCGCGTGACGTCGAAAGCTGCGTTCCAGCTGTTCTGTCTCACACCCTCGCGCAAACCGGCAGGCAGCAAGGCGCATCAGGTGCACGCGGAAGGTCGCAAACGGTTGGCCGGCGCGCAAGCCATGCCTTTTCAGGTCGGACGTAAAAGCGTGATGGCTTACCGCTTCGATGGTGGAGGCAAGGCACCACGGCGGCGTTTTCTGGTGGTGCATGGCTGGGGCTCGGCCGCCGCCTATATCTCTGCCCTGGCGCAAGGCTTGGCAGCTGATGGCGATGAGGTCGTGGTTCTCGACTTTCCCGGCCATGGGCTGTCCAGCGGGCGCTACCTGCACATGCGGCTGGCGGTCGACGTCATCCTTGAGGCGGAGCGCCGTTTTGGCCAGTTTGATGGTGCAGTCGGCCACTCCTTCGGCGGCGCAAGTCTGATGCTGGCTGCGGGCGGCATCATGGACGGCGTCGATCGTCTGGCGACGCCGCGATTGGCCGTCATCGGTGCCCCAAGCCGGATCGAATGGCTGTTCGACGCCTTCTCCCGTGTGACGGGCCTGGACGACCGGGCAAAGCTGGCGATGATTCGCTTGGCCGAGAATGTTGCTGGGGCAAGCCTCAGCAATTTCGATACCGTCGCTGTCGCACATAAGATCGACACGCCGCTTCTCGTGGTCCACGCCAAGGATGACAAGGAGGTGGACGCCGCTCACGCAGAACGTTTCCTGCCGCTCGATAACGCGACTGTCCATTGGGCGAATGGGCTGGGGCATCGGCGGATCATCAGCGACCCTGGCGTCATCCAAACGATCCGCAGCTTTCTGCGTGCAGAGCAGGCGGACGAGGTGCACGCCTCCGTGGCCTGATTACCGCTGTATGTCTGTCATCCTGGTGTTACAAGAAGCTCGCAAATAAGCGGGCGAGGGCGCCATGACCATCATCACAAGCATAGACCAGTTGAAGCAGATCTATGGCGACGTCACCGAGGCCTCCCTCGTCAAGGTCACCACGTCGCTGACGCCGGAATACCGGCGAATGATCGAAGCCTCACCCTTCTTGGCGTTCGCGACTGTGGGTCCTGAGGGCTTAGATTGCTCGCCGCGCGGCGACGATGTTAGTTGCGTTCGGGTGCAGGACAACACGACATTGCTGCTGCCCGACTGGCGCGGCAACAACCGGATCGACTCGCTGCTCAACATTGTCCGAGACCCCCGTGTGGCACTGATGTTTCTGATCCCAGGCTCTGCCACGGCAATGAGGGTGAACGGACGGGCGGTGGTTTCGGTGGAGCCACGAATGCTGGAAGGCTTCGAGATGGATGGTCGCCATCCCCGTAGCGTGGTGGTCATCACCATTGGCGAAGTCTATTTCCAGTGTGCCCGAGCGATCATGCGGGCGCAGCTTTGGAACCCTGAACGGTTTGTTGCACCAGGTAGCCTGCCCACCCCGGGCGAGCTGCTCAAGGCGGCAAAGACCGAGTTCGATCAGGAGACCTACGACAGGGAATGGGCAGCGCGTGCCGCGGCAACGATGTGGTAAGGCTCAACCGCGGTAGATGAGCCAGTTCTTGCCAACATACTCACCGCGCATCGTCTCATCGAAGAACACGCTTCGGTTCCTGCCCGTGTGCTTGGCATGGTAAAGCGCGATGTCGGCATTGGCATAGAGCCCTCCGGCATCAGGCGCCTGTGAGCCCATGGAATAGCCGAGTGAGATGGTGATTGGCCCGTATTGTATGCCGGAGCGGGAATTACGGAAGCTGCGCGTGGCCAGCGCCCCCCGGATCCGTTCGCAGATTACCATCACTTCGTCGGCTGTATTGCCTTCGACGATGATGGCGAACTCCTCGCCACCCGTGCGGGCAACAAAGAGATCCTTGCGGACATTGGCGCGGATAACGGAAGCCACCGTAGCAAGGATCTTATCGCCGACGGGATGCCCGAAGTTGTCGTTGATGGCCTTGAAGTGATCGATGTCTGCAAGAATGAGCGCTGCGACAGGAAGATTGGCGCCAGCGTCGTAAAGAGCGGCCAGCCGTTCATCGAAAGCTCGACGGTTAGCCAGACGCGTCAGCGAATCGGTATTGGCGATGCGCTTGTATTCGTCGAGTTCGCGGCGAACCTGATCCATCTCCTGCGAGTGTTCGGTCATGGTGTCGACCGTTCGCTCGCCCTGCGCCATCTGGTCGCCGGTCGCTTCGGTCAACAAGTGAATCGCATTGCGGATGATGTCGTTGGAGAAGTTCGCTTTGGAATTGATCCGGCTTGCCGTTTCGCCCAGAAGCTTCGAGTAGCTTTCCATCGACTGTTGCTCTTGGCGCAGCAGCGTCAGTAGTCCTTCCAGCTCGACCAGAAGCTTGTCGTGAACGCGCTCGATGACGTCAACTTGCGCAGTTCCCAGAAACTCTGCCGCAAGCGCGTCGAGTTCCTCCTGCGAGACCTGACTGCCAAGTGCCGCCAGCTTCTGCGTCAAAGGTCCGTTTGACCCGATATAGGCTTCGTAGAACAGCTGATAGTTGCGTGGGATCGGGGCAACGCCCATCGTCCTCAACGCATACATGATCTGCCCTATCACATCATTCGCTTGCGCCTTTGGCACACCGGCGGTTGCCATCAAAGCCCCCCATGGCTTCATTTTTTGCTTTAGTAAAAAAGTATATGAGAAGTATTGGGAAAGAATTAAGGGAGGCGCGTATGCTATGGTACGAAGACCTGAGCGGCAGCCCGCGAAAACTCACAAAAGATCAAACTTCTTCAGCAAGATAGCCCCATCGCCGCGGATGATCCTTGGATGAGTTGCCTGGATGGCAGCAACCTGAGGATGAAGATTCCCGCAGGTTGCCGCTTCAGATCAACAGTCCTTAATCGCAGGTTATCGTGGACCGATCATGTTTTCCGGGCGCACGAACTGGTCGAATTCCTCGTTCGTCAGGTAGCCGCCGCCAATCGCCTCTTCGCGCAGGGTCGTGCCGTTCTTGTGTGCTGTCTTGGCGATCTTGGCGCAGGTGTCATAGCCAAGCTTGCTGTTGAGCGCCGTTACCAGCATCAGCGAGTTCTCGACCCCCTTGCGGATGTTGTCTTCGCGCGCTTCGATGCCGACAACGCAATTGTCGGTGAAGGACACGGCAGCGTCGCCGAGCAACTGCACCGACTGCAGGAAATTATAGGCCATCATCGGGTTGTAGACGTTGAGTTCGAAGTGTCCCTGGCTGCCCGCGAAAGTGATGGCCGCATTGTTTCCGAAGATATGGGCACAAACCTGGGTGAGGGCTTCCGACTGGGTCGGGTTGACCTTGCCCGGCATGATCGACGAGCCTGGTTCGTTTTCCGGAAGCGCCAGTTCGCCGAGGCCGGCCCGCGGGCCGGAGCCAAGGAAGCGGATGTCGTTCGCGATCTTGAAGAGCGCTGCGGCGGCGGCGTTGATGGCGCCATGGGCGAACACCATCGCATCATGGGCCGCGAGTGCTTCGAACTTGTTGGGCGCAGTGACGAAGGGAAGGCCGGTGATAGCAGCGATCTCCTCGGCGACCTTTTCCGCAAATCCCACTGGAGCGTTGAGGCCAGTACCAACGGCCGTTCCGCCCTGCGCGAGTTCATAAAGTCCTGGAAGCGTGAGCTCTATGCGCTTGATGGCAGAGGCGACTTGCGCCGCGTAGCCTGAGAATTCCTGACCCAGCGTCAGCGGCGTTGCGTCCTGAGTATGCGTACGGCCAATCTTGATGATGTGGGCGAACGCCTCAACCTTTTTCTCCAGAGCGGCATGCAGGTGCTTCAAGCCCGGAACCAGGTGACGGACGATCTCTTCGGCGCAGGCGATGTGCATGGCTGTCGGATAGGTATCGTTCGACGACTGGCTCATGTTGACGTGGTCGTTCGGGTGGACCGGCTTCTTGGAGCCCATGGTGCCGCCGAGGACTTCGATGGCTCGGTTCGAAATCACCTCGTTGGCGTTCATGTTGGACTGGGTGCCCGAACCGGTCTGCCATACGACAAGCGGAAAATGATCGTTCAACTTGCCGTCGATAACTTCCTGGGCAGCTTCGATGATTGCTTCGCCAAGTGCCTTGTCCAGACCGCCCAGCTCCATGTTCGCCCGAGCGGCCGCCTGCTTGACAATGCCGAGCGCGCGGATGACCGCTGCCGGCTGCTTCTCCCAACCAATCTTGAAATTGCCCAGCGAGCGTTGTGCCTGCGCGCCCCAATAGCGATCGCTGGCAACGTCAATGGGTCCAAAGGTATCGCTTTCGGTGCGGGTCGATGCCATGTCTTTGCCTCATGCTGCGCGCTGGATGGTAGCGCGGAGTTATTCCACAAAAGGGCGGGGCGCAAGATCACCGGATAGATTGTAGACCAATGTCGGACACCGTCGTCGGGACAGTGCGGCGAGCAACAGAAAGCCGGTGTGGCCGTGTTATTTATAACACGTCGGGGGCTTTTCCTGGTCGAAACCATCCTCGGCACCGGCCTCGGAAAGTGTGCCTTGGAACGGATTTTTAACCAATGGTTTCTTAACTTTGTGGTTAGGATTCGAACTGCATCGGCGACGGGAGCTCCCGTGCCGGCGGCAGGCTCGCTTCCTTTCCAAGCTATCAGCAATCCGCTAGAGCGGTAAGCACAACCGCTGAATGGCCGAACCAGCCGACGGGGATAACTTTGCAGAACCTACGAAAAAGAACGTCGATCGCTCTGGCGTTCGTTTCCGCACTTTCCACGCTTGCCGCCACGACCGCACCCGCCCAGGCAATCACCTTGATGGACATCATCAGGGGCGGGCCCGGCAAGCGCGAGCCCGTCGTTGGCAATGGTTTGCCCGGTGTAAGTTCGCGCGAACGCAGACCTGAGAGGGATGTCGATCCGCAGCCGCTACCGAAGGTGAAAGGTCCGCAGTACCATGTCTATCGCACCGACCAGATGCGGCCGGTGAAGACGAGTGGATTTGCAGCGGCAGGTGCTGCGGGTCCGCAACGTCTGCTGGCTGAGGCAAAGGTATCGGCGCCGGCCGACATCGCTGAGGCTCTTGAATCCTTCTACGGCAAGACGGCCACTCCACTATGGGTCAAGGATGGCGAGGTTACCGACAAGGCGACCACCGTGCTTGCGCTCTTTGCGCGTGCAGGAGACTACGGCCTCGATCCCGTCGACTATCAGCTGGACAAGCCGGAACTGTTAACGGCGAGCGTGCAAGCTGTTTCTCTGACGGACGATGCGGCAATGCCATCGGCTGCGGACAGCCAGGAACAGGCGCTGATGCAGTTCGAGCTGGCGCTGTCTGCCAAGGTGCTGATGTTTGCGCAGGACATGGTGCGCGGCAGGCTCGATCCCAACCGGATCTCGGAATACCACGATTTCAAGCGCAAGCCCGTCAAGCTCTCTCTAGTGCTGCCCTTCATCAAATCGGACGCGGATGCCGCTGCATATCTGGAGAACCTGGCGCCGCAAAGTGCGCATTTCCTTGCGCTCAAAGCAGAGCTTGGCAAGCTGCGAGCGGAGGAGGCAGACCAAGGTCAGCAGATTTCGCTGCCGGCCAACCTGTTGCTGAAGCCCGGCAAGAGCAGCCCTGAAGTGGCTAACGTCGTCGCCGCGATCGAGAAGCATGGTTCGCAATCGCTGAAGGATACCCACGCGGCAACCTTCGCCAGCTACCAGCAGGGTGGCGATTACACGCCCGAGATCGTCGATCTGGTGAAGGCTTTCCAGCAAGAAGCAGGATTGAAGGCTGACGGCGTGATCGGACCTGCAACGGTTCGGGCAATGGTTGGTGACTCTGCCGAGGCGAAGATCCAGAAGCTTGTCGTGGCGATGGAGCAGGCGCGTTGGCTGCCGGCCGACCTTGGTGACCGCTACGTATTCATCAACCAGCCGGCCTATAACGTCTACTACCACGAGAACGGCGCCGAGCAGTTTTCGATGCGGGTTGTCGTCGGCTCGAAGGCGAACCAGACCTATTTCTTCCAGGATGAACTGGAGACGGTCGAGTTCAACCCTTATTGGGGCGTGCCGCAGTCGATCATCATCAATGAAATGCTGCCGAAGCTGCGGGCTGACGCATCCTACCTCGACCGCATGGGCTATCAGGTTGAGGTCAATGGCCGACCGGTATCCTCCACGAGCGTCAACTGGTACGCCTCGACGCAGTCAATCTCCGTTCGCCAGCCGCCGTCAAGCGATAATGCTTTGGGCGAGTTGAAGATCCTGTTCCCGAACGCGCATGCGATCTACATGCACGACACACCCTCCAAGAGCTTCTTCAACCGCGACATGCGGGCTCTCAGCCATGGCTGCGTGCGTTTGGCCGAACCGCGCAAGATGGCTGCTGCCGTGCTGGGGATTTCGGAGCAGGATGTGGCAAAGAAGATCGCCCAAGGCAAGAATGTCGGCGACAAGGTGACTGCGAAGATCCCGGTCTACGTCGCCTATTTTACTGCCTGGCCGAACAAGGACGGCGTGGTGGAGTATTTCGACGACATGTATGATCGCGATGCCGCGACCTTGAAGGCGCTGAAGGCAACGTCCAAGGCGCGGACCTAGTCCTCGCAGGCTTAGACCTCAGATTGGAAGCGGGCGGCCTCGGGGCCGCCTCTTTCACTTCTGCATCATGGTTACGGGCTGCCGCGATCCGATGAGCCGCTCGACAAGGTCGGCGGTGAGCTGAGAAAAATGCTCGATCACGTAGTCAGGCTGCAGTTCTGCCACCGGCACATCGGAATAGCCGAACGTGACGGCAATGGAGGAGATGCCGGCATTGCGGGCGGCGAGAATGTCGTTGATGCTGTCGCCGATCATCACGGTTTTGGCGGGATCGCCGCCAGCCTTCTCGATCGTGCCGAGAATGTGCCGGGCGTCGGGTTTTCGAAACGCAAAGGTGTCGCCACCGGTGACGACGGGGAAGCGGTCGGTGAGGCCAAGCTTTTCCAGGAGCGGAAGCGCGAGTTCCTCAAGCTTGTTCGTGCAGACGGCCGCGGTAAAGCCCGCGTCGGTCAAGCGGTCGAGCGCTTCGAGAAGACCTTCATATGGTTGGCTCGCTCCTGGCATTTCCCGCTTGTAGTGATCCAGAAACCGATGAAGCAGCGGCTCCACCGCAGGTTCCCGGACCTCTTGTCCGCGTAGCTCGAAGGCGCGCCGGATCATCACGCGTGCGCCCTGACCGACCAGATGCGTGAGGTCATCGAAGGTGACCGGGGCAAGGTCGGCCGCAGCGATCGTGTGGTTAAGGCTGGCTATCAGATCCGGCGCTGTATCGATCAGCGTGCCGTCAAGGTCGAAGATCACCAGGGGAGCCGTCATCGCATTCTCCGGGAGTGAGGGTGGCCGGAAGTAGACCGGCGCGGCGGTAATTGCAAACTGGCCTAGTGGGAAGGGGACTTTCCCTCTCCGGAGCAGGCGTGTAAACAGCATCGGCGAAACAATGGGGAGCTTCTGGGGTATGGACGCCCGGGAATTGAAGATAAGAGCTGCCGAAGCGGCTCTGGCGCATGTCGAAGATGGCATGCGGCTTGGCATCGGAACTGGCTCCACGGCGGACGAATTCGTGCGGTTGTTGGCGGAGAAAGTTGCAGACGGCTTTCAGGTGCAGGGTGTTCCGACGTCCGAACGCACGGCCCGACTTTGCCTCGAACTGGGCGTTCCGCTGCGTTCTCTCGACGAACTGCCGGAGCTTGACCTGACAGTCGATGGAGCGGACGAAGTGGATCCGCAACTGAGGCTGATCAAGGGCGGCGGAGGCGCGCTTCTTCGAGAAAAGATCGTAGCCGCAGCATCTGCTCGCATGATCGTGATCGCCGACGAAACGAAGGTGGTCGATACGCTTGGTGCCTTCGCGCTGCCGATAGAGGTCAATGCCTTTGGCCTTACCTCGACGCGCATTGCAGTGGAACGTGCGGCTTTAAGGCTCGGGCTGAGTGGCGAAATCCTTCTGCGGCAGGCAGGAGAGGACGTCTTCACCACCGATGGTGGACATCACATCCTCGACGCATCTTTCGGCCGTATTCCTGATGCAGAGGCGCTGGCAACACAGCTCAATCTCATACCAGGCGTGGTCGAGCACGGACTGTTCATCAATCTCGCGTCGTTCGCGATCATTGCCAGTGAAGCTGGCGCGCGGACGCTGAAGGCACAATGAAAGACAGGAGCACTATGTTCATGAGCAAATTTGCGGTTCTCGGGCGCGCTACCGCTCTTGCCGTCGTCGTCGCAGGCAGCATTGCCCTGCCGGTCCGTGCGCAGGAGATTTCGGAGGCGCATCTGGACGCGGCTCGTGCCGCGATCACATCCATCAACGCGACGGATCGCTACGACAACATCCTGCCGGGTCTCGCCGAACGTTTGAAGGCGCAGTTCATCCAGGCGACGCCGAATTTCCAGGAACAGATCAGCCAGGTCGTGGACGAACAGGCGCTGGCGCTTGCGTCTCGCCGCGCCGATCTGGAGCGGGAAGCAGCGACCATCTACGCAAAGGCCTTCACGCAGGAAGAGCTGCAGTCCATCTCGGCTTTTTATGCCACCGAGGCTGGCAAGAAGCTGCTCTCGACCGGACCTCTCGTGGCGCGCGAACTCACCAGGGCTGCCGAGATCTGGGCAAATGGCATTTCCCGCGACCTGACAAACCAGGCCACCGCAGAACTGCGTGACATCATTGATGCAGACGCGGGCGAGGCGCCTGCGGCCGACGGCGGCGCGCCGGCGCAGCCGCAACAATAACGTCAACCTCTCGACGATCCTGAAGCCCGGAGCCATCCGGGCTTTTGCATTCTGAGCGGCACGTCTATATCGGGCACGTCCCATCTTGCTGAAGGAGTTCCCATGACTGCGTTCGACTACGATCTTTTCGTGATCGGCGGAGGCTCCGGCGGCGTGCGTGCTGGCAGGCTGGCGGGATCGCTCGGCAAACGGGTGGCAATCGCAGAGGAGTACCGCTTTGGCGGCACCTGCGTGATCCGTGGCTGCGTGCCGAAGAAGTTACTCGTTTACGCGTCGCAATTTCCCGAGCATTTCGAGGATGCCGTCGGTTACGGCTGGCAGGTTGGCGAGACGAGCTTTGATTGGAAGAAGCTGGTTGCGGCCAAGGAGCGGGAGATCACCCGGCTGGAGGGCCTCTACCGGCGCGGCCTCGAGAATGCGGGCGTGGAGGTTCTGGAGACACGCGCGGAACTTGTCGACGCGCATACGGTCCGGCTGGTCAAAACAGGTCAGACGGTCACTGCGGAAAGGATCCTGATTGCCACCGGCGGTTCGGCCAATCCGCATGCGGCACTGCCGGGACACGAGTTGTGCATCACCTCCAATGAAGCCTTCGACCTGCCGGAGCTGCCGCGCTCGATCCTGATCGCCGGGGGCGGGTATATCGCGGTGGAATTTGCCAACATCTTCCATGGCCTCGGCGTCGACACGACGCTGATCTATCGCGGCAAGGAAATCCTCTCGCGGTTTGACCTGGACATGCGCCAGGGGCTGCACAGGGCGATGGAGGAGAAGGGGATCCGGATCATCTGCACCGACGTGATTGAGGAGGTGACGAAGGCGCCCGCCGGTGGTCTGCTGGCGCGGACGCTTGAGGGTCAGACCCTCGCCGTCGATACAATCATGTTGGCGCTTGGACGGGATCCGAACACGCACGGGCTGGGTCTGGAGGCTGCCGGTGTCCAGGTCAACGAACGGGGGGCAATTGTTGTCGACGAGTATTCGCGCACGAGCGTGCCACATATCTACGCGCTCGGCGACGTCACCGACCGGGTACAATTGACGCCGGTCGCGATCCATGAAGCGATGTGCTTCATCGAAACAGAATACAGGAATAACCCGACCAAGCCCGACCACGACCTGATTGCCACGGCCGTCTTCTCGCAGCCGGAGATCGGCACCGTCGGACTATCCGAAGAAGAAGCCTGCCGCCGCTATCCCGAAATCGAGGTCTACCGGGCAGAGTTCCGGCCGATGAAGGCGACACTGTCTGGGCGGACGGAGAAGATGATCATGAAGCTCATTGTCGATGCGCCGAGCCGCAAGGTGCTCGGTGCCCACGTCCTTGGACATGATGCAGGGGAGATGGCGCAGATCCTCGGCATCACGCTGAAGGCTGGGTGCACCAAGGATGACTTCGACCGGACAATGGCGGTTCATCCAACCGCGGCCGAGGAACTGGTAACGATGTACCAGCCGAGCTACCGCGTGCGCAACGGCGAGCGCGTCTGACGCGCGATTAGCTCGTAATCCGTGGCGTGCTGACGATCTTGTGGAAGAGGGCCTTCATCGCATCTTCGATGCCATCTGTGGGGGTGACTTCGAAATAGAAGCCGGGGGTAGCGCATTCCTGCATCTTTGCGCCGATGCTGGGATTGAAAGGTTCAACCCATTTCTTCCAGAAATCGTTGTTCGGTAGAGGCAGATAGGTCGTATAGAGCACTGCTATCTTGATGTTGCGCGCCTTGAGCGCGGAACAATACGAGGTGTCGATTGGCTCGATGCAGCGGCTACCGTTGACCTTGCCCTTGGGACTTGTGCATCCACTCGGCTTGGCATGATCGCCCACCCCATCGCTGACGAAGAACACGATTTTCTGGCGGTCGGCAGCGCTGGTACCCTCGCCCGGAAGTTTGATCTCATCGCCGATCCCCTTCAGCGCTTTGTCGAAGCTCGTTTGCTGGTCGTCGTCGTAGTTCTGGTAGGGGATGCTCATCAGCTTGATCTGCTCGGCTGCAGTCGCGATCGTGGAAAGATTTTCGCTTAGCTCAGCCGCCTTGTGGAGCGAGGCACTTTGCGCGGTCTGGCCGAAGGTGTAGGCGGCCATCCGGAACTGTCCCTTCACTGTCTGCGTCTTTTCCGCAGTGGCCATGAGAGCAGCGGTAGCCTGGGCGACAACGTCGATTCGGATCGTCACATCGTTCTTCTTGGCAACGTTGTAGTAGCTGTTCAGGTCTTCTACCCCGCTTTCGCTGACGATATGGCAGGCGAAGGCACAGTTCTTGTCTCCGCCTTTCGCATTGCCATTCCGGGTAGCGTCTTCCATCTTCTTGATGTCACCCGGTGTCGCTGCAACGCCCATCGAGGGCGTGTTGTCGAGCAGCATGTAGAAGTCCATGAATGCCGGGGTCTGGTAGCGGGCTGTGGCGTATCCCCCGATGTTCACGCTTTCGCGGCCAAGCACCCGCATGAAGGTCGTGGGCATGACGGTGTTGAAGGTCACATGCGATTCAATCACGCCTCCCGTTTTGGTCACCGTGACCTGGACCTCCACAGGCATATCCTTCAGTTCGCCCGCCATCTGGCCAAGGAAGAGGTTTTGCCCGTCCGGCGAGCCGACAGTGATCGAGCCGTCTCCAGTCATCGCCATGGCTTGAACCACAGCCGGCGACTTCGGAGCGATCGCACCGACGGCGGCTGCGTCCGCTGCGGCATAAAGCTGTGTCCGCAGGGACAGCGCGTGGGTGAGATCGATGGCAAGACCCGCAGCTCCCGTCAGTGGCACAGCGAGAATGGCGGTGATAATACCGAAATTGCCTGACCTGTCCGACCATAGCCGGTTGCAAAGAGCGAGCATGAGCGATCCGTCCAGATTGTGCGGGATTGGAGCGTGCAGCATCATGCAGCGACAGGGCCTCAGTCATGGCCGTGCGCTGGAACATAATGGGCTCTGGTCTGCAAAGAGCAAACAAAGATGCTTAACGGCCCATGACTGCGCCGATAGCGCGAGAGGCCTGGTCCTTGCGCTAAAATGCTAGGCAAGCCGGGCGGGAAGGGTTATAAGCCGCCGCAAATTCGAGAACGATATCCGGGCCGTCAGCCCGGGCGGAGACAGGTAGATGGCACAGAATTGGACCCCGAGCACGTGGCGGCAGAAACCGATCCAGCAGGTTCCCGATTATCCGGATTCTGCTGCACTGGTTGCCACCGAAGCGCAACTCGCCACCTTTCCGCCGCTCGTCTTCGCCGGTGAGGCGCGCCGTCTGAAAAAGCATCTGGCCAATGTCGCCGAAGGCAATGGCTTCCTGCTGCAGGGTGGTGATTGCGCCGAAAGCTTCATGGAGCATGGTGCTGACACGATCCGCGACTTCTTCCGCGCCTTCCTGCAGATGGCTGTGGTGCTGACTTTCGGCGCCCAGCAGCCGGTGGTGAAGGTCGGCCGCATCGCAGGACAGTTCGCCAAGCCGCGCTCTTCCAACATCGAGAAGCAGGGTGACATGGAGCTGCCGAGTTATCGCGGCGACATCATCAACGGCATCGAGTTCAATTCCGAGGCCCGCATTCCGAACCCGGAGCGGCAGCTGATGGCCTATCGCCAGTCTGCGGCGACGTTGAACCTCCTGCGCGCTTTCGCAATGGGCGGATACGCAAATCTGGAGAACGTTCATCAATGGATGCTTGGCTTCGTCAAGGACAGCCCGCAGGGTGAGCGCTACAAGAAGCTGGCGGACCGCATCAGCGATACCATGGACTTCATGAAAGCCGTAGGCATCACCGCCGAAAGCAATCCCGCACTTCGGGAAACCGACTTCTTCACCAGCCACGAAGCGCTGCTTCTCGGCTACGAGGAAGCGCTGACCCGCATCGACTCCACTTCGGGCGACTGGTACGCCACCTCTGGCCACATGATCTGGATCGGCGATCGTACGCGCCAGCTCGACCACGCCCATGTTGAATATTGCCGCGGGATCAAGAACCCGATCGGCCTGAAATGCGGTCCATCGCTCCAGCCCGACAACCTGATCGAGCTGATCGACGCCTTGAACCCGGCCAACGAGGCCGGCCGTTTGACGCTGATCTGCCGTTTCGGCCATGAAAAGGTTGCCGATCATCTGCCGAAACTGATCCGCGCTGTGGAGCGCGAGGGTCGCAAGGTGGTGTGGTCGTGCGATCCCATGCACGGCAACACGATCACGCTCAACAACTACAAGACCCGGCCGTTCGACCGGATCCTCTCCGAGGTCGAGAGCTTTTTCCAGATCCATCGCGCAGAGGGCACGCATCCGGGTGGTATCCATATCGAGATGACCGGCAACGACGTGACCGAATGCACCGGCGGTGCGCGCGCCGTGTCGGCGGGGGACCTTCAGGACCGCTATCACACCCATTGCGATCCGCGCCTCAATGCTGACCAGGCGCTGGAACTTGCCTTCCTGCTTGCCGAGCGGATGAAGACCGGACGCGATGAGAAGCGCATGGTCGTCAACGGCTGATTCTGCCTGAACATGAACGAAGAGGGGCCGGCACTTACTGGCCCTTTTTGTTTTCGACGTCAGCGGGACTGATCTCTACGCTTAAGCGAATGCGTTTGACCGCCGGAACTGGCGCTATACCCTTGTGACCTAGCACCAAGGAGGGCCTCGATGGAGCAGGAGCAGCAAGGGGGATGTCTCTGTGGAGGCGTCAGGTTTTTGACGGTCGGCAAGCTTCGCGAGGTCATTGCCTGCCACTGTTCGCAGTGCCGACGCCAGACAGGCCTTCACTATGCAGCCACGGACGTCGCCTTAGAGGATCTAAGGCTGCTCGAGGCGGCCACGCTCGCGTGGTATTCCGCAAGCAACACCGCGCGCCGCGGCTTCTGTTCCCGCTGCGGATCTGCCCTGTTCTGGCAGCAGAACGGCAGCAAGCAGATCTCCATCATGGCCGGCGCTTTCGACCAGCCAAGCGGGCTCAGAATGGGTTGCCACATCTATTGCGAGGACAAGGGTGACTTCTATGAGCTGCCGACAGACGATTTGCCGCGTTACCCGAAGGGGCGTGTGGTCTGATGAATGGCAGCGACGCCATCATCATCGTCGGCAACCGAAGATGGTGAAGGAGCAAAGAAGCGATCGCGTGCATGCTGTTTCCCGAACATCATGTCGTATTGCAGCATCCGGTAGTTCTGGAGCGACTGATCAACGGCATCGCCGCTCTCGTTCCAGCCGGGACGTTCATCTTTGTCCGTCCCAACCAGCATGTACCGGTCAATGATGGAGAACTTCGCTGCTACCTCGCCGAGAAGTCCGGTGTAGAACGGGTCCGTAAAGCCGGCTGCGCGGACAATGTGATAGGGCAGCAGGGCGGGACTGATCGTTCCAAGCTCTTGCGCCGGCCCCGTCTTGGAGGACCAGACGACGAGCGGTGTTTCGTGCTCACGTTTCATCGTTTCCAGCGACGCCCTTCGCGTTGCGACTGCATCCTTCATGTAGCCGCTCTCCATGTAGACCTGGCCGAGGGGCGGCAGATGATCGCCGAAAAGCACGATGATCGTTTCTCTTTGGCGACCTTGCGCCCAGCGCATCAGTCTGGACAGGCTCTTGTCAGCTTCCCTCACGCCTTCGGCGTAGGTAGCGAGTTGCTGTTCCGCGTGAGCGCTGAGATCGCTCTCAAACGAGATGGTCTTTGACGGATAGCGGTCCGCCTCGTAGGGACCATGGCCCTGCAGCGTGACCGCAAAGAGGAAGAGCGGCTGTTCGGCGGCGTCCGCAGCTTGGATGATCTGATCGGTCAGCGCCGCATCCGAAGCAAACATCCCGCGTTTTTCCAGCTCCGGAAGCTGATCCTGGGACAGGAAGCTGTCGAAGCCAAGGTCCCGGTAGACATTGTCCCTGTTCCAGAACCAGCCTGCAAAGGGATGCATGGCGATGGAGGTATATCCCTTGTCCTTAAACAGCGTCGCCAGCGACGGAAGGGAGCGACGGACATATTGCTGATAAGGAATGCCGCCGTACGGAAGGAAGGCATTCGAGAAACCGGTGAGCGACTCGAACTCAACATTCGCCGTCATGCCGCCGAATTCAGGGGAAAACACGTGGCCCGCCTGCATGCTGCGGATCGTCGGCATAGGATCCGTCTGGAACGTGGCACCGGGCAGCCTCGTCGGATCCCACAGCGATTCGCTCATGATGACGATGACATCTGGCGCGGGCTTCTTCGCCACGGTGAACGCGGCGGGATCGACGGGAATGCCGTCGATCACCTGTGCACTGTATCCAGGCGGCGAAAAGACCTTCGACATCGGTACGTTCATGCCGAAGGCCAACAGGAAACCGTTGTGGCGGTAGTTTGCAGTCTGGTCCCACATCATGGGGATGATGCCCAGCCGATCGCGCAGCCAGGTGGTGTCGCTCGGGCTCATGATCGGGGTGAAACCGACAAGGAAGGGCAACACGACGAGAAGGCGCAACAATCGTGCTCGCGACGACAGCACCGGCAAGCGGTTCCAGGCAAGAAAGGTGATGTAGACGAGAGCCGCGATGGCTGCAATCGCAGCCACTCCCATGGTCAGGGCTACAAAGGGGTGAGCCTTGACCATCACCGGCAGAAGCTCGTTGATCTGCCGCGCGAACAGGAGATCCGAGGGGTAGAGGGGATCGGAAAGATAACGTTGCTTTTCGCGGGAAATGAGCGACAGGACCAAGGCCGTCGGTACCAAAATAACCATCGAGCGGAAGGCGCGCCCCATCAAGACATCGAGCCCCAGCGCGCTTGCAAGAACAAGTACGACCGTGCTGAGCCCTGGGCCCGACAGGAGGAATGGCAGAACATCGGAACCGGGACGACCCGAGACAGCTTCAACCCCGGCAACGAGGGCGATGGACGCGGCAAGCAATGTTGCCGCGATGAGGCTGTGGTGAAGGGCTGTAGATAAGGCTGTGGCGTGAGATGCCGGAATCGATCCTCGTTTGACGGTTCCGCTCACTGACTTCACTCCACCTTCTTACGCTGTCACAGAAGTTTCATATAACTGTCATGAACCGGATGTGAACCGCCGAAGGCATCTAAAGTTGCAAGGTTCGCGGGAGGGGATGGTGGATTGGTATCCTTGCCTCTCCGTCACCTCGACCCGCGACCGATGGCCCGCTTTGAGGGACGCGTTGAACAAGTCAAAAGCCGGCACGGAGCAGCGAGTGAAAACCAGAAGCTCAGTGGAAATCTTTGACCTCCGCAGCCGCACGAGCCGGGTTGTATGGGAGGCGCCGACGGTGTTCGAGGCACCAAACTGGTCACCCTGCGGGCGCTATCTGCTGATGAACAGCGCCGGACGAATGTATCGGCTGATGCTGAAAGATCAGGCCGCCCCGGAACTCTTCGATACGGCGGCTGCCGTGGAGTGCAACAATGATCATGGCATTTCGCCGGATGGGCGATGGGTGGCCATCTCGGACAAGAGCCGGTTTGGGAAGTCCACCATCTATGTGCTGCCAGCGCAGGGCGGAGAGCCACGGCTGGTGACGGAGAAGCTGCCTTCCTACTGGCATGGCTGGTCGCCGGACGGGCGCAGCTTTGCCTATTGCGGCATTCGTGACGATCTCTTCGACATCTATACGATCAGCATCGACGGCGGCGAGGAGCGGCGACTGACATTTGGCGAAGGCCGCAATGACGGCCCCGACTATTCGCCAGATGGTCGATGGATATACTTCAACTCCAGCCGTAGCGGCCGTATGCAGATCTGGCGGATTCCCGCAAAGGGCGGCGTGGCGCAGCGGATTACGAACAGTCCCTTTGCCGACTGGTTCCCGCATCCTTCACCACAGGGTGACAAGATCGTCTTCCTTTCCTATGACGGCGACGTATTCGATCATCCACGCGACCACTTTGTCAGGATCAGACTGATGGACATGGACGGTGGTAATGTGGAGACGCTGCTGGAACTGTTTGGAGGGCAGGGAACGATGAACTCCCCGAACTGGGCGCCGGACGGGCAGCAATTCGCTTATGTGCGCTACTTCCGCGGCGACTGACTGCTTGCTCAGGTCGATCGGCTGCGGCATGGCTAGCGAAACCCGTCGCGGTAAGGCCGCGGGAAGTGGAACTGGTTGCCGACCTCGGTTCGTTGGGAGGGCTCATGCGCCGTGAAGATACTTATTCGGGTGGTCCAGTGGCCGCTTCTTCCTTCTCTGACGATGAACGCGCTGCGGTCTACAAAGCAATCGAGACGCGCCGCGACGTGCGCGATCAGTTCCTGCCTGATCCGCTGCCGGAGGACCTGATCGCACGATTGCTCGGAGCAGCTCATGCGGCACCATCTGTCGGCTTCATGCAGCCTTGGAACTTCCTGCTCATACGCGATCCAGAGACGCTGGAACGAGCCTGGCATGCGTTTCAGCGTGCCAACGAAGAGGCCGCAGCGCTATTCAGCGACGAGCGCCAGGCGCTCTACCGTAGCTTGAAACTGGAGGGGATCCGAAAGGCGCCGCTGAGCATTTGCGTCACGTGCGACCCGGATCGGGCGGGGCCGGTGGTGCTCGGTCGAACCCATAATCCGCGGATGGACGTCTATTCGACAGTTTGCGCGGTGCAGAATCTTTGGTTGGCCGCCCGCGCCGAAGGTGTCGGCGTAGGCTGGGTCAGCATCTTTCGCGACCAGGATATCCGGATGCTCCTGCAAATCCCTGAACGGGTTGAGATCGTGGCCTGGCTCTGCCTCGGGTATGTTGAGGTGCTCTATGATCAGCCTGAACTTGCGGTGAAGGGGTGGCGCCAGCGCCTGCCGCTTGACGAGCTCGTTTTTCGCAATCGCTGGGGCGAGCGATAGGTCCCGGCGGAGATCACCGCCTTCCTGAGGCGGGGTTGGCGAGGTCGAGGGAATCGTCGTCGGGGAGAAAGACCGGGCCCACAATGCGCACCTTCTTCGATGCATCGTAGGGACGATCCGGAACTGGAGGCGATGGTGGGACTGCAGCGGCAGTTTCGGCTGCTGCACCCTTGGGGAGATCCGGTGTGATCCTGGTGATGCTGGAGCTTGATCCCGCGGCCCTCTCACTTTCGAAAGCCGCTGGAGGTTCCGTGGCCAATGCTTGAGGAGCTGCAATCACGTGGCTACATTCGTTCTGCCGCATCGCATCAAGGATGGCATTACGTTCCCCGCTCGGGCGAAGGATGGACCGCGACGCCGTACGCTGGGAGCGGATCTTGTCGCGCTCCGCCTCGGCCTCGCGCAGGGCACGGGTAATTTCCGCACAGGTGCCACTGGATCGGCCGAAGGAGACGATGCTTCCCGCGCCGCATCCGGATCGGCGCATTTCGGTCCGTAGTCGGCGGATATCGTCCTCCTGGCGACGGAGCCCCTCTGTATGGCGGCGTACTTCGGCGGTGCTGCCGATCACGGTTGGAACGGCAGCAAGACGCCTGGCCAACGACTGGCAGAGCAGCGACTGGTCCGCCAGTGCTAAGCCCGGCAGCGTGATCAGCATGGCGGCGGCGGCCAAGCCGTTCTTCATGATCGTCTCCCGGTTGCTCCCCTAGAGTCTGACATCATCGGACGTCCCGGTTGAGAATATCATAATCCGCCCCGCTCAGGCTTTATTGTCGGCCTCGACAACGGCAAGCGCTGCCATGTTGACCACCCCACGCGAGGTCACCGACGGCGACAGGATATGAGCGGGAAGGGCGGTGCCAAGGAGTATCGGGCCAACATGCAGGGCATCCATCATGTTGCGGACGATGCCGAGCGAAATGTTGGCTGCGTCCAAGCTTGGGAAAACCAAGAGGTTTGCCTCGCCGATCAGAGTACTGTTTGGCATGGCGCGCTTGCGCAGTGGTTCCGAAAGCGCCGACCCGCCCTGCATCTCGCCGTCGACCTGAAGTTCAGGCGCGCGCTGGCGCACGAGCGCCAAGGCCTCGCGCATCTTGCGGGCGCTGGCAGAGTCGCGCGAGCCGAAATTGGAGTGGCTGACAAGAGCCGCCTTAGGAACGATACCAAATCGCTGGATTTCCTGCGCCGCAAGGATCGTCATTTCGGCGATTTCCGCGGCGGACGGATCGTAGGTGACAAAGGTATCGGTGAAGAAGATCGCACCACGCTGCGAGATCAACAGGCTCATGCCCGAAAAGGCGCAGACGCCTTCGCGCTTGCCGATGATCTGGTTGACGTCCCGCAGGTGGCGGTCGTAGCGACCCTCGACGCCGCAGATCAGGGCATCGGCCTCTCCACGCTTCAGCGCAAGCGCGCCGATGACGGTGGTATTGGTCCGCACGATGGTACGAGCTGCCTCGGGATTCACCCCGGCGCGACCGACAAGCGCAAAATAGTCATCCACGTAGTCGCGGTAACGTGGGTCGTCTTCCGGGTTCACAACTTCGAAATCGATATCCGGCCGGATGCGAATGCCGAAGCGCTTCAAGCGTGCTTCGATGACGCTCGGGCGGCCGATGAGGATCGGCCGAGCCGTCTTCTCTTCGAGCAGGACCTGAGCTGCGCGCAACACCCGCTCGTCCTCGCCTTCGGAGAAGATAACGCGGTTCTTTTGTGCCTTCTTCGCCGCATTGAAGATCGGCTTCATCACGAAGCCGGAGCGCCAGACGAAGCGGTTCAGCTCATCGAGATAGGCGTCGAAATCCTGGATTGGCCGTACCGCAACCCCTGTTTCGGCGGCGGCACGGGCAACGGCTGGCGCAATCCGCAGGATGAGCCTGGGATCGAATGGCGACGGGATCAGGTAGTCCGGTCCAAAAACCGGAGTCTCGCCGGTATAAGCGCGGGCAGCAACGTCGGAAACTTCTTCGCGGGCCAGTGCTGCAATGGCGCGAACCGCCGCCATCTTCATTTCTTCGTTGATCGTGCGGGCGCCGCAGTCGAGGGCACCCCTAAAAATATAGGGGAAACAGAGGACGTTGTTGACCTGGTTCGGGAAATCGGAGCGACCGGTGCAGATCATGGCGTCAGGGCGTGCGGCGCGAGCCAGTTGCGGCATGATTTCGGGCGTCGGATTTGCC
>JAEWOP010000025.1 GCA_023399635.1 Pseudomonadota bacterium
GGGCGAACATAGAAGGCTTCCTGCGGGCCGGCATCGACGCGCTCGCCGCCGGTAATCTTGCCGCCATGGGCCTTGGCCTCGCCAAGCGCCTTGCCCATGCCGTCGAATGCCGCCTTGTCGATCAGCGGGCCGACGAGGTTGCCGTACTCCAGCGGGCTGCCGACAGTCCCTGACTGATAGGCCGTGGCAAGCCGCGGAACGAGCGTGTCGTAGACGCTGTCGTGGACGAAGAGGCGCCGAAGGGTGGTGCAGCGCTGGCCGGCCGTGCCCATGGCGGAGAAGGCGACGCCGCGCAGCGTCAGGTCGAGATCGGCAGTGGGGCCGACGATCGCGGCATTGTTGCCGCCGAGTTCCAATAGCGAGCGGGCGAAACGCTGCGCCAGCCGGGGACCGACCGTGCGGCCCATGGCGGTGGAGCCCGTGGCGGAGACCAGCGGCACCTTCTCGTGGTCGACCAGGACCTCCCCGACATCGCGACCGCCGATCAGCAGCGTCGAGAGGTTCTTTGGTGCAGTGTTGCCCTCGGCGATGTACCGGGCCAGCGCCTTTTCAAAGATTGCCTGGGTCGCCAGCGCCGTCAGGGGGGTCTTCTCCGACGGCTTCCACACAGTGGAATTGCCGCAGACGATGGCAAGGGCCGCGTTCCAGGACCAGACGGCGACGGGGAAGTTGAAGGCGGAGATGATGCCGATGGCGCCGAGCGGGTGCCAGGTCTCCATCATCCGGTGGTCGGCCCGTTCGGTCGCAATGGTGAGACCATAAAGCTGGCGCGACAAGCCCACAGCAAAGTCGCAGATGTCGATCATCTCCTGAACCTCGCCAAGGCCCTCGGAGGTGATCTTGCCGACCTCGATCGATACGAGACGGCCCAACGCGGTCTTGGCGGCGCGCAGCTCTTCGCCGAGAAGGCGGATCAGCTCCCCGCGCTTGGGCGCAGGTACCAGGCGCCATTCGAGGAATGCCTGGTGGGCGGCATCTATCGCCTTTGCGGCACTTTCGGCACTGTCTTCGGGCAGCTTGCCAATCTCCTTGCCGGTGATCGGCGAGCGGACGGAAAGCGTGCCGCCTGTATAGCTTTCCGGCTTCACGGCGAGGTCGCCGAGGATCGTCTTTACGTCGGCTGCGAGATCGAGGGTGGCAAGCGTCATGTCAGTCCTTCCGGTCATTTCCGTCAATGTACAAATCGGCAGCGGTTTCGCAATCAGAAGCGTTCCGCCGTGAAATGGGCGATCTGAGCACCCGCTTCGTAATAGGCTTCCTTCAATGGGCGGAGGGACGGCAGCTTCGGGTCCGTGAAAGGCAGCGGCAGATCCGCCTCACTGAGCCACCCCAGGATGTGTTGGGCCAGCACCTTGCCAAAGGTAGTCCCCGGCGAGATGCCACGACCATTATAGCCGCAAAAGCCGATAACCTTCGGCGCGAACTTGTGCAGTCGGGGCAGAGCGTTGTCGGTCATGCCGATCTTGCCATACCATTCGGATTCAAACTCGACGTCGCCAAGCTGCGGAAACAGACGCCGCAGAGAGCGTCGCGCCCACGACTTATGAACGGTCGTGCCGGTTCCGCGAAGAGCGCCCACGCTGCCAAAGACGAGGCGGCCCGCTTGATCCATCCTGAACGAAGAAAGGACTTCCTTTGTATCCCAGCACCCTTCGCGCCCGGGGAGGATCGACTTCTGCAGATTGCTGCTGAGCGGCGCGGTTGCCAAATTGAAATAAGGAAGGTGAACCTGTTCGTTGCGTACTATCCCCCAGGGACCCTTGCTATAGGCATCTGTTGCAACGATGACCCATTCGGCAGAGACCTCCCCGCTGGAGGTTCGAATGATATGGCGGCTCCCCTGTTGTTCGTGCGACAAAACGGAACTGTGCGTGAAAAGCTGCGCACCAGCGCTGGCCGCTGCCCGTGCCAGGCCGCGGACATAGGCGAGCGGTTGCAAAGTCCCGGCGCGCATGTCGAGAAGGGAGCCGATATAGGCGCTAGTGCCCAGGCGGCGCGCAGTCTCAGCGGCGTCCAACATGGTTACCTCAGCGCCGCGCTTCTGCCATTGGCTTGCGCGCTCTTCCAGTTCCCGGAGACCCGCGGCGTCCACTGCGCAGTGTAGAGTGCCGTTCTTCTCCAGCTCGCACGCTATGGCATGTTTTTCGATGATTTCTCTGACCAGACCCGGCCCTTTGCCAAGAAGGTCGAGCAGTCGTTCGCCATAATCGGGGCCAAGTGCCTTGGGGAAGTCATCAGGCATGACCCACATGCCGGCATTGATGAGCCCGACATTACGCCCCGCACCGCCAAATCCAAACTCCTGCGCCTCAAGGAGGACGACACGGGTGCCAGCTTCAGCAAGATGGAGAGCTGCAGATAATCCGGTGTAGCCACCGCCGACGACGACGACATCCGCCGAAACGGCGCCTGAGAGAGCATAGGTCTCCGGTGCCGGCGGCGCGGTTTTTTCCCAGAGGCCGTGGGAGCGCGGGTCATTGAGCATGTTTTTGTTCCGCAGAGAATTCCAGAAGTCTATTCGTGCCTTTTGTTTGTGAACATCGACAGATTCTCAACGGCTCATTCAGTGGAGGAATGACATCTTCGTGTTCATGCTGACGTGGGTCAGCCTGTGAAGTTATCGTGGCACTGGATCTCTGCAACGGCTTGCGGTTGTGTCATGCATCGGCCAATAGTGCATCACGGATCTCGGCGCGCCAGGCGGCGCAGGCAGCAGGGTAGAAGCAATGAAACCAATATTCGTGCAGCTCCGGTGCACACCGGGCAAGACCTACGAAGTGGCTGATGCCATCTATCAGACGGAGCTGGTATCGGAGCTTTATTCCACCAGTGGCGACTGGGATCTTCTTCTGAAGGTCTACATCAAGGATGACCAGGAAATTGGCCGCTTCGTCAACGAGAAGATCGCCAGCATTCCCGGAATCGAGCGCTCCTTGACAACCATGACCTTCACCGCCTTCTGAGGTCAAGGCGCCGAGCTTTAACGCACCCTGCGTTCAGGCACGTGCCTGCTGTTGAGGGCCGCGGTTCACAAGATCGTGGATCGCAAGGCGGACTTCATCGGCTGACCGGAACCGTTGCTCGTCGAGATCGATGACGTGAAACTTCACGGCAATGAACTTCAATCGATCCTCATCCGGAACGACGATGCCTACGGGTTCGCCGCGATATTCTATGACCTGCTTTTGCATAAAAGTGCTCCCTCTGGCCTAAGCCAGTGCTGCGAGTGATGTTTTCGGGACATGGTGGAACCGAAGGTCACATTCGACAGCGCGGGAAGATCTGGCGCGGGGTGCAATTGCCATTGAGCGTAATCCGACCGCAGGCGGCGACGTACGAAACATACTGCATGTCACACTCCTTGGTGATTAAGCTCCGTCGCATGGATGATTCCAGCGACAAGGCGACTCTACGCGAGGCGAGGAGCATCAGCAACTAAAAACAGTTATAGTTGGCATATTTTTCCAAGAGGTGGTCAAATTGCGGCCGAATAGTGGAATTCCATTTCGCTACGGCCGGTCGTTCGTGACGCGATATCATGGCACAGACCCGCTGCATCACCAAGCGAGGATGCAGCTTGGCCAATGGAATGAGTGGGGGTCGCTATCGAGTTTGCCCAGTCACTTTTGGCGTTGCCGGCTGCGCTCAGCCCATACGTTCTGATGCGTAGCTACCTGGGCTTGGGGGGAAGACAATCGTCCGATTCCCGTTGAGAAAGACACGGCGGTGAATGTGCGCGTGGATTGCACGGGCCAGAACCTGGCTTTCGACGTCACGCCCAAGGGAAACGTAGTCTTCAGGGCTTTGCGCGTGGGTGATGCGAACAGTATCCTGTTCGATGATGGGGCCTTCATCCAGGTCGGCCGTGACGTAATGCGCAGTGGCCCCGATCAGCTTAACACCTCGCTGATAAGCTTGCTTATAGGGGTTTGCGCCCTTGAAGCTTGGCAGGAAGGAGTGGTGGATGTTGATGATCTTGCCCGACATGGTCCGGCACATCTGGTCGGACAGCACCTGCATATAGCGGGCTAGAACGATGAGGTCGGTCCCGGTCTGGTTTACAAGCTCCAGCAATTGCGCCTCCGCCTGAGCCTTGTTGTCCTTCGTGACCTTGATGTGATGGAAGGGAATGTCGTGGTTGACCACCACCTTCTGATAGTCGAAGTGATTGGAGACGACGCCCACGATATCGATCGGCAATGCGCCGATCTTCCAGCGGTACAAGAGGTCGTTGAGACAATGGCCGAAGCGGGAGACCATCAACAAGACCTTCATTCGCTCCTCGGCATCGTAGATTTCCCACTCCATGCCAAAGCGTTCGGCGATAGGCTTGAAACCCTCTAATAGTTGAGGCCGCGCTGTTCCCTTCTCGGACAGGAACGAGATGCGCATAAAGAACTTGCCGGTGTCGAGGTCGTCGAACTGTGAAGAGTCGATGATGTTGCAGCCTTGGTCCGCCAGATAACCTGAAATGGCCGCAACGATGCCGCGCGTCGAGTTGCAGGTTACCGTCAGGACATAGCCGATCATTTTTGTTCCCTCTGCCATCGCCGTGGCCATGTATACATGACTCTGGTGCTAATACCATCGGCACCAGTGTCTGCTCGCTTGGAAGCCGTCAATCCTAGCCCGTCTACTGTCTATGAAGCAGAGCGGCTCAGATCAGTTCAGCCGGCAGTTCCGAATAATCTTTAGGTGCCTGCACAGGTGGTGTCGTTCTCAATGCGGCCTCTATAAGCGTCTCTGCGAACCCTTGCGTGATCCTTTGTGCAGTCCTGAATAAACTCGTTCCTCGACAAGATACGACACGAAACCGGAGCAAGAGGTGGGATATATTCGGGTCAGCTTCCGTCCCGGCCATCGCAGTAGTGATGATCCTGGCCGCGAAAGTCGGTAACGACGTAGTGGTCGCCATCTGGGCGGATCGAGTTCTCGGCTATGACTGCTTTCCCATGGCCTCCGGGGATGTCGAGAACGTAAGTGGGCTGGCAAAGCCCGGATATCCGACCTCGTAACGCAGACACGATGCTTTGCCCTTCGCTGACATCCAGTCGGAAATGGCTTGTTCCCGGAGCAAGGTCAGGATGATGAAGGTAATAGGGTTTGATACGGTTCTCGACGAATGACTTCATCAGTTCGGCAAGGATTTCCGCGTCATCGTTGACACCCCGCAGCAGGACCGTCTGGCTTACCATCGCAATACCCGCGTCTACCAAACGCGCGCAAGCTGCTCCGGCGGCTGGAGTCATCTCGCGCGGATGATTGGCATGCAATGCAACGAAGAGCGTTTTCCCGCTCGCCTTCAGAGCTGCAATCAGTTCGTCATTGACTGCATCAGGAGCAACCACCGGAACCCGAGTGTGGAGCCGGATGATCTTCACATGGGAAATATCCGCAAGCTTGAGCATGATTTGCAGTAGCCGGCGAGGAGCCAGGATAAGAGGGTCTCCGCCTGTCAGGATCACTTCCCACACCTGCGGCGTCTGCCGGATATAATCCGTCGCGGCCTCGAGCTCCTCTAGTGACAGCGTACCGTCACCCTGCGGCCCCACCATCTCTCGGCGGAAGCAGAAGCGGCAATAGACTGGGCAAACATGGACCGCCTTCAGGAGAACCCGATCCGGATACCGGTGGACGATGCCCTTTACCGGTGTGTGAGCGGTGTCCCCAATGGGATCCTGCCGCTCCTCCCCGGTTGTAAGCAGTTCAGCGGAAGTCGGCACGAACTGACGTGCGATTGGGTCTTCTGGGTCCAACGGGTTGATGAGCGCCGTCATGGCTGGGGTCACGGCTATGGCATATCGGCTGCTCACGGCACGCGCAGCATCGAGCTCGCTCGCGCCGATCAGCCCTGCGGCGGCCAGGTCCTCTACCGATCTGAGAGCGCGCTCTGCTGCCATCAGTGTGGTTCCGGCACAGGTGCCCAAAGCACCTGTTCGATCCGCTGCGCGCCTGTGGCCAACATGACGAGGCGATCGAAACCAAGTGCGGCGCCGCTTGCGTTCGGCATCATCGCAATCGCATCAAGGAAGTCTTCATCGATCGGATAGCTTTCCCCGTAGATGCGTTTCTTTTCCGCCATCGAGTGTTTGAAACGACGTCGCTGCTCCGCAGCATCAGTCAGTTCTCCGAAGGCATTGGCAAGCTCAACGCCACATGCATAGAGCTCGAACCGTTCTGCAAGGCGCGGGTCGGACGGCGACGGGCGCGCAAGTGCAGCCTCGGAAACCGGATACTCACAAAGGATCGTCGGGCGATCGACGCCAAGATGAGGCTCGATCTTCTCGACCAGCACACGGCTGAAGAGATCGGCCCAACTATCATCTTCAGCAAAACGGATACCTGCCTCGCGCAATTCCTCAGCAAGGCGCTCGCGGTCGGTTTCGCCGGTGGTCGAAATGCTGCTCAACAGGTCGATCTGTGCATAGCGGCTGAATGCCT
>JAEWOP010000020.1 GCA_023399635.1 Pseudomonadota bacterium
GACCTTGCCCTTCGCAAGGTCAGCGACCTCATGTCGTCGCCGCCTCTCGTGTGTTCCCTTCGCGACACTGTGCAGCAGGCCGCCATTATGATGCGCGATCGCCGCGTTTCCAGCCTCGGCGTCGTCGACGGTGATCGGCTGGTCGGAATCATGACGACAGGGGATCTTGCAGCTCGTGTCCTTGCCGAAGGCCTGGACCCTGCATCGACGCCTGTCGCTTCGGTGATGACGGTCTCTCCCGTGGGACTGGAAGACAGCGCACTGGTGTCGGATGTGCTGAACCTGATGCTGGAGCGGAAGATCGCGCATTTGCCGATCCTGAACGGCGACCAGATCATCGGCATGGTAACCCAGACCGACCTGACGCGCGCCCTCGCGGTCTCGGCAGCATCGATGGTCGGCGAGATATCGAGTGCCGCAACAGTAGCTGAGCTGCCCAAAGTGACGGCTCGCATTCCCCAATTGCTGGTACAGTTGGTCGGCGGCAACCATGCTCACGAGGTGGTTACGCGCCTCATCACCGATATCGCTGACGCGGCAACCCGCCGCCTTATCGCGCTCGCGGAAGACGAGCTTGGCCCTCCTCCCGTACCTTATCTCTGGCTCGCCTGTGGTAGCCAGGGTCGGCAGGAACAAACGGGGGTGAGCGACCAGGACAACTGTATCTTCATTGATGACAGCTTTGTTGAACCGCATCGTGCATGGTTCGATGCACTTGCCCGTTTCGTCAGCGAGGGCTTGGACGCCTGCGGTTACGTCTTCTGCCCCGGAGACATGATGGCCACCAACCCACGCTGGTGTCAGCCCATCAGGGTGTGGCGCAGCTACTTCCGCCAGTGGATCGAGACACCCGACCCAATGGCGCAGATGTTGGCCAGCGTCATGTTTGACTTGCGCCCGATCAGCGGCAAGACCGACCTGTTTGAAGAACTGCAGGCGCAAACTCTGGAAGAGTCCAGCCAGAATTCCATCTTTGTTGCGCACATGATCGGCAACTCGCTGAAGCACGCCCCACCGCTCGGGCTGTTGCGCGGCTTCGCCACCATCCGCTTCGGCGACCACCGCAACCAAATCGACATGAAGCACAATGGGGTCGTGCCCGTGGTTGATCTTGGCCGGGTTTACGCTTTGATGGGTCGCCTTCCGGCGGTCAACACGCGTGCACGCCTCCTGGCGGCCGAAGAAGCAAACATCATCTCCGAGAGCGGTGCTCGCGACTTGATCGCGGCCTATGACCTGATCGCTGAACTGCGGCTAAGAAATCAGGCGGCCCAGGTCAAGGCGGGCGGGAAGCCTGACAATTATCTAGGCCCCTACGATCTCGGGGACTTTGAGCGATCCCACCTAAGAGACGCTTTCGTCGTCGTCCGAACTATGCAATCTGCCTTGTCCAACGCTGGCGCGGCCAGATCCTGAGAGGAAATCCTGAATGATATTCGAGTTCATCGCTGCGGTCGTGGCCGCTATCGCAGTTGCCGGTATAGCGATGATCTTCCGCTGGCTCAGTCGCGGTCGGCTCCCGAAGTGGATTGTCCCCGCTGCGGCAGGGTTAGGCATGCTCTCCTACACAATCTGGAGCGAGTATAGCTGGTTCTCGCGCGCGACGGCTGCAATGCCTGCCGGTATTGAGGTAGCCTGGCTGAACAAGGACAATGCCTTCTGGCGCCCATGGTCCTACTATCATCCGGTAATCGACCGCTTCACGGCTGTCGATACCAGAAGCGCCCAACGACACCCAAATCAGCCGGGTCAGGTGATGGTGGACGTCATTCTGTCTGCGCGCTGGCAGCTTCCAACGCAGGTCAGGGTGCTGTTCGACTGCACCAATCATCGCCGAGCCGATCTGCTGGGCGAGAATGTGTCTGTCGCCGAAGACGGTGCGGTGACCGGTATTCAATGGATAGACGTAGAGGCGGACAATCCAGTTCTGCAAACCGCCTGCAGGGATAGCTGAAGCGCCTTCGAAACGCTGGAGCAGGCAAGACAACAGGGTCGACAACGGTAAGGTGGAGAGGCTTCTGAACGCCTCATTGTGTTAATCGGAAACGGCGACGTTAACCTTTTGTTAACCAAATCGCCGCTAAACATGATCAACACATTCTTCACCAAGATGACCAAAGTGCTAACTGACGCTCGCTCCATCCGCATCAAGGGCCGCTCCTTTCTGGCAGTCGTCCTTTCCCCAGATCTGCCCCTCGACGAATGGCTGCAGCGGCTGGACGACCTTGCCGCTCGCTCGGCAGGTTTTTTTCTCGGCCGTCCCGTTGTTGTGGACGTGACCGATCTCGACATCAACAAGACAGAGCTGGCGGAACTGATCGTTGGCCTTGGACAGCGTGGTGTCAGCATCATGGGTATAGAGGGTGCGCGCCCATCGATGCTTGGCCCAGGCATGCCTCCGATCTTGAAAGGCGGCAGACCGGTTGCCGACTTCGAACCGCCGCCGGCCGACACTGGCGCGCCAGCAGCGGCGCCGTCGAGCAGGCCTGCCATCGCAGAAGCGCGCGCGCCGCTCCAGTCAATCGTGATTCAGGAGCCTATCCGTTCTGGCCAATCAGTGGTGTTTCCGGAAGGCGATGTAACGGTCGTCGGATCGGTCGCTTCGGGTGCAGAGATCATCGCAGGTGGTTCGGTGCATATCTACGGGACGCTTCGCGGTCGCGTCATGGCGGGCTCCGTCGGCAACACGGCGGCCCGCATCTTCTGCCGCAAGCTGGAGGCAGAACTTCTGGCGATCGATGGCATCTATCAAATGGCCGAAGACATGGCGCCTGGCCTTCGCGGACAACCTGTCCAGCTTTGGCTCGAAGGCGACGTGATCATGGCAGAAACAATCAGCTGAGCCGGGGCGGCCAGGGAAACAGGAGAGCAGAATGGGGAAGGTTATCGTAGTTACTTCCGGCAAGGGCGGCGTTGGCAAGACGACCTCAACAGCTGCACTGGGCGCGGCCCTTGCGCAGCGAAACGAGAAAGTCGTGGTTGTTGATTTCGACGTCGGCCTGCGCAACCTCGATCTCGTCATGGGCGCCGAGCGCCGCGTCGTCTATGATATGGTCAACGTAATCCAGGGCGATGCAAAGCTGCCGCAAGCGCTGATCCGTGACAAACGGCTTGAAACACTCTTTCTGTTGGCGGCCTCGCAGACGCGCGACAAGGACAGCCTCACTCCCGAAGGTGTGGAAAGCATCATCGGGGAACTCAAGAAGTACTTCGACTGGATCATCTGCGACAGCCCCGCGGGAATCGAGCGTGGCGCAACGCTGGCCATGCGCCACGCCGACGTAGCCGTGGTGGTGACCAATCCGGAAGTTTCGTCCGTTCGAGATTCGGACAGGATCATTGGTCTTCTCGACGCAAAGACGCTGAAGGCAGAACGGGGCGAGCGGATGGAGAAGCACCTTCTGCTGACCCGTTATGATGCAAACCGAGCCGAACGCGGCGACATGCTGAAGGTCGAAGACGTTCTCGACATCCTTTCCATTCCGCTGGTGGGCATCATCCCCGAAAGCATGGACGTACTGAAGGCCTCCAACGTCGGCGCGCCGGTCACCCTGTCCGACGCCAAGAGCGCCCCTGCAATGGCCTATTTCGATGCCGCGAGGCGGCTTGCTGGCGAGGCTCTGCCAATCACCATTCCGGGTGAGAAGCGCAGCCTGCTTGGCAAGATCTTCGGAAGGAAGGCAGCATGAGCATCTTCAACCTTTTCCGCAAGAAGACATCCGCACCGCTTGCTCGGGAACGTCTACAGGTACTGCTTGCACATGAACGCGCCTCTGCGGGATCTGACCTGGTGGCAGTTCTGCGCGAGGAGATCCTCGCCGTCATCGCCAAACACGTCGAGGTCGATGCCGATCGGGTGCAGGTAAGGATGGATAGGGACGAAGACGTCTCGATCCTCGAAATCGAGGTCGAGATCCCCCTGCCCAATGCGAGGAAGGCAGCTTAAACGCCCTCGTCGCACATGAATACGGCCGCGTGAGAACGCGGCTGTCTTCATTTTTGGGAGCTAGTGAACGGCTGTACGGCAAGCCTCTTCGCACCGCTTGCATGCTTCTGCACAGATCCTGCAATGATCATGCATGTCAGCATGATCCGCGCATTCCTCGCCGCAAATGCGGCAAGCTTCCGCGCAAGCTGCAATAGTTGCGCGCAACAGCTCATCGTTACCTCCGACATGACGCAGAGCGATCGAGCCTGTCGCAACGCAGAGGTCGGCGCAATCGAGGTTCTTGCGAATGCAACTGGCGAGCTGGTCGACCATCTCCTCCGCCAGGCAAGCGTCGGCGCAGCTCGTGCAGATCTGCGCACAGGACTGGCACTCCTCGATGCAGCGCAGCAGCGCCTCGCTGATATTACCTCGCACACGGGGATGAGTGGAGACCATCTCGCGTATACTCATTTCGCTTCCTCCATTCGACGCAATCGTTTCTCGATTAGGTTCTGAACCGACGCGCCGCCTGGTGGTTCCTGATGAAGTTCAAAAGCTTTAACTGCTATACCTTTTCTCGATGAGAGCGTTACCTTTAGCAGTGGCTGGTGCTCATCGGCGCGCCGACATCAACTGGACTGGCCTTGAGAGCGGCTGGCCGAAAACCATAGCGGGCAGGTGGATGGGTATCGAACGCATTGGCTTCCACATTCTCCTGGTATTGGTAACACTCGCGTTCATCGCCATCATCCTCCCGTTCTACTCGGGGATCTTCTGGGCCCTGGTCTTCGCGATCCTTTTCTTCCCGCTTCACATCAGGATCGAACGTGGATTGAACGGTCGGGCAAATATAGCGGCTGCCCTTTCTGTCCTCATATGCCTTTGCCTAGTCATCGTGCCGGGACTGATCATCCTCACCTCGCTGGTTCACCAGGGCAACGAGCTCTACCAGCGCATCAGCAGTGGCGAGATTGACATGAGGCAGCTTCTCGCACAGTTGCAGCACGCACTCCCCTCCTTCGTCCAGGAAGGCCTGAAGGCGATCGAGATCGGAGGCCTTCAGGAGCTGCAGGAGCAGATTGCGGCTCCCTTGATGCGCGGCGGCAGTTTCTTCGCAGGTCAGGCGCTCAGCTTGGGGCAGAATACTGTCCAGTTCGTCATTGCGTTTGGCTTGATGCTCTACCTCCTGTTTTTCCTCTTTCGCGACGGACGCTCCATGGCAAGGGCGGTGGGACGAGCAATCCCCCTCAGCGACTCTCACACCAGCAAGTTCGTGGCCAAGTTCACCTCCGTCGTTCGCGCAACAGTCCGTGGCAACGTGATCATTGCGATCATCCAAGGTGCAATCGGCGGTCTCGCGTTCTGGGCACTCGGTCTTCAGCCGGCGCTTCTGTGGGGCGTCGTGATGGCATTCCTTTCCCTGCTTCCCGCCGTCGGGGCAGCTCTGGTTTGGGTTCCGGCTGTCATCTATTTTATCTTGATCGGCCTTTGGCTTAAGGCAGTGATCCTCTTGATGGTCGGCGCCCTCGGGATTGGTCTGGTAGACAACCTGCTGCGGCCGACGCTGGTGGGCAAAGAGGTGAAGCTGCCCGACTACGTCGTCCTGATTTCGACCATTGGAGGCATTTCCCTCATCGGGATCAACGGCTTCGTTATCGGACCCTTGATCGCGGCGCTCTTTATTTCCGCCTGGGGCCTCTTCACCGAGGAACGGCGCCCGTCGCCCCTCCATATCCAATAGTCGCCTGCACCTCAGAGGAACTTGTTCTCCAAGAGCCAGTTGGAAGGCAAGTGCGGACCGTTTTGCTCACCCCCCGCACTGATCCTTCCGAGTCCCTTCATGAGAACCTTGAGGAGATGGTTCAGTGGATGAACAAGAACAGCACATCCGCCAGCGGGCCTATGAAATCTGGGAGAGCGAAGGCCGTCGCGACGGCGAGGAGTTGGCACACTGGCATCGCGCACGCCCGGCAACTGAAGCCTCCTCCGTCGAGCAGGCAAATCGGGAGGCAACGGAAAGCTTCCGGGATGACGCTCCGCGGAGCCCGTCAGAAGGAACCGCCGGATTAGGAATGCCGCCCTTGGGCAGTCCGGACTGAGGCTTCCTGTGGGAATACTACCTGCAGAAAAGCACGTCGTGTCGTCATCGGCACATGTCCGACCAACACCAAACTCAATTCACTGCCGAGGTCTCTTCAACCTGCAGATTCGCTCGCGTAGAACGACTGCAGTTCAAGCTGCACTGAATCCATAAACAGCTGAGCCTGCTGACTGATCCCTTGCTCATCCACGCCCACCCGACGAAGCGCTGCGGCAAACTGGCCGACTTCCTGTCGCCAGAAACGATTGGCTTCCTCGCGGTTAAGGTTCTGCAGCGCGCGCGCGCAGCGTCTGATATCGGCAACGCGACGGCAAAGGGGAAACTGAACTAGGGTCATGAGAACTCGCTGACAAAGGACCGAATCGTGTGAACGAAGCGTCAGTCTCCTTCGCGGTTCTTCACAAAATCCTAAGGCTCGAAAATTCGTCACACTGTAACAAGCAGCAACCTGGGGTAAGACGGGAGACTGCACGAAGGTAAATCTTGAGGCCTAGTTCTTGTGGAGTCCAATTAACAGCTAGGGCTAACAACCGATTAATTACTCCCTGGTAATATCGTGGATCAATGCAATGCCGCCGCCTTCCGCTGGCGCCAGGGAACCCCGATGACCGATCAAAAAAAGACTTCCGACCTCCGCGACCGGCTCGATTTTGTCGGCTTAGACGGCAAACAGCGGCAGCATCTAATGGCACTCAAGCCAGTGATATCGGCCTCCGTCGAGGCCGCCTTGGACGTCTTCTACAACAAGGCATCACGCCATCCACACACGGCGAGATTCTTCTCAAACCAAGCCCACATCGCGCATGCAAAGAGCCGGCAGGCAGCCCATTGGGGCATCATCGCATCCGGTAAATATGAGCCGGATTATGTTGAAGGGGTAACGACAGTCGGTCGGGTTCATGCGCGCATAGGGCTTGAGCCCCGCTGGTATATTGGGGGTTATGCGCTCATCCTCGACGGGATTCTGCGCGCCATCATAAAGGAGGAGCTGAAGGGCTTTCTCCATGGCCGCAAGGCCGAGAAGCTATCCGACGATATCACCGCGGTGGTAAAGGCGTCATTGGTGGACATGGATTACGCCATATCGGTCTATCTGGACTCGCTGGCCGAAGAACGCGCTCGAGTAGAGCTGCAACGGCAGACGGAACAGGCTGAACAGGCTGAAGCACTCAAGGCGCTTGAAGAAGCTTTGGAGGGTCTAGCCAACGGTGACCTCACCTCGGAGTTGCGAGAACAGCTTGCTCCGAACTTCGACGGGCTGAAAAAGAACTTCAACTTCTCCCTAAAGGCGCTGGAAGCCGCCATGCTGGAAATCCACCAGGACGTCTCTCAGGTTCGCGCCGAAGTCGACGGCATTGCATCTGCCGCTGACAATATGGCGAAGCGGACCGAGCATCAGGCTTCGGCACTGGAAGAAAGTGCCGCTGCACTTGAGCAGATTACCACAATTTCCGGTCAGTCTGCCCAGCGGGCGCGAGACGTTCAGAATGTTGTTCGGGAATCAGCCAAGGAAACGGAACAGTCGGGCCAGGTGGTAAGCCAGGCAATCGCTGCAATGGGTGACATCGAAAGTTCCTCGCAGAAGATGAACCAGATCATCGGGGTGATCGACGAGATTGCATTTCAGACCAATCTCTTGGCTCTGAACGCCGGCGTTGAGGCCGCGCGCGCAGGAGAACAGGGCAAAGGGTTCGCCGTGGTTGCGCAGGAAGTTCGCGAACTTGCCCAACGCTCTGCCGCCGCTGCCAAGGAGATCAAGGAACTGATTGACCGGTCCTCTGCAGATGTCCGGCGCGGCGTCGAGCTGGTGAATCGCACAGGCGAGTCGCTGACCACCATCGGTCGCCGCGTGGGTTCGATCAGCGAAAACATCAACTCGATCACTCAATCGGCTCAGGAACAGGCTTCGGGCATCGAAGAAATCAACTCTGCAGTGCGGAGCATGGATCAAATTACGCAGCAGAATGCGGCCCTGATGGAGGAGACGAATGCTTCGGCGCAGAGCTTATCCTTGATCAGCACGCGCTTGGCCTCCCTTGTGAACCGATTCCGAACCAAGAGCCATGGCTCGTCCCACCCGGAAGGACGCAGACAACAAGCTGCTTAAGCATCTGCAGCGGCCAATGCGGCACCCGTATTCGTCGGCCCGGGAAGATCACATTCCTGGGCCGCTTGTCTTTCGAGGGGGCGCTGCTTACAAGATCGCCAGGTCTCGTAGTTCATCGAAAGTAAGCGCGCCTTGGCCGATGTCATCGCCAAACAATTTGACCTTGCCGGCAAGGGCGTGTTGATCACTGGCGGAGCGACCGGCATCGGTGCAGCGCTCACAAGAGCCTTTGCGGCGCAGGACGCCAAGGTCGCCTTCGTCGATATCGACGAGCAGTCGGGACATGCATTGGCGGAGGAGCTTTCCGCCTCGACAGCTCATCGCGTCACTTTCATCGAAGCAGACTTGAGAAGCGTTGAAGAGACGCGCGCTGCGGTAGATGAAGGCGCGCGCGCTGTAGGAGCACTGTCCGTCCTAGTCAACAATGCTGCTTGGGACGATCGTCACGATGTCGAGGCAACAACTGAAGAGTACTGGGATGAAAGCCAGGCCATAAATCTGAAGCAGGTGTTCTTTACCTCTCAGGCCGCATTGCCGCATTTGAAGCGCGCAGGCAGCGCTGCTATCGTGAACTTCTCATCGATAGCCTATCTGCTCAACATGGGCGATCTTCCTTCTTACGCAGCGTCAAAGGCTGGAATCATAGGCCTCACCAAGAGCCTTGCGGGACGGCTCGGCAGCCAAGGCATCCGCGTGAACGCAATCCTGCCTGGCATGATCGTCACGGAGCGGCAGAAGCGCTTGTGGCTTACGGAAGAAGCCATTGCCTCAACCGTTGATCGCCAGTGTCTGAAGCGGCCGTTGCAGGCGGAGGATCTTGTCGGCCCCTGCCTGTTCCTCGCATCAGCTGCTTCTGCCGGGATGACCGCACAGACTATGATCATCGATGGAGGACTGCTGTGAACAAACCTGCCTATGCCGCTGTTGACTGGGGTACAAGCAGCTTCCGTCTATGGCTCATGGCTGCCGATAACGCCGTTTTGGGTGAGCGCCGGAGCGGCGAAGGCATGACGACTGCTGCAAAGACGGGGTTCGCCGATGTCCTTGAAGCTCACCTCCACGCACTTCAGGCACCACAAGACCTGCCGGTTATCGTTTGTGGCATGGCGGGTGCGCGCCAAGGCTGGGTTGAGGCAGGTTATGTCGACGTGCCGGCACCGCTGTCTGCCGTTCTAGCCAGCGCCACGACCGTACTCGGGATTGAGCGCCATGTTCACATCCTGCCGGGCTTGGCGCAGCGCGATCTTGATGCGCCAGATGTCATGCGCGGAGAGGAAACGCAGCTTCTGGGCGCCCTGCAGCAGCACACCAGCGGCACCCGGCTTGTTTGCATGCCCGGCACGCATTCGAAGTGGGTCACGGTTGACGGCGGCACCGTGTCCGGCTTCAGAACCTTTATGACGGGCGAATTGTTCGACCTGCTTGCGACGCATTCGGTACTCACCCATTCGCTGAGCGAAGCGGCGTCTTTCGATGGTGAGCGACCAGCTTTCAGCGATGCCATCGCGGCCTCGTTCCGCTGGCCACACCGGGCCACCAGCCTGCTGTTTACTGTTCGCTCCGGTACCCTGCTGCACAACCTGTCGGCAACAGATGCGGCAGCGCGCCTTTCCGGCACGTTGATCGGGTTGGAGATCGCTGGCGCGGTCGCATCAGGTTCTGATGGTCAAACAATTCGGCTCGTCGCCTCCGGCAAGCTGCGCAGCCTCTATGAAGCGGCCTTCTCAAGCCTTGACCTTCTCTTCGACACCATCGATGCGGACGAGGCAGTACGGCAGGGTCTTTCCGCCGCCGCACAAAAGATCCTGAATTTTTCAGCCGAGGAGCTACCATGACCCGCATCCCCTTCCCAGACATGCGTTACCCCTTGGTCGCGATCTTGCGGGGGCTGCGACCGGAGGAAACGGCGGGTGTGGTCGGAGGCCTGATCGAGATTGGCTTTACCGCAATAGAAATCCCTCTGAACTCACCGGAGCCCTTTGACTCGATCGAGATCGCATCAAGGATGGCACCGGACGATTGCCTGATCGGGGCAGGCACCGTCTTGACTGTAGAAGACGTCAAACGACTGGCATCCGCTGGTGGGAAGCTGATGGTAAGCCCCAATATCGAGCCAGAGGTGATCAAGGCGGCGGCGGCACAAGGAATGGTCACTCTCCCAGGCGTCTTCACACCGACCGAGGCGCTGGCCGCCGCGCGAGCGGGGGCGACAGGCCTTAAGTTTTTCCCCGCAAACGTTCTCGGCCCGTCCGGAATCACAGCCATTCGTGCAGTGCTGCCCAAGGACCTGATGATCGCTGCCGTGGGCGGCGTTTCCGAGGCTAATTTCGCTGACTATACGAAAGCTGGCATTACCGCCTTCGGCCTTGGCTCAAGCCTCTACAAGCCGGGCATGACCGCCTCTGAAGTCGTGGATCGTGGTCATAAGACCTTGGCTGCCTATGACGCTGCGCTGAACCGCTAGCAACTCTTCCGAGACTTGCGCCTCTGGTCGGGCTTGCCGAGGATCAGACAACCGCCGCTGCACGGATGACCAACCTTTCGACGCCAGCTTTCAGGCGCCCCTGATCTGATGACAGAGGATCACAAATGAAAATTACGAAGCTTGAAACCGTCCGCATTGCGGAACGCTCGAACCTTCTTTGGGTCCTGGTCCATACGGACGAAGGGATCACCGGCCTTGGCGAAACCTTTTTCGGCGCAGAGACGGTCGAAAGTTACATTCATGAATATGTCGCACCGCGTGTCATCGGGCGCGACCCGCTGCAGATAGACCTGCTGGCGAGCGACCTCGTTGGCTATATCGGGTTCCGCTCTTCCGGAGCAGAGGTCCGTGGCAATTCAGCCTTCGACATAGCTCTCTGGGACATCTTTGGGAAAGCCACGAACCAGCCAATCGCTCAGCTTCTCGGCGGCTTTACGCGCAAGGAGATCCGCACCTACAACACCTGTGCAGGCACCGAATACATCAAGAAGAATAGCGGTCAGACCACTGCCAACTACGGTCTGACAGGCGGCACCGCATATGATGACCTGAACGGCTTCCTGCATCGCGCCGATGAACTGGCAGAATCGCTCTTGGCTGACGGCATCACGGCAATGAAGATCTGGCCCTTCGACGCTGCGGCAGAGAAGACCCGCGGCCAGTATATTTCGATGCCGGATCTCAAGTTCGCGCTGGAGCCTTTCGAGAAGATACGCAAGGCGGTCGGTGACAAGATCGACATCATGGTGGAGTTCCACTCCATGTGGCAACTGCTGCCGGCGATGCAGATCGCAAAAGCCCTCAAGCCTTACAATACGTTCTGGCACGAAGATCCGATCAAGATGGACAGCCTGTCGAGCCTGAAGCGGTATGCGGAATGCTCACCTGCTCCGATCTGTGCCTCCGAGACGCTGGCAACCCGCTGGGGCTTCCGCGATTATCTGGAAACTGGAGCCGCCGGTATCGTCATGCTCGACATCTCCTGGTGTGGCGGGCTGTCGGAAGCCCGCAAGATTGCCTCGATGGCCGAGGCCTGGCACCTTCCCGTAGCGCCACATGACTGCACCGGCCCTGTCGTCCTGTGTGCCTCCACCCATCTTTCGTTGAACGCGCCCAATGCACTGGTTCAGGAAAGCGTTCGGGCCTTCTACAACACCTGGTACCGCGACCTCGTGACCGCACTGCCCGAGGTGAAGAACGGAATGATTACCGTTCCGCCCGGTCCAGGGCTTGGCATGGAACTTCATCCGGATCTAGAACGGAATTTCACCGTCAGCCGGCGATTCTCCGACATCGCTGACTTGTGATGGTTCAACTTCTTGGAGGACTAATTGTCTAGGATCACATCGACCGCGGCCGGTTTGCGAACATCGGCTGCCGCGGGCCCACTCGTCATGCTGCTTGGCATGCTTCTTTTTGCTCTGAATGACGCCATGGGCAAATGGCTGGTGTCCTCCTACGGCCTGGGCCAGGTCATCCTGATCCGCAGCGTGGCGGCACTTATCATCCTGTCCCCGCTCCTTTGGAAGGCTGGCATCGAGCCGATCATCCGGGCCGAGCGCAAGGGCATGCAATTGGCTCGCGTGCTCTTCTCGACGGGTGAAGTCTTCTGCTTCTACTATGCGGTCATGTATCTCCCGCTTGCCGACGTCATGACCTTCTGGCTCGCAGCACCCATCTACGTCGCAGCGCTATCTCCGCTGCTGTTGGGGGAACGCGTTGGCTGGCGGCGCTGGACCGCGATCGCGATCGGTTTTGTTGGCGTCATCATTGCGCTTGAACCGTCGAGTGCCATGTTCACTCTGCCGGCAATCATCTCGATCATCGGCAGCGGGGCCTTCGCTTTCATGATGATCTCCGGCCGCTTCCTGCGCGGCACGCCAGATACAACGCTGGTTCTTTTCCAGACCGGCGCGGCTGGCATCGCAGGGCTGATTTTTGCCCCCTTCGACTGGTCACCGATCCAGTCACAGACGGATCTTTTTCTGCTTGGCCTGCTGGGCGTCGTGGCGATGTCTGCGCACATGCTCGTCAACCGGGCGCTGAAAATGTCGGACGCAGCGACCGTCGCGCCCCTGCAGTACACGCTGCTCCTTTATGCGGTGATCTTCGGCTGGATGTTCTTCGGCGACCTGCCACGGGCAAGCATGATGGTGGGTGCCGCTCTCATCGTCGCCTCCGGCCTGTTCATCTTCATCCGCGAGCAGATGCTGAAAAGGCGGGCTGAGCCGGAGCCTCTGGAAATCGCCTGACTCAAGCTCCCGGCAGGAGCATGCTTAGGGAAGCCGTCCGCAAGGGCGGCTTTTCGGCTTTCTAAAGCAACGTACCGAAGTGCCTCCGCTGATCCACGCACTAAAAAACCCACAGCCCGGAGGCTGTGGGTTCGAGATGAGGACCGCAGCTTGTGCGGCCTCCTGATCCAGCTTACTTGCGGATCTCTTCCAGCTTGGCGAGAATGCCGTCAACGACGTCTGCACCGATCGTCGCCTTATGCTTCTCGTAGACCACCATGGACTTCTCGCGGATACGAGCCTGCTCTTCGGCAGACAGGACGTTCACTTCGAGACCAGCTTCCTTGATCTTCTCCAGGGACTTCTTGTTGAGTTCCTGGATGACCTTGCGCTCTTCATCGCGGCCGACCGTCGCGCATTCGCGAAGGGCTGCCTGCTCTTCCGGCGTGTAGGTATCGAAGATCGCCTTGGAGAAGAGGAAGAGGAACGGCGTGTAGGCGTGGTTCGTCTCGGTGACGTAGTTCTGCACTTCGTAGAACTTGGACGTGTCGATCGTCACATAAGGGTTTTCCTGCGCGTCGATCGCCTTGGTTTCCAACGCCGAGAACACTTCGCCGAAAGCCATCGGCGTGGCGTTGGCGCCGAGGTTCTGGAAGGTGTCGAGGAAGATGTCGTTCTGCATCACGCGAACCTTCAGGCCTTCGAAGTCTTCCCACTTCGTGATCGGGCGCTGCGAGTTCGAGAGATTGCGGAAGCCGTTTTCCCAGTAGCCGAGGTTCACAAGGCCCGCTTCTTCCAGCTTCTGGCTCATCATGTCGCCGAATTCGCCGTCGAGGACCTGGTAGGCTTCCTCTGGGCTTGCGAAGAGGAAGGGCAGGTCGAAGACGCCGAGAGCCGGGATGATGCCAACCAGCGGCGAGGAAGAGGTCACGACCGCTTCCTGCACGCCAGAACGCAGAGCCTGGGTTGCCTGGAGGTCACCGCCGAGAGCGCCGCCCCAGAATGCAGTCAGCTTCAGCTTGCCGCCCGACTTGTCGTCGAGGCAGGCCTGCATGGCCTTGATGCCGTTGCCAACCGGATGGTCTTCGTTGATGCCGTTCGACACTCGGATGTTGCGGTCGTTGAACTCAGCGAAAGCCGGTGCAGCAGCCGAAAGACCGAATGCGATAGCAGTGGTGGCTAGAAGAAGTTTCCTCATAATATCCTCCCTTGGATAGGTTTGTGAGGGGTTGCGGATCAGTAGAGCCAACGTGCGGGCACGAGGACAATGTCGGGGAACAGGACGAGCAGGAAAAGCACCAGGACCTGCGTGACCAGGAACGGCCAGACGCCGACGGTCACCTTCCCCAGCGGGACCCTGCCGACACCACTAACGACGTTCAGAACGACGCCGACAGGCGGTGTAAGCAGGCCGATGCAGGTGTTCATGATGAACAGGACACCGAAGTAAACCGGATCGATGCCAGCCTGCTTGATGATCGGCATCAGCACGGGCGTCAGGATCAGGATGGTGGGTGTCAGGTCGAGAGCAGTACCGACGACCAGAACAACCAGCATGATCACGAACATCAGCAACATCGGCCGATCGATAAGCGGCTCGATGAAGCCGGTGATCTCAGCAGGGATGTTGGCGGCCGTGATCAGCCAGGACGATACCAGTGCGGCGCAGACCAGGAACATGATCACAGCCGTCGTCTTTGCAGCCTGGAGAATGACCCGCGGAAGTTCTGACGGCTTCAACTCCCGATAAATCACCATGCCAACGAAGAGAGCATAAGCTGCCGCAACCACTGCCGCTTCGGTCGGGGTGACAACACCCATCTTGATGCCGCCGAGAATGATGACGGGCATTCCAAGAGCCCACAGCGCACGTGCCGTTGCACGCAGCCGCTCTTTCCCAGGCGCGCGAGGAAGTGCCCTACCTTGTCCTTGCGGACGACGATCAGCCACGTGATGACGAGAGAAATGCCCATCAGAAGGCCAGGCACGATCCCGGCCATGAAGAGCTGGGTGATCGAAACGTTGGCAGCGACACCGAAGACGATGAACGCCATCGAAGGCGGGATAACCGGGGCAATCACGCCACCCGCGGCGATCAGACCTGCGGAGCGAGGCACATTGTAGCCTGCCTTCGCCATCATCGGTATGAGGATCGCAGCAAGCGCGGCGGTATCAGCGGCAGCCGAGCCGGAGATACTGGCCATGATGACCGCAGCCATGATGGCGACGATACCCAGGCCGCCCCGGATGTGACCGACGCAGGCGATGGCAAAGTCGATGATGCGGCGCGACAAGCCGCCGGCGTTCATCAGTTCTCCTGCCAGAATGAAGAACGGAATTGCCAGCAACGTGAAAGTGTCAGCACCGGCGATCATGTTCTGGGCGATGATCTGGGTGTTGAACATGCCCATGTACCACATGAGCATGACGCCGCAGAACATCAGGGAGAAGGCAACCGGCACCCCGATCGCCATGGCTCCGAGGAGCGAGACAATGAAGACGACAAGAGTCATTAAGTGCGCTCCGCCAGATGCTCGAGGCCCATGTTTTCACCAGCGAAAGCGGCGATTTCTTCCTCTGTGATGCGACCCGTGAGCAGTCGGAAGAGACGCTCGAGGGCGATGAGGACCACGCCCGCTCCGGTGAAGAACCCGACACCATAAACCCAGATCATCGGGAGCTTTGTGACGGGAGCTACCATGCTGGCGTTGATGGGAGCCTGCTTCCAGGTACCCCAGAAGAAGATCGCGGACACGGCGATGATGATGATGTTAGAGAGGATCATGCAGAATATGCGGCCCTTGCGACCGAACATCATGACCAGTGTTTCAACCCCTACATGCGCGTGCTCTCGGAAAGCCACGACAGCGCCGATGAAGGTGACCCACACAAAGAAGTAGCGAGACATCTCATCCGAAACATTCAGGCCCGAGTTGAACCCGTAACGAAGCACCACGTTGAGGAACACCATGATGGCCATGCCGGCAAGCAGCAGGATCAATAGAACCTCTAGGAATTTATAGAAAAGATCGACTGCCCTTTGCATCGTGTTTCTCCCGCTGGTTACAAGAGCCCGCGCTGGGCAAGGTTCTTCATCAACGCCCCGAGACCGAAATCCCAATTCGGGCAGCAGTCGCTGGTTTCGACCCAGTTTATAAGCCGCCCGAGCCGCGGCGTCGATATTTCAACACGATCGCCAACTTCGTGCGTGAAGCCCAGGCCTGCGCCGCGTCGATCCTTCACTGGCGCGAACATCGTGCCAAGAAAGAAGACAACGCCGTCAGGATACTGGTGATTGTCGTTCAGCAACTGTGAGACCAGATCCTCGGGCGTGCGGCTGATCGCAGCAAGAGGGCTGAGGCCTGTCATCGTGAAGCCGTCACGGCCCTCCACGGCCAAGGCGACTTCCGCCTTCTTGACGTCCTCAAGGGTAAAGCCACCATCGAACAAACGGATGAAAGGTCCGATCGAGCAGGAGGCGTTATTGTCTTTGGCCTTGCTCAGCAGCAAGGCGGACCGGCCTTCGAAATCTCTAAGGTTTACGTCGTTGCCAAGAGTGGCTCCGACGATCCTTCCGGTGGAGGTTACCGCCAGCACGACTTCCGGCTCCGGGTTATTCCAATCCGACTTCGGATGGATGCCGACCAACGCACCGCAGCCCACGGACGACATTGGCTGTGCCTTGGTAAAGATTTCCGCGTCGGGGCCGATGCCGACCTCCAGGTACTGCGACCAGAGGCCAAGCTCCTGCAGCAGCTTTTTGACGTCGGCAGCCTTCTCGGAACCCGCGACCAGACCTTTGAGGTTGTCACCAAGAACCGGCGCCAGGCGGCTGCGGATCTCCTGCGCGCGCAGAGGATCGCCTTTCGCCTGCTCCTCGATCACACGCTCCAGCATGCTGTCGGCGAAAGTAACACCTGCGGCCTTGACGGCCTGCAGATCGGCAGGAGCCAGAAGCTGGCCGGCCGTGCCATTGAGGAAATCGTCTAGCTTACCGAGGTCAGCGAACTGGCTGGCATCTTCAAGACGCGAGGTGAGGTCGGTGATTTCCAAGAGTCCGGACAGAGTCGGCGAAAGGGACGACAGGTCCAACAGCCGCTCGTCCTTGAGCAGAACCGGGCACGGGCCACCAGCCTTCTTGGACCAAACCCGACCGACCAGAACTGCCTCGTTCACGTCTTGCGGCAGAATGACCTGCGCGCTCAACACCTTCTCAGAATTCACTAATCTTCTCCCCAGCAGGCGATATAATCGCCCTGATTGTCAGGATGTCTGACAACAAAAGTGCGCTTTTCTAGTATGACTTTTAGCAGGTGTCCAGCCGTCCCGTACCAATGTGGGAAAAACTCCGTGAACGCGGTTTCATCAAACCTCGTCGCGAAATGTTTCCAAGGTAAGATCAAGGCGTGCGGCTGCCTGTATCAGATGACGGCGCATCGCTCGACGTGCTTCCACCGGATCACCTTTGGCGACCGCGTCGCGAATTGCAACATGTTCAGCGATCGTCACTTCGACAATCTCCTCCAGCACGGCTTTGGATCGCGCAGTCTGTATCGCCAAGCTGATCCGTTCCGCAATGAAGCTGGTAAACAACGGAAAATACTCGTTCTGGGTAGCCGTCGCCAGCGCGCGATGGAACGCCAGATCAGCAACAATGCCCTGCTCCGTCCACTTCTCGGCACCAGTCATCTGCTCAAGCGTTTCATCCAGACGATCGAGGTCGTCTGAGCTTCGGTGAATGGCAGCCAATCCAGCAGCTTCAATCTCAAGTGGGATGCGCAACTGGTATAGATTATGAAACGCAAGGCGGTCTGTCGGATCGCCGTGTTCGATGCGCAAAGACTGACGGCGCTCGAATTCGGTGGCGAACGCCCCTACCCCCTGCCGCGTCTCGACCAGCCCCTCATTGCGCAACTGCGCGATGGCCTCACGCACGACCGACCGGCTCACACCAAATGTCTTTGCCAAAAGATGCTCGGTGGGAAGCTTTTCGCCCGCCGCTATCCGCCCCTCCAGGATCTCGCGACCGATCTGCGCAGCAATTCGCGCCGGCAAATGCTCACTTCGCCTGATCTGATTGAAATCAGCAACGACCACGTCTGCCCCTCCCTTGGCTTTGCACCTACTTCTATGAGTTCAGAGCAAAATTCAATTGGCAGCCGGGATTCATCATCTGCTCTGGGTCGATGGCGTGCTTGATTGCAGTCAGCAACTGACGGCGCACGGGCGATAAACGTGTCTCGAAATCCGCCCGCTTCAAACGGCCGATGCCGTGTTCAGCGCTGATGCTGCCATGATACCCGTCTAGGATGGCATTGATGGCGCCCTTTGCCTTGTAGATCTGCTCCATCCGTTGCTCTGCCGTCGACCCCGCAATCGGCAGAACGTTCAGGTGCACATTCCCGTCACCCACGTGGCCATAGGAAACGCAGGTCGTGCCCGGTACAGCAGCCTCGACTGCCGCTTCTGCGTCAGCCACAAAGGAGGCGAGTTGAGACAGCTTGACGGAAACGTCAGTCCTCAGGTGCATGCCCCGCTTCGCCTGCCCCTCGTTCATTCCCTCGCGAATAAGCCACAAAATGCGTGCCTGCGCCTGCGATGCTGCGATTGTCCCATCCACGACGATCCCTTCCTCCATGACCGCCTCCAGGAACCGCCCCATCAGGTCGTCCACGTCCACAAGCCCAGAGCCGGAGATCTCCATGAGGACATACGCTGGATAGTCGGCCGCGATCGGGATCGGCAGGTCGGGCATGGCCTCCTTCGCCAACGTGAAGGCGAGCGGCGGCATGAACTCGAATGCCGACATGAGATCGCAGCAATCCCGCCGCGCGCGTCGGAAGAGCTTGATCGCATCATCGAGGGATGAGAGCCCAAGAAGCGCAGTCGCCACCTGGTCAGGATAGGGCGTCAGCTTAACGGAAACTGCCGTGATGATCCCAAGCGTGCCTTCAGCTCCGATGAACAACTGCTTGAGATCAATCCCGCGATTGTCCTTCCGCAGCGTCGACAGTCCGTCGAAGATACTTCCATCCGGCAGAACGACCTCAAGTCCGAAGATCAGCTCGCGCGTCATCCCATAGCGCAGTACGTTGATGCCGCCCGCATTGGTGGAAACATTCCCGCCGATCCGGCACGTTCCCTGCGCTCCAAGGGCCAACGGGAAGAACATGCCCTTTTCCGCCACGGCATCCTTGAGTTCCGACAGGATGCATCCTGCCTCGACGACAGCGGAGAAATCATCGGCGTCTATCTGCCGTATCTTGTTCATCCGCTCGAGGCTCAGAACCACTTGATTCTGATCTGCGTCCGGTACCCCGCCCAGAACAAGTCCGGTGTTCCCCCCTTGAGGCACGATCGACAGCCCAAGTTCTCCGCACAGTTTTACAACCTCGGCTACCTGTTCAGTGGATCGTGGCCGCAGCACAGCGACCGCATCGCTCGTGACGTCACCGTGCCAGTCGCGGCAATACGGAATCATTTCCTCGCGCGCGCTCAGCACGATGTCGTCACCCAATCTTGCCCGCAACGCCACGCGCCACTCGCCCACTGATGCACTTACTTCGGATGCCATGCCTAAGGCCTTTCTCTTGCGTCAGCCGGGCATCCCTTGACCTTCCAGGGCTTGCCTGCCTTCGCTGAAATAACTGTTTGCAAGCCGAGCATATAAAGTTATCAGACAACCTTACAAGGTGGATTTTTCCTGCCTCAGCGGCTCATGCGCGAGGGCAGTTTCAGCGAGGAGCTTTCTCATGCACATCCTGATCATCGGCGCGGCAGGCATGGTCGGCCGTAAGCTCACCCAGCGGCTCGTCGCAGACGCCGGGCTTGGCGGGAAGACGGTCGAAAAGCTTACACTTATCGATGTTGTGAAGCCCGACGCTCCGGTGGGGTTTGATGGAGAGGTTGACGCTCGCGAGGGTGATCTGTCGGCTCCGGGGGAGGCAGAAAAACTTGTCGCCACACGACCTGATGTGATCTTTCATCTTGCAGCGATCGTCTCGGGCGAGGCTGAGCTGGATTTTAGCAAGGGGTACCGGATCAATCTCGACGGAACCCGCTACCTCTTCGACGCGATCCGACTGGCCCACAACGAGGATGGCTACAAGCCACGTGTTGTCTTTACGTCTTCGATTGCCGTTGTCGGAGCCCCTCTGCCCTTCCCGATTCCAGACGACTTCCACCTGACGCCGCTGACGAGCTACGGCACGCAGAAGGCGATCTGTGAACTCCTTCTTTCCGATTACAGCCGTCGTGGCTTCTTCGATGGTATCGGCATTCGCCTGCCGACAATCTGCATCCGCCCCGGCAAGCCGAACAAGGCAGCCTCTGGCTTCTTCTCAAACATTCTCCGCGAGCCGCTCGTGGGACAGGAAGCCGTCCTTCCCGTGTCCGAGGATGTCCGCCACTGGCACACCTCACCGCGATCCGCGGTTGGTTTCCTGATCCACGGTGCAACTATCGACCTCGAAAAGGTTGGTCCGCGCCGTAACCTTTCCATGCCGGGTCTCAGTGCCACCGTAGGCGAACAGATCGAGGCCCTGCGGCGCGTGGCAGGCGACAAGGCCGTGGCGCTTATCCGTCGTGAGCCCGACGAGATGATCATGAAGATGGTCGCCGGCTGGGCCCCGGGGTTTGAAGCCAAGCGCGCGACCGAGCTTGGTTTCACCGCCGAAAAATCCTTTGATGAGATCATCCGCGCGCATATCGAAGACGAACTCGGAGGAAAGCTCTCGTGACCACTACCGTGCAAAGGCAGATTGCCTTCCTGGGGACCGGCCTGATGGGCGCGCCGATGGTGCGTTGTCTGCTGAAGGCGGGTTTCGCCGTGACTGTGTGGAATCGCGATCCAGCCAAGGCAGCGCCGCTGGTAAATGATGGCGCAACTCACGCAGCCACCGCGGCTGAAGCCGCCGCCGGCGCAAATGTCGTCTTCACCATGCTGACCAATGGTGCAGCCGTAGCCGATGTGCTTTTCGATCAGGGCGTCGCTGAGGCAATGACGAAGGGAAGCATCGTCGTTGACTGCAGCTCGATCGCGCCTCCGATCGCACGCGAGAACGCAAGGAAGCTCGAAAGCCTTGGCATCCGCAACCTCGACGCGCCTGTATCGGGCGGCACGGCTGGGGCCGCTGCCGGAACGCTGGCAATCATGGCAGGCGGCGATGCGGCCGACGTCGAGAGCCTCAAGGACGTTTTCGCAGCGCTCGGCCGCGTCACTCATGTCGGCCCGAGCGGCGCCGGCCAGATCTGCAAGCTCGCCAACCAGCAAATCGTCGCTGTCACCATCGGAGCTGTTGCGGAGGCGATGATCTTGGTGGAGGCCGGCGGCGCTTCGCGTGCCGCCTTCCGCGATGCAATTCGTGGCGGTTTCGCAGAAAGCCGTATCCTCGATCTCCACGGCGCCCGCATGATCGAGCGTAACTTCGTTCCCGGTGGCGCTTCCGCCAACCAGTTGAAAGATCTCGACGCTGTCATGGCAATGGCGGAGGAGCTTTCACTGACCTTGCCGCTAACGACCCAGGTGCGCCAGGAGTTTTCAGACTTCGTTGCCCAGGGAGGAGCGGAAAGCGACCACAGCGGTCTTCTTCTGCACCTTGAGGCTCTCAACAAGAAAAGCCAGGCATGACCATGAGCACGAACAACACCCAAAAGCGGCGGCTACGTTCCCAGGACTGGTTCGACAATCCAGACCACATCGACATGACGGCTCTCTATCTGGAGCGCTTCATGAACTATGGGGTAACGCCGGAGGAGCTTCGTTCCGGAAAACCGATTATCGGCATCGCCCAGAGCGGCAGCGACCTCACGCCTTGCAACCGGGTTCATGTTGAACTGGTCAAGCGCATCCGTGACGGTATCCGCGATGCAGGTGGCATCCCGATCGAATTTCCGACCCATCCGATGTTCGAGAACTGCAAGCGCCCGACGGCAGCGCTGGACCGAAACCTCGCTTATCTCAGCCTCGTCGAAGTCCTTTACGGCTATCCGCTGGATGGCGTCGTGCTGACCACCGGCTGTGACAAGACAACTCCTTCGGCTTTGATGGCAGCATCGACCGTCGATATCCCCGCCATTGTTCTCTCCGGCGGTCCTATGCTGGACGGCTGGCATGAAGGCGAGCTTGCAGGTTCGGGCACGGTAATCTGGCGCATGCGGCGTAAATTTGCTGCCGGCGAAATTGATCGGGAGGAATTCCTCCAGGCAGCGCTCGACTCTGCTCCGTCCGTTGGCCACTGCAACACCATGGGCACAGCCTCGACCATGAATGCGCTGGCTGAGGCGCTTGGCATGTCGCTGACCGGATGCGGCGCGATCCCAGCAGCCTATCGCGAAAGGGGCCAAATGGCCTATCGCACTGGCAAGCGGGCAGTTGAAATCGTCTGGGAGGATCTTAAACCTTCCGACATTTTGACGCGCGAGGCATTCCTCAACGCGGTGCGCGTCAACTCCGCCATCGGCGGCTCCACCAACGCCCAGCCGCATCTCGCCGCCATGGCAAAGCACGCCGGCGTCGACTTGTATCCTGAAGATTGGCAGGTCCATGGATTCGATATTCCGCTGCTCGCGAATGTCCAGCCCGCCGGAAAGTACCTCGGCGAACGCTATCATCGCGCCGGCGGAACGCCGGCGATCATGTGGGAACTGCTACAGGCCGGTAAGCTGGACGGAAGCTGTCGGACCGTCACCGGCCGAACGATGGCCGAGAACCTTGACGGCAGACAAGCGACTGACCGTGAGGTCATCTTCCCCTATAGCCAACCCTTGAAGGAGAAGGCAGGCTTCGTCGTTCTGAAAGGCAATCTCTTCGATTTCGCCATCATGAAGACGAGCGTCATTTCGGAAGGCTTCCGTCAGAGATATCTCCAGGAGGCGGGCCGGGAAGGAATATTTGAGGGCAAGGCAGTCGTCTTCGACGGCTCCGAAGACTATCATCACCGCATCAATGATCCTTCGCTGAACATCGACGAGAATACCATCCTGGTGATCCGTGGCGCTGGGCCGTTGGGCTGGCCGGGATCGGCGGAAGTGGTCAACATGCAACCGCCAGATCATCTGTTGAAGAAGGGCATTGCCAGCCTTCCGACCATCGGCGACGGGCGTCAGTCGGGCACGGCCGATAGTCCCTCAATCCTCAATGCTTCACCCGAAAGTGCGGCTGGCGGCGGACTGGCATGGATCCGGACAGGCGACATCATCCGCATCGACCTTAACCAGGGGACGTGTGACATGCTGGTGGAGCCGGAGGAGATCGAGAAGCGTCGTGCCGAAGGCATTCCTGCGGTTCCAGCAGACGCCACGCCCTGGCAGCGTATCTATCGCCGATCCGTGACGCAGCTTTCCGACGGTGCTGTGCTTGAGGGAGCGTCGGACTTCCGCCAGATCGCGACAAAGTCGCCACCACGACACAACCACTAAAACGATAACAGGGACCGGCAACGGTCCCTGTTATACGCCCCTGTATCTAAATCACTGCGCTCATACCGCCATCGACATAGATAATCTGGCCGTTGACATAGTTGGATGCTTCTGAGGCCAGAAAGACAGCGGCGCCGATAAGTTCTTCCGGCCTGCCCCAGCGCCGCGAGGGTGTCCGGCCCCTGACCCACTTATCAAACTCGGGATTGTCGATCAGCGCCTGGTTCATGTCGGTCAGCATGTAGCCGGGACCGATCGCGTTCGCCTGGATGCCCTGCTCGGCCCATTCCGCAGCCATTGTCTGGGTCAACGTCTTGATGCCACCCTTGGCCGCCGTATAGGGCGCCACCGTTGCCCGACCGAGACCACTCATCAGCGATCCAATGTTGACGATCTTGCCTTGCCTGCGCGGCAACATGCGCTTTGCCGCTTCCCGCGAAACAAGGAATGCGCTTGTTAGATTGGTATCGATAACGCGGTTCCAGTTGGCCAGATCAAGTTCAACGATCGGCTTGCGGTACTGGATACCAGCGTTGTTGATGAGGATATCAATTGCCAGACCCTTGGCGTCAAAACCTTCGAAGGCTGCAACGACAGCGGCTTCATCGGTAACGTCGAAGGCGGCACCCTCGACCGTGAAACCATCGGCACGCAAACTGCCTACGCTCTCCTCAAGGCGCTCGACATTGACGCCGTTGAGGACGATCGACGCGCCTGCCTGCGCAAGCCCTGTGGCAATGGCCAATCCCAGTCCACGGGACGAGCCGGTCACGAGGGCGGTGCGGCCCGCAAGGCTGAAGAGCGGATTGTTCATGACATATTCTCCCTGGTCACGAGTGCAGCCATACGTGCGGCACGTCCTTGGTGTCCAGACTTCCTAGGGAGAAAGTTCTTGCCTGACCTTTCCTGACGAGAGCAGCAGGCATCGGCGGTCAAGGATCGGCGCCGGAGATGAAACCGGCGCCGATCAGGGAGATCAGGCGGCGTTACGTGCGTAATCGGCCGTCGGCACTTCCGCGATCGTCTTCAGAACTACCGAAGCGATCTGGTAAGGGCAGCCCTGCGAGTTCGGGCGCCGATCCTCAAGGTAGCCCTTGTAGCCGTTGTTGACGAAGGAATGTGGAACGCGGATCGAGGCACCACGATCTGCAACGCCGTAGGAGAACTTGTTCCATGGTGCTGTTTCGTGCTTGCCGGTCAGGCGCAGGTGGTTGTCCGGGCCGTAAACCTCGATGTGGTCCTGCCAGTTCTTAGCGAAGGCCGCCATGAGCGCTTCGAAATATTCCTTGCCACCCACTTCACGCATGAACTTGGTAGAGAAGTTGCAGTGCATCCCCGAGCCATTCCAATCGGTATCACCGAGCGGCTTGCAGTGGAACTCGACGTCGATGCCGTACTTTTCGCAAAGGCGAAGAAGCAGGTACCGTGCGATCCAGATCTGGTCAGCAGCGCTCTTGGAGCCTTTTCCGAAGACCTGGAATTCCCACTGGCCCTTAGCAACTTCGGCATTGATGCCTTCGTGGTTGATGCCGGCTTCGAGGCAGAGGTCGAGATGCTCTTCAACGATTTCACGAGCAATCGAGCCGACATTCTTGTAGCCGACGCCTGTGTAGTAGGGGCCTTGTGGTGCCGGGAAGCCTTGCTCCGGGAAGCCAAGCGGACGGCCGTTTTCGTAGAAGAAGTACTCCTGCTCGAAACCAAACCAGGCGCCTTCATCGTCGAGGATGGTAGCGCGGCTGTTCGACGGATGCGGCGTAACGCCGTCCGGCATCATGACTTCGCACATGACGAGCGCGCCATTGGTGCGAGCGGGGTCAGGATAGATAGCGACCGGCTTCAGCACGCAATCGGACGAGTGGCCTTCAGCCTGCATTGTAGAGGAGCCATCGAAGCCCCAGAGCGGCAGCTGTTCCAGTGTCGGAAAGCTCTCGAACTCCTTGATCTGCGTCTTGCCACGCAGGTTCGCTACAGGCTTGTAACCGTCAAGCCAAATGTACTCGAGCTTGTATTTGGTCATCGTACTCTCTCTTCCATGATACTGATCCAAAGCTCCTCCCGGACTCCGGCGCCGCTTGCACGCCGACCGCAGGTGGTTGATCGGGTATATGCATAAGCCGTGCCAGTTTGATCTGCACGGAAAGTCGAGCGAAATCTCGGCATGTTAAGCGGATGCTATTGCATGTGTCGGTTCAATCTACGCGGTTGGAGGGCCTGATTAGCGGCTCCCAAACCAGCCGAAGTATTCAAAGCGGCCGGAACAGTCGGCGAGGAGCCGCGTTGCCCCCCTAAATGCTCTCAAGCCGCCGAAACCGTTAGGTGTGCAGCTGCTGACTAAATTCAGTGCAAATGCTAAAAAACTATGCTAAAGAGCGAACACAGTACCGCCACAAGGACCATTGCAATGACTCCAGATGTAGAGCGCGTATCGGCTAAGATTTACCAGTTTCCCCTCAAGCGCGTGAAGATGCGTGAGACGCGCCAAGCGGACCCGAATAAATATTGTACGGCGGCATTGGAAAGCTGCTGGTACCATGACGAGGCTGTCCGGCAGGAGCAGAAGGCGCCTCGTCACGATTGAGCAGGAACTTCTCGTAGCTTTGCTATGCCGGATCCTTGCCGCCTCCTCTCCGTTCAAGATCCATCCCTCTACTGGCTGCGTATCTGCAGTGAAAAAAACGGAGGGAGCCGATGACGCCGATTTTCGACAATGACGCGCGCCCGAAACTTGCTTGGATCACAGGAGCAAGCTCCGGGATCGGGCGGGCCGTGGCTCTCAAACTGGCTGATGAAGGCTGGACTGTCGCCGCCAGCGCCCGGAGCCTGAACAAGCTCGCCGAACTTGAGGCGCTTCGTCCAAACCAGATCTTTGCCTTCCCTGTTGATGTGACAGAGCAGAATGCTGTGGCGTCCGCAGTATCGAAGATCGAGGACAACCTCGGTCCGATTTCCCTGACGATACTTTCCGCCGGAGGCTATCGGCGAGACGGCGTGACGCGCTTCGACGGGAAAGCTCTTGCCGATGTAATTATGCTCAATGTCGTAGGAACCGGTTACTGCATGGAGGCGGTAATCCCGCGAATGGTTCAACGGCAAGCTGGGCACATTGCAGTCGTTTCCTCGGTTGCCGGCTATGTCGGCCTTCCCGGTGGCGCCTTCTATGGCGCGACGAAAGCCGCCTTGATCAACCTCTGCGAGGGGCTTCTTCCCGAACTGGAAAGATACGGCGTGAAGCTGACCGTCATCAATCCAGGATTCGTTGATACGCCACTGACACAGAAGAATGATTTCCCTATGCCATTCCTGATCAGCGTCGAAGAAGCGGCAGATGCGATCATCAAAGGCCTCGGCAGGGGACGTTTTGAGATTATCTTCCCTTGGAAGATGGCCGCTGCAATCAAGCTCCTTCGCGCTCTCCCGCGCCCACTCCTCTTCATGATCACGCGCAAGATGCTGCGCAAGTTATGTCGGGTAGTCATTCAGGCGTGCAACAGCCTGAACTGCACAACATCGACCCGCTTCGTGCGAAAGCCCACCGCACAATACTGCAGATAGTAATGCCACATGCGGAAGAAACGATCATCGAAGCCGAGTCTCGCGATCGCATGCCGATTGCTTCTAAACTGCTGGTCCCAGTGGACCAGCGTACGGTCATAGTCAGCGCCGAAACGATATTCATCGGTCACACGAAGGCCGGCAGCGCGTGCCTGGTCATCGAAAATGGCGGCGGATGGCAACATCCCTCCTGGGAAGATATACGCCTGAATGAAATCGGCCTTGCTCCGGTATCGGTTGAACCGCTCCTCAGCAATGGTGATCGTCTGCACGAGAGCTTCGCCGCCAGGAGCCAGGAGCGTGCGAAGTTGATTGAAGTAGGTGGCCCAATTCTCCTCGCCCACCGCCTCAAACATCTCGATTGAGACGATCTTGCTGAACGTGCCCTCACAATCGCGATAATCCTGTAGCCGGATCTCAGCGCGCTCACCCAGTCCCGCCTGCTCAAGGCGCTCGCGAGCAAATTGAGCCTGCTCGCGTGACAGCGTCAGTGCGGTGACTCGGCATCCCCTCTCGCGAGCGGCGATCTCGGCAAAACCGCCCCAGCCGCAGCCGATTTCAAGGACATGATCCTCCGGACCGATCTGCAGTTCGTTCAGAATGCGGCGGTATTTTTCCTGCTGGGCATCGGCCAAGCTCATACCATCCTGTGCGAATAGCGCAGAGGAATACGTCATCGTCTCGTCCAGCCAGAGCCGATAAAACTCGTTACCCAAATCATAATGAAAGGAGATGTTGCGCCGGCTGCCGCGACGCGAATTGCGACGTAACCGGTGCTGCAAGTAAGCCACTGCGGCACGGACCGGTTTTCCCACTGTCAACGAGTGCCAGACCTCCTCGTTCACCGCCGCAAGCTCCAGCAGCACCCCAAGATCCGGAGTGTCCCAGTCCCCATCTAGATAGGCCTGTGCAAAGCCAAGCGCACCGGCGCAAAGAAGCCGCTTCACTGGGCGGCCATTCTTCAAGCAGATTGTTGCGGACGGTCCAGTCTGCATACCGGAGAAATGACACTCCCTTCCGCCTGGGAAAACAACGGTCAAGCGACCTGCGGCAATCTTCTCACACCAACGGCTCAGAAACTTCTCCCAGGATGGAGTGACGGTCGCAAACCATGGACCGCGACCACTCGTGGCGTCGCTCATGCCTTCAATCCTCTGCGCCCACCAAGGAAGCAGTGCGACGCCCAGGGCTGCGCTCTCGCCTATGGATTGGGACGCCCTTCAGCCACAGCCTCAAGGCTTCCCAATGAATCCCAAGCATGACCTTCATCGTCATCATGGGCAGCGCCAGCAATACTCTTGCCAGTGCCAGCTCCGTCAGACGGCGGCGTCGGCCCGCAAGAATCGCGTGCAGCAACGGTCCATCGCCATCGCTCTCATCGATGGCGATGACCACTTTGTCGGCCGGCCGGTGAACACGGAACTTGTAGATGCAATCCATCGGCATGAAGGGGGAGACGTACATCGCTTTCGCACAGGAATGACGCAATGTTGAGCCTGCGCCGTCGCTGATCGGAATGATGTAGGTATGGCGTTCACCAAAGGTGTTGCTGACCTCGTACAGGATCGCGAGTAGCTTCCCGTCAGCTCCATCACAGAAATAGACGGACAACGGGTTGAAGACATAGCCGAAAATCCGCGGATAACAGAGAATTCGGATGCGCAACCCGACGGTATCGATGTTTGCGTCGACCAGATGTCTCTCCACCCACTGGCGAAGAGTACCGCTCTCACCGGCACCGTGGTCTTTGTCCCAGAAACTGATCGGCGCCGCGCGATTGTGAGCGAAGAGCCAGAGCTGTTTGTGGAGAACGTCGAGGTCATCGAGATCAAGCAGCAGCGAAAAAACCCTGTAGCGCAACCTGTGCCGCGCGGGCCTGTGCCGCTGGTGGATCACCTCGCCCACATAGAGGGCAGACGCATCCATCATTCCGCCGCCTCAAGCGGCAGCGGTAGAAAAATACGGCTGGATGGGTTGGCGACATTCCAAGGGCGGCGGGCTCCCGAAAGCCGCTCCGCCACCGCAAGCCCCGCCTGGAGCCCGTCCTCATGAAAGCCGCTTCCGAAATGCGCTCCACAGAACCAGATATTGCGGCGGCCCTGGATGTCCCAGAGGCGAGGCTGTGCGTCGAGAGCAGCCTGATCGAAAAGCGGGTGTGAGTACTCGAACGTCTTGATGATGGAGCACGGGTCGACATCTCGGCAGGGGTTGAGCGTGACGAACAGCGGGAAGTTCATGTCAAAACTCTGGAGACGGTTCATCCAGTATGTGACGCACAGCACGTCAGGGGTAACTCCGGCTTCGTTGCCAATATAGTTCCAACTCGACCACGCGTTTCGTCGCTTCGGCATCAGCTTCGCATCGCTGTGCAAGACAGCCGTATTGGCTGTGTAACGGAATGCACCGAGCACCGCGGCTTCTGCGCCGTCCGCATCAGCCAGCATCTCTAAGGCGTCGTTGGCATGAGTCGCGATGACGACCTGATCGAAGCGGTCATCAGAACCGCCGGCATCCACCACCACGACCTGATCACCTTCGCGTTGAACGCTTACAACCCTGGTGTTGAGCCTGATTTCGCCACGGAAATCCATCTCCAGTCGCCGCACATATTCCCTGCTGCCGCCTTGAACGGTTCTCCATTTCGGACGACCAGAGAGCGCCGTGAGGTTGTGGTTCACAAAGAAGCGAAGAAAGGCCTTCAGCGGATAGGTCTTCATCTCACGAGCAGAGGTCGACCAGATCGCCGCTCCCATTGGAAGCAGATGGTCGTCGATGAACGCCTTGGAATATCCGCCTTGATCCAGGTACTCCCCCAGAGACAGATCGTCGAAAGCGGTTGCGGCAAGCAACTCATCCGCGCCCCGGTAGAACCTGAGGATATCCGACATCATGCGCCAGAAGCGAGGCCTTGCAGCATTGCCCCGTTGGGCGAGAAGTCCCGAGATTCCTGTTCCTGAATACTCGAACGCGCCGTTGTCCAAAGAGGCGGAAAACGACATGTCGGATCCCACTGTGGGGACGTCCAGATGGTGAAAGAGCGCGACGAGGTTGGGGTAATTGAGCTCATTGTAGACGATGAACCCGGTATCCACCATCACCTCACGGTTCGTTCCAGGTACTGACACCGCGACCGTGTTGGCGTGGCCACCCAACTTACTTGCGGCTTCATAAAGTACCACATCGCAATTCTTCGAAATCAACCAGGCTGCCGAAAGACCACTTATGCCTGAACCTATCACCGCAACGCGTTGTCTGCCGTCGCCGCACATCTTCACCGTCCCGCCTGTCCGCCTGCTTTCACAGCTATGCATCATCTACGGAGCTGCTGAAAGAGCAGATTGCTGCCCGTCTTTTTTCGGAAGTAACCCTGAGCCCACTGATCCAGCATTCCGGCACCCCCGTACTGGCCGGCATGAGCATGAGCATTCACATCTGGCCGGAGACATGCCAAAACCAAGCACCCGCTGTCCTTTGGCGGCGACGTGTGAGGCATGACATCGGCATGACGCAACCCACTCCCCCTAAGGCCAAGAGCGGCGAACTCCCTCCCGCCGAGCTTGCCAGACTTCTCGTGACGGTTGGGCAGAATCGGGACATCGGAGCCTTTGAAATCCTTTTCCGCTATTACGCGCCTAGAGTGCGGGCGTTCATGGCGATAAAAACAAAGGATCGGCAGGCGGCAGAAGAGCTGATGCAGGAAACCATGACGTCCGTCTGGACCAAGGCAGCCCAGTTTGACCCGGCCCGGGGCAATGTCTCAGCATGGATCTTTACAATTGCTCGAAACGTTCGCATCGACGCATACCGACGCAAGCGTCCTGTTTTCGATCTCGATGATCAGGCTCTCGCGCCCGAAGAGGCGCCACCCGCCGATCGTGAATTCCAACAAGCCCAAGAGGCAGACATCCTGCGTAGCGCTCTAGCACTGCTTCCCCCTGAGCAGCAGGACGTTTTAAAGAAGGCCTTCTTCGAGGACACCCCTCACTCGGCGATTGCCGCAGAGATGGGGCTGCCGCTGGGCACCGTGAAGTCCCGCATTCGGCTCGCGTTCGCAAAGCTGCGGGACGCACTGGAGGGCCGTCTATGAGCGTGAACCATCACGTCAGCGACGAGCTTCTGCTCGACTATGCGGCTGGCAACCTCTCCGAGGGCTGGAGCCTTGCCATTGCAACTCACCTGGCGCTGAGCCCCGCCTCTAGGCGGCGTCTCGAGGCAATGGAGGGTGCTGCAGGCGCTCTTCTCGACAAGATAACGGTCGTGCATGATGATGCCGACGACGCTTGGCAACGCATGCGTGCCCAGCTTGATACGGGCGCTATTGACGTGCCCAAGACATCCAATCCCCAACGTCATGCGTTCGCCGACGCCCCTGTCATTCCCGAGCCACTCCGCTCCTACCTTGGTTCTGACCTGTCCGGCTTGAAATGGCGCGCCCTCGGTCGTGGTGCTTATCAGATCCGCATCCCCACCGAAGACCCGACGACGCAGGTACGCCTTTTGAGGATTCCGGCTGGGAAACCAGTGCCGGAACATACTCATCAGGGTCGCGAGCTGACTTTGGTCCTGTGCGGCAGTTTCTGGGACGGGGAAGATCTTTTCGCGCGCGGCGATCTAGAAGAGGCGGATGACGACGTGCTGCACATCCCGACGGCAACGGAAGGCGAGGACTGCATTTGTCTTGCGGTGACAGAGGCGCCCTTGAGGTTCAGCAGCTGGATTGTGCGGATGATACAGCCGATCTTGAAGATCTGACCTTTGCTTAGGGAAAAGCCGATGCTGACGCCTGTCATAGCCTATGTATCGACTGCCATCGTATTTCTCGGCATCGATGCCATCTGGCTGGGACGTCTGGCCACGAACCTATATCGCGGCTGGATCGGCGATCTGTTGCTCGAACAGCCGAACTTTGCAGCCGCTATCGCCTTTTACTCGGTCTATGTAGCGGGCATTGTTTACTTCGCTGTTATCCCGGCCATCAATGGAGGGGGGTGGACACAGGCGTGCATTGCGGGCGCAGTTCTCGGCTTCATCGCCTATGGCACCTATGACATGACGAACCTTTCTACATTGAAGAACTGGTCATTGATGATGACTGTTGTCGATATAGCTTGGGGAACGTTCCTTACGTCGGCTGCAGCTACCGTCGGCTTCCTGGTAACCCAAAGAGTGATTTGAGGGACGGGCGTCGAGCCGGCAAAGTGTTTACATTAGGGGCGCCCTGGTTATCCTGAGCGATCTACTGGCGACCGTCTCGGGCCCTGCTACTGACAGGATACCGACGCGGAGACCAACGAGTGGAGGAGCATGTTTTGAACGACGCCACTGCGGATCTTGCGGCCTGTGCCCGTGAGCCGATCCACATCCCCGGCGCGATACAGCCCCACGGTGCACTCTTCACTCTCGATCCGCCAGATTTCGTCGTCCTGCAGGCGAGCCGAAATATCGGCGACTTCCTGCCTGACGCCATCCAGATTGGTCGGCAGCCGAGAGGCGCGATCTCAGATGTGCTGGGCCTCGTCAAGGAATGGTATTCGACGCAAGATGCTACGCTTCAGGTCCCCCTGACCGACCAGAACCTGATGTTGCTTGCCCATCGATCAGGCAGCTCGGTGATCGTCGAGGTTGAGCGCTACGACGGCCAAAACCCATCGCAGACACTGTCCAGGCTACGCGCCTTCCTGCAGTTGATGACGCGACAGGGAAATGTACAGGTTTCACTGCAGGCGACGGCAGGTTTCGTTCAGGATCTGACAGGCTTCGACCGGGTCCTCGTTTACCGCTTCGACGAAGAATGGAATGGCCACGTGGTGGCCGAGGCGGGCAACGGCGCGCTCCCTTCCTATCTGGATCTGCGATTTCCTGCATCCGACATCCCCGCCCAGGCCCGAGCTCTTTACGCCGCCAATCCCGTCCGCATTATACCGAATGCTACCTATGAACCGGTTGCTATAGAACCGGCGGCGAAATCAGAGATGCTGGATCTCAGCTTCGCGCAACTCCGAAGTGTTTCGCCTGTCCATCTGGAATACATGCGCAACATGGGAACGGCCGCTTCGATGTCCGTATCGATCATGATCGACGGACGGCTATGGGGTCTCGTATCGTGTCATAGCGCTCGCCCGCATCATGTGGACGTAACCGTCCGTGACGCGTGTGACTTCGTTGTTCAATCCATGGCGCTGCGCATCGCCGCGCAGCGGAGGGAAGAAGATGCAGCGAGCCGTGTGGAACTCGCGCGCATAACGTCTCGCCTGTTGACATCCATGGCAGCGGCCGAGAATTGGCCAGAAGGTTTGACCGGCTCCGCAGACGATCTTCTCGCTCAGGTTCATGCGGAGGGCGCCGCCATCGTCACGGAAGCTGGTTACTTCCCAATCGGCGACTGCCCGGAGGAGGGCGATGTAAGAGAAATTGTCGCGTGGCTGGAGACGAGACAGAGCGAAGTCGACCTCTTCGCCAGCTCCCATCTCGCATCCGTGATGCCGTCTGCTGCAGCAATGGCCGGACTGGCCAGCGGAATTGCTGCCATACGCATATCAGAGCTTTACCCGAGTTGGCTGATCTGGTTCCGGCCCGAGGTCGTCAGAACGGTGAAATGGGGGGGAGATCCGCACAAGGTCGTGACAGAAGAGGGGCGGATTCATCCGCGCAAATCCTTCGACGCGTGGCGCGAACAGGTCCATCAGCAAGCGCTTGCCTGGACTGACGCAGAACTGATGGCAGCAAGAGATCTGCGAAACGCAATCGTTGGGATTGTCTTGCGCAAGGCCGAAGAGCTCGCTGAACTTACGAGCGAGTTGCAAAGGTCGAACAAGGAGCTGGAGGCGTTCTCCTACTCCGTCTCGCATGATCTCAGGGCCCCATTTCGCCACATCGTGGGATTTGCTCAGTTGCTGCGGGAACGCGAGAACTCTCTTGATGAGAAGTCCCGCCACTATCTTCAGAACATTTCAGAATCGGCCCTGTCCGCCGGACGCCTTGTCGATGACCTCTTGAACTTTTCCCAACTGGGACGGGCATCTATCACGCTCAAGAAGGTGGACATGAACAAGCTCGTCGCGGAAGTGATCAAAAGCGTGATGCTGCATCAGGCGGACCGCCAGATCGAATGGGATGTGGGCAAACTCCCTGTTGCCTGGGGTGATGCCACTCTCCTGCGGCAGGTCTGGTATAATCTGGTAGAAAACGCGTCCAAATACTCGCGCGACCGGGTTCCTGCAAAAATATCCATCACTGGCTCGACCAAAGATGGTTCAACGATATATTCCGTCTCCGACAACGGCGTCGGTTTCGACATGGCCTATGTTGGAAAGCTCTTTGGCGTATTCCAGCGGCTTCAGCGGGCCGAGGATTTTGACGGTACCGGGATAGGCCTTGCTCTCGTAAGGCGGATTGTCGAGCGCCACAATGGAACGATAAAGGCAGACGGCGAAGTGGAAAAAGGCGCAACCTTTACCTTCGCACTGCCAACACCAGAAAAAAAGGGCCGCGCGATTGCCTGAACTGCGACCGATATTGCTCGTCGAGGATAGTCCCCGCGACCTAGAACTAACGCTTGCTGCACTTGAGAAGTGCCAGTTCGCCAACGACATTGTCATTGCCCGTGATGGTGCAGAAGCGATCGATTACCTCTTCTGCACTGGCGAGCACGCCGAGCGGGCAGACGGGGATCCGACGGTGGTTCTTCTCGATCTGAAGCTTCCGAAGATTGATGGTCTTGAGGTCTTGGAACGCGTGAAGCAGGACCAGAAGCTGCGTCATGTTCCAATCGTAATGCTGACGTCATCGCGCGAGGAACAGGATCTCGTCCGCAGTTATGAACTCGGTGTTAATGCCTTCGTGGTTAAGCCGGTGGAATTCAACGAGTTCTTCAAGGCGATACAGGATCTTGGAGTCTTCTGGGCACTGTTGAACGAACCACCGCCTGGACACCGCAGCAATGGCGCAAACTAAAAGTCAACGTCCCTCGCGCATACTGGTGCTCGAGGACAGCGCTCTCGACGCCGAGCTCATTCGTGAGCATCTGGAAACGATCAGGCCGCAGCCTGTGCTGCACTATGCGGCCAACCGCAGCGAATATGTAGAGGCGCTCGCAGCGCCAGATTTTGACGTGATCCTGGCAGACTTTTCCCTCCCGGACTTCGACGGGATGAGCGCACTTGAGATGGCTCGGGAGGCGGTTCCGGAGGTACCCTTCATCTTCGTCTCGGGCATCCTTGGCGAAGAAGTGGCAATCGAATCCTTTCGCCGGGGTGCCACCGACTATGTTCTGAAGCAGCGCCTGATCCGTTTACCCGCCGCCGTGGAGCGCGCTCTCGCAGAGGCCCGCGAAAGGGTCGAGCGACGCAGGGCCGAGCAGCAAAAGGAACTGCTCGTCAGGGAATTGAGCCACCGGGTCAAGAACACGATGGCAATGGTCATGTCGCTCGTCCGCCGCACGGTCAAGGCCAGCAACAGCATTGAAGACTATGTTGACAATCTTCAGGGTCGACTGCGCGCGATGGCCGACGCACATGCCTTGCTGTTTGAGACCAACTGGAGCGAAGCCGAGCTTCTTGAGGTGGTCCGGCGAACAATCGCGCCGCACGATCGCGACGGCACGCGCTTCAAGATCCGGCCCGGCCTCTTGACCCTGCTTTCGCCCAAGTCCGCTCTGGCGATCAGCATGGTGGTCAATGAGCTTGCGACCAACGCCGTCAAGCACGGTGCTTTATCCAGCGACAAGGGGATAGTGGAGATCTCTTGGGAACGGACGCCGGAGGGTCAGGTGGCACTGCGCTGGGAGGAAATAGACGGCCCGGCGGTACGGCAACCAGAGAGCAACGGCTTTGGGACGACGCTGATAGACCGTAGCATTCGATATGAGCTACAAGGAGAGGTGGAGCTTGACTACAGCCCCACCGGGCTGATCTGCGACATCACCTTTCCCTTGGAACCCGCACTTCCCTGACGCCGAAGGGTCAGCCGTGACTTGCGCGGGAATATCTGCTTTCAGCGAAGTGACGGTCCATGAGATATCCCAGCTTTTGTGGAGTCCATGGCTTTGCAAGAAGAGGCAGCCCAGCCAGCTTCGCCTTCAGCTCAGGTAGCCCTGCATATCCACTGCAAACGATCAGCGGGATGCCTTTCTGTCTCAGTGCTTCGATCACGGGAAAGGACAGCTCACCATTCAGATTGAGGTCCAGGATCGCTCCATCCAAACCACCAGCTTCGACCGCCTCAAGTGCCTGAGCAACACGTCCGAAAGGGCCAACCACCGCATATCCTTGTTCAAGGAGATAGTCTTCTACGTCCATTGCCAAAAGGACATCGTCTTCCAGCACAAGGATATTCATCATGTCGTCGTCGCCGTTTCTTTAGTCACTGAAGCTACCGCTATCACCTTATCCAACGAGCAATGAATCAAGCGAATTCTGCTTCCTGGTTGATTGCTGTCAAGATTTGGTTCGCCGAGCCCCGTAAGCTTCCCATCCTATTTCAGCCCTCATCGCAAACGCCAAACCGCCTCTCTTGTTCCCCCAGCCATACCGTTAAAGCCTCAATGATCGACAACCGCAGGCTTGCACCCCGCGCTAAAGCGCGGGTCAAGGCCACTCCCTCTTCCGGAAAACCCAGTTCTGCCGCGATTTCGCTAGGCGTGATGCGTCGCTGAACGACGACATGCTCGATACGTTTGATCGCTGTTGGAAGAAGATAACGCCCGTTTGCGATCACCTCTTTATCCAGCGGCATGTCGGTTAAGTAGCGCTGGATAGGCAGCCCCTTCAGGAACTGAAGCTGCTCTGCGGTACTTGCCATCGCCCACGCCTTTTGCAGCTTGGCCAGGCGCGACGATTCGGCATCCCTCAACCGCTTTGGCTTTTTCGGCATCGGATCTTGTTCTTCTGGTGCATGAGTCTGAGGGGCTGAAGCGTTGCTACCGAGACCCTCACACGGCGTCAACCTGCGTCAATTCCCTTCGAGGATCCTGCTGCGTCTCCAAAGGAAGATTTGTTCAGCCGATCAAGTCTTATTGAGATGCCCTGCCAAGCGGATCGCTCTAGATCATCGAAAGGAATACGCAAACGAGGAGATCCTCTTGCTTTTATCATCAATCCTTCCGCGTCTTGCAATTGTCATTGCTCTTCTCGCTTCACCCGTCCTTGGGCAAGAAACGCGACCGGAAGCAGGGATCTTCAGCCTTCTTCCCCCAGATTCCGTCACTGACCATCTGCTCCAGGCCGGAGATATGTCGCTCCCCTACACCGCGACAGCCGGGACGCTCGATCTCTTTGGACAGGACGGAAGCCGGAAGGCGAAGATCTTCTACACATCATATCAGGCCAAGGACCGGGCGATTGGGCGGCCCGTGACCTTCGCCTTCAATGGCGGTCCGGGAGCCGCATCAGCCTATCTCCATCTTGGTCTGGTCGGGCCGAGGATCTTACCCTTTGACGGCGCCAACGCAGATGGCACGCAGCCAAAACTGGAGGACAATCCCGAAAGCTGGCTCGCCTTCACGGATCTTGTGCTGATCGATCCCGTGGGAACAGGCTGGAGCAGAGCTGCCAATGACGAGGCTGCGGGAGGATATTTCAACGTCCGCCAGGATGCGGAGAGCATTGCCAAGGCCATCGCGCTCTACGTCCAGAAAAACGATCTTCTCTCTGCACCGAAATACCTGCTTGGCGAAAGCTATGGCGGCTTTCGCGCCGCCAAGGTGGCCCTGGCCATGAAGAACAGCCAAAGCATGGTTCCGTCCGGCATCATCATGGCTTCGCCGTTGATCGAGGGACGATTCCTCTTCGGTGTAGATGATGACCCGCTCGCTGCGTCGTTACAACTTCCCGCACTGGCAGCCGCCGAACTTGAACGGAAAGGCGCCTTTGACCCCCAGGTCATGCAGGAGATTGAACGTTTTGCGCTCACCGATTACCTCACGAAGCTCGCAAGCCCACCTCCGCCAGGCACCGAAGCGCAGTCTTTCTACGGACGCGTTGCAGATCTGACGGGCTTATCAGTGGAAACGGTAGCGCGAACGCGCGGCTTCGTCGGCCGTATCTACGCAAAGGAGGCTGGCGGCAGCGGAAACATTGTCAGTCCGTACGACGCCGGATCTTCGTGGTCGGATGCTTATCCCGAGGAAAGCGTGACGCGTAATGATGATCCAGTCCTCGACGGCTATACCCGCGCCTATGGCTCAGCCTTTGCTGACTACGCTCGACATACGCTCGGGTTTCAGACGCAGATGACCTACACGCTGCTCAACGAGGACGTGAACCGCCGCTGGCAATGGAATGGAGGTCATGGTGGAGACGGGCGGGCACTGGCAAGTGTATCCAATGACATCCGCGACCTGCTGTCGACGATCCCTTCTTTCAAGTTGATGGTGGCGCACGGCTACAGCGATATTCTCACTCCCTATGGGATGAGCCAATACGCGCTGAACCATCTCCCGCCCGATCTGGCCAAGGACAGGACAAGTCTCAAGGTCTACCGCGGCGGCCACATGTTCTATACCCGCAACGAGGAGCGGCAGCGTATGTTTGAGGATGCGCGCATGTTCTACCAAGGTGGAACGGCAGGAGATTGAAGACCTCCTGCACCACCGCCGGACCTCAAGCCCTCTCAAGCACCACTGCGATACCTTGCCCAACGCCGACGCACATGGTCGCCAAGGCGTAGCGTCCACCGGTTTCCTTAAGCTCGAGGGCGGCAGTACCGGTGATGCGAGCACCTGACATTCCAAGCGGGTGTCCAAGCGCGATGCCGCCGCCATTGCGGTTCACCCGATCGTCATTATCTGCGATCCCGAGCTCCCGCAGCGTGGCAATGCCTTGCGAGGCAAAGGCCTCGTTCAACTCGATCACATCCAACTGCTCCTGCGTCAGTCCAAGACGGCCAAGCAGCTTCCTCGAGGCCGGCGCGGGACCGATCCCCATGATGCGCGGAGGAACGCCTGCCGTCGCCCCGCCGACGACGCGCGCGATGGGTGTCAGCCCATATGTCTTGATGGCCTCTTCCGAGGCGATGATCAAAGCAGCAGCACCATCATTCACGCCCGACGCATTACCGGCCGTGACAGTGCCGCCCTCGATCTTGTTGACAGGCTTCAACTTGGCGAGAGCTTCAACGGAAGTCGCACGCGGGTGTTCGTCACGCTCGACGACAATAGGATCACCCTTACGCTGCGGCACGCTCACCGGCGTTATTTCCTTGAAAAGGCGACCGTTCGCCTGTGCCTGCGCCGCCTTCTCCTGGCTACGCACCGCGAAAGCGTCCTGATCTTCCCGTGAGACCTTGTACTCTATTGCAACATTGTCGCCGGTTTCGGGCATCGAATCGACACCGTACTGCTTCTTCATCACCGGGTTCACGAAGCGCCAGCCTATGGTTGTGTCGAAGATCTCGGCGCTACGCGAGAAGGCTGTTTCCGCCTTCGGCGTGACAAAAGGCGCGCGAGACATGCTTTCGACACCGCCTGCGATCAGCAAGTCGGCCTCTCCCGCCTTGATCGCGCGAGCTGCAGTGATGACGGCGTCCATTCCCGAGCCACACAGCCGGTTGATCGTGGTGCCGGTGACGGACACCGGCAGTCCTGCAAGCAAGGCTGCCATACGCGCAACATTGCGGTTGTCCTCGCCAGCTTGGTTCGCGCAGCCGTAGATCACATCCTCCACCGCGTCCCAATCCACTGATGGATTGCGCTCCATCAACGCCTTCAACGGGATTGCGGCAAGATCGTCGGTACGTACGGAGGAGAGAGCGCCACCGAAGCGGCCGATAGGCGTGCGGATGTAGTCGCAGATATAGGCTTCTGTCACAGAACTGTTCCTCAAATTTGCGGCACGACGAGATCACCTACCGTGCCATCCACGTGAAGTGGAGCACCAGTGATCGCTTGCAGCTCGTCCATGGTCATCGCTGCAAGCTTCTCGCTGACGACGAAGTGTCCGTCCCGGATATCGATGACGGCATGGCTGGTATAGACACGCGTGATGCAGCGCACCCCTGTCAGCGGGAACGTGCACCTGTCAACCAGCTTCGGCTGGCCATCCTTCGTGACGTGCTCGGTGATGACGAATACTTGCTTGGCCCCATGCACAAGATCCATGGCACCGCCAACGGCTGGCACACCTTTCGACCCGACGCGCCAGTTTGCAAGGTCTCCGTTCTGCGCCACCTGATAAGCACCAAGGATGGCAACATCCAGATGACCGCCGCGAACCATGGCGAAGCTGTCGGCATGATGGAAGAAGGCTGCGCCTGGCTTCAACGTGACGGCCTTTTTGCCTGCGTTGATCAGGTCCCAGTCCTCCTCACCGGCAGGAGGTGCTTCGCCAAAGTTCAGGATGCCGTTCTCTGTGTGGAATATCGCCTGCCGACCGGGCGGCTGGAAGCGCGCTACCATCTCCGGGAAGCCGATGCCGAGATTGACATAGGCGCCATCCTGGATGTCCTGAGCGGCGCGCCAGGCGATCTGCGCGTTTGAAAGTTTGATGTCTTCGCGTGTATCAATGGTCATGCGTAAGCCACCCCGGCCCGGATGAGCTCTTCTTCCTGTTGCGGAGCGACAATCTCCACGACGCCATCGACGAAGATGCCCGGCGTCACCACATGCTCCGGATCAATCTCGCCGGCCGGTACGATCTTCGATACCTGTGCGATCGTGGTGGTCGCCGCCATGCACATGAGCGGATTGAAGTTACGGCCTGCCTTGTTGTAGGTCAGGTTCCCATAGGTGTCTCCGAGCTGCGCCTTTACGATGGCAAAATCTGCCTTGAGCCAACGCTCCTGAACGTAAGAACGTCCGTCGAACTCCGCGATTACCTTACCTTCCGCCAGCTCGGTGCCGTAGCCTGTCGGCGTGTAGAAGGCTGGGATACCTGCCCCGCCAGCGCGAATGCGCTCCGCCAAAGTGCCCTGTGGCACCAGTTCCAGTTCGATTTCTCCCGCCAGATATCTCTCCGTGAAGGCTCTTGGGTCTGATGAGCGGGGGAAGGAGCAAATCATCTTCTTCACCATCCCGGCATCGATCATGGCGGCAATACCAATG
>JAEWOP010000026.1 GCA_023399635.1 Pseudomonadota bacterium
TTCACCTTGTCGCTCGATGATCTGGTGATTGCCAGCTTCACGACAGGGCCGGGAGCAACAACGCTGCCGATCAAGATCTATTCGCAGGTGAGGCTTGGTGTAACCCCGGAGATCAATGCGATCTGCACGATCCTCATAGGCTTAGTCACCATCGGTGTGGTGTTCGCCTCGATCGCGTCGAAGCGAAACGAACTCCGTCGGATTAGAGATGAGCACGTCGCTCTGCGTGGCTCTGCCTGAACGATACCGGTCCCAGGTCAGGGCATAGCGATCGCCATCGGGACCGGCCACGTGCCGCCGATAAAGAGCCGCTGTTGAGAAGCATCCGTTGCTGGATCGGTGATGTCGGCAGAGAGCGCAAGGCCGCCGTCGCGATAGGATACGATCCCTGACAATGCTACTCGTGTATCGACACCTTCTATGGCTGCCGTTTCAAGCCGCGCCACGCCATCGGTGAGGTGCGCCACGAGTTCAAGTCGCTGATAATCGAAAGACTCTCCCTTCGGGTTCCTGAGCGGCGAATAGGTTTGCGTGCCGATGCGCTGCTTGATGACTTCGGGGTTGGCGTCTGGCAGCACCCCAGGTCCGCTGCTGACGCGGAACGTGCCGTCGATGGAGGCAAGTCTCTCAAATGCCACGGGACCAGAGAAGGCGAAATCCATTCCCATCGACCCTCGAGCGATCGGCAAGGGCCCTTGAATTCCAAGCCCCGCCCAAAGCGCAGCCAGATCGGCATCCCGAATATCCAGGCGGGCGGTGCCGCCCGATTTGAAGCCATCGTTACCTCCAACCAGTTGGCCGGTGATGCGACCACTCGCGGCAGTTCCATCAAGGATGTCGAAGCGAGCTTCGTCGGCTCGCGTCATGATGCTGACTGCCGCGTCCGCAAGAATGAGAGGGCCGGCAGCCGCTTCTTCCCCGGAAATCCGTAGGTCGAGATCCACTAAGGGGGCTGCGTCAAGCTCCATCCCTTCTACCGGAGCGGCTGCAATCGACCCTATCATCTTGCCGAGATCGAGTTGGTCGAACGCAAGTGTTCCGCCGATCCGCGGAGGTCCGGCCGGAGGCACTGAAACCTCGAGGCCGCCACTACCGGCTGAGCCATTGATCGAAAGCTCGATCCCGTCCAGGCGAAGGGACTGCTCCGTTGTGAGAAGCTGCGCACGCAGCGAGAACTGTTCCATATGAGCAATCAGAACGCTTTCAAGGCCTGCCCAGGCAGCCAGGGCAGGGACGTCGCGTGCCGCCAACTCCAGCGCGCCTGAAGCAAAGCCGTAGTCTGCGAGATTGGCGGAGCCGGTAAAGCTGCCTGTTACCAGTGCAGAGTTGATACTAGCGTCAAAGCCTGCGGTACTACCGGCCAGCAACAAGAGCGGCTTTGGGGAGGACAAGGCAATCTGCAGCGTCTCCCCACGAACTTGCGCGGCAAGCTGTGCCGTCGCAGGTGCGGACAGCCGTGGCCAGCTGATCTCTCCGTTGATGCCAGTCGCTCTCCAGGTGTGGTTCGTTGCAAGGTCAAGAACCTCAATGCGACCGTCTTCAACCTCAATCTCTCCCACCTCGACATCAAGAGCTGGATCCAGTGCCTGTTGCGGACCAGATGATGCAAGGCTTCGGGTGGCGGCACTCAGCTGGCCATCATTTACCCATTCCAGCCGGCCCTCCAGATTGCGGACTACAAAGATCTCCGGATTGAGCAGGCGGAAGTCCTCGAAAACGGCGCGTCCCTGCAATGCCTGGTAGAGGCTGAATTCAGCGGAGAGTTTGGCGACGCGAGACAGGACACGAACGCCATCAGCTGTGTTCTTGCTGACAGTGATGCGCTCGACGTCAATGCTAGACACCGGCCAGAAACGGATACTGGAGATACCCTCGATCGCGACGTCGTGCCCGGTCCATTGGGCGATGGCGCGCTCCATGCCACCACGGACCATGGCTGTCTGGATCAGGAACGGCGCCGCCACACGCAAGATCGCGGCGGTCAGGATAACCAAAGCAAGAACAACAACCAGCGTACGCAGGACACGCCTGAACCACACAGGGGTAGGGCTGCCAAGATAATTCGGACTGCGACGGGTCAAATTCATGATGCGAAAGCCGGCCTCAATACCCGGGGCGGATGCGCCGATTTGGCGATATAGGAAATCCCGCTTCGGTGCAAATTGGTCACCTCCCTGACCTCCATCTTTATCTCGCGTTGCAGCATGGTATAGAAAGTACAGTGGGTGGAGGAGATCCGATGAACGAAAAAAAGCCGCTGTGGAGCCTTTCGGAGGCGGAGCAGCAGAAGACGCCTCTTCATGCCTTCATGGAATGGTGCGCGAACCGGTACGGTTGCGCCTGGGGGAGCTATGACGAGTTCCATGCCTGGAGCGTGGCCCAACCGGAGCAGTTCTGGCGCGCGATCTGGACCTTCTGCGATGTCCGGGGGACACAAGGCGATCCCGTGCTCACCGATGGCGATGACATGCTGGGCGCCCGGTTCTTTCCGAATGGCCAGCTGAATTTCGCCGAAAACCTGCTTCGGCAGCGAGGCCCCGAGGATGCCATCATTTTCCGCGGAGAAGACAAGGTTAGGGACCGCTGGTCTTGGGATCGGCTGGCTGCCGACGTGTCGCGCCTTCAGCAGGCTTTGCGGAACCTGGGGATCAAGGAGGGTGACCGGGTTGCGGCAATGATGCCCAATATGCCTGAGACGGTCGCGCTGATGCTGGCCGCCGCCTCCATAGGCGCAGTCTGGTCGTCGTGTTCCCCGGACTTTGGCGAGCAGGGGGTGCTCGACAGGTTTGGCCAGATCGCGCCGAAACTATTCATCGCCTGCGACGGCTATTGGTACAATGGCAAACTCCAAGATGTGTCGGAGAAGGTGCGTACCGTTTCTGCTGCGCTTGCCGTGCCGGTGGTGGTCGTGCCCTATGCAGGAGATGCTGAAGCGCTCGCCACGTCGCTGCCCGACGCCTACGTCTACCGTGATTTCATTTCCCCATTCCCGCCGAGAGACGTGGAATTCAAGGAACTCCCCTTCGGCCATCCGCTCTATATCCTGTTCTCGTCAGGCACGACCGGCGTTCCCAAATGCATCGTGCATTCCGCTGGTGGGACGCTCCTGCAACACCTGAAGGAACATCGCCTCCATTGCGGTATCGTTCCCGGGGATCGGTTGTTCTACTTCACCACCTGCGGCTGGATGATGTGGAACTGGCTGGTGTCTGGCCTTGCAGTAGGGGCAACCCTCTGCCTGTTTGATGGCTCGCCTTTCGTGCCTGACGGAAACGTCCTTTTCGATTATGCGCAGGAGGAGCGTTTTGCTGTCTTCGGCACGTCTGCAAAATATATCGACGCTGTTCGCAAGAGCGGGATCGTCCCCCGAGTGAGCCACGATTTGTCCACTCTTCGCCTGATGACCTCCACCGGTTCGCCTCTGTCGCCCGAAGGGTTCTCCTTCGTCTACGAGGGCATAAAGGATGACGTTCAACTTGCCTCTATTTCAGGTGGAACGGACATCGTTTCCTGCTTTGTGCTGGGAAATCCATTGAAGCCCGTGTGGCGCGGCGAAATTCAGGGGCCGGGGCTCGGCCTCGCCATCGACGTGTGGGACGACGAAGGCAAGCCGGTCCGGGGCGAAAAGGGTGAACTGGTTTGCACCAAACCCTTCCCCTCGATGCCGATCATGTTTTGGAACGACCCCGACGGCAGCAAATACAGAGCGGCCTACTTCGATCGCTTCGACAATGTCTGGTGTCACGGCGATTTCGCTGAATGGACCGCGCATGGCGGCATCGTCATTCATGGCCGCTCAGACGCTACGCTCAACCCAGGCGGAGTTCGAATCGGCACTGCGGAGATCTATAATCAGGTCGAGCAACTCCCTGAAGTCGCGGAAGCACTTTGCATCGGGCAGGATTGGGACGGCGACGTCCGGGTGGTGTTGTTTGTTCGACTGACGCCCGGCGCAAAGCTGGACGAACACCTCGTAAGAACCATCAATAGCCGTATCCGCTCGGGTGCTTCTCCGCGCCATGTTCCAGCCAAGATCATCGCGGTTCAGGATATCCCGAGGACCAAGTCGGGCAAGATTGTTGAGCTGGCTGTACGGGATGTGGTGCACGGGCGCGTGGTTAAGAACAAGGAAGCCCTTGCCAATCCAGAAGCCTTGGATCTGTTTGCGGATCTCGCAGAATTGCGGGCATGAGGCTTGTTGCGGTTTCTCGTTTAGAGCTCGTTAACAGGTAAAGGCAACAGTGCTGAAACGGCGCCCCGACTTGTATACGAGGATATGAAGCGGCGCGCTCCAGGGACATGATGTCTTCGACCCACCATGGTGGAACAGCATTGAACTTGAAGGGCGGCTTCGGCCGCCTCCTTTTTAGTGCCGCCGGTCCATTGAACGCGAAACAAGCACGGTGGGTATCAGACCTGCCGCGATGATGATCATGGCCGCCACGGACGAGTCCTCGATCTTTGCCCGGGAAGCATCTTCGTAAACAAGCGTCGCCAGCGTGTTGAAGTTGAACGGGCGAAGCAGAATCGTTGCCGATAGTTCCTTCATGGTTTCGATGAACACCAGCAGCGCTGCTGTTAGCATTGCCGGCTTCATGTTGGGAAGCAAGACCGTCCGCAGCGTCTGTCCCTGCGTTCGTCCAAGTGTGCGCGATACCATGTCCATGTGGGGAGAAAGCTTCTGGAAGCCCGCATCCAAGGTCCCCTCTGCCATTGTCATGAAACGCACCGTGCAGGCATAGATGATGGCAAATCCACTGCCGGATAGCAGGAGCCCGGTGGAAATGCCGGCATGGGAGCGGAGGTATCCGTCCAGCGCGTTGTCGAAGCCCGCAAGAGGTATCAGAACGCCAATCGCAAGCACCGTACCCGGGATCCCGTAGCCGAGAGAGGCAATGCGGCCCGCAAGTATCGTTCCAGATGAACGCTCGCAACGCGCAGCATAGGAGAGAAGGAACCCGAAGATAACCGCAGCGATCGCTGCCGTGGAGGACACCATGAGACTGTTGCCAAGCGCGTTCAGCAGGCGCGGGTCGGCGTAGGCGTCGAGGCGACGCAGCGCAAACCCGCCCATGACCGTCACGGGAATGACGAAACCCGGGATCGCCGGTAGAGCGCATAAAGCCATGGCTAGGGCGGCAGGTGCTCCTTTCAGGCGCGGGCGCGCCATCTCGCGGAAGTTCGCCGTCGTCTTGTTGCTTGCATACTTCTGACTTCTGCGCGCCATTCGCTCCAGGAAAATGAGCAGCGCCACGACGAGAAGCATGACGGAAGCGATCTGTGCGGCGCCCGCAAGGCTGCCGCGGTTGAGCCATGTAGAGTAGACGGAAAATGTCAGCGTGTTGATGCCGAGAAACTCCACTGCTCCGATATCGTTCATGGTCTCCATCATCACGAGGCTGAGGCCTACCATGATGGCGGGACGTGCCATTGGCATCTGGATGCGCCGGAACACCTTGAGAGGCCCTGCACCCAAGGTCCGCGCCACGTCTGCTGCAGCGCGTCCTTGCATCAGAAATGTCGCGAGGCAGGCGAGGTAAACATAGGGATAGAGGACCGAGCTCAGTACCAGCACCGCGCCACCCATGGACCGGATATCGGGAAACCAGTAGTCGCGGGAGGTCTGAAAACCGAAAAGGGCGCGGTAGCCTGATTGTAGCGGACCGGTGAAGTCGAAGAACTCTCCAAAGGCGTAAGCTGCGAGATAGGAGGGGATCGCGAGTGGCAGCACCAGGACGATGGAGAGCATACGCCGCAGCGGGAAGTCGAACGTCGTCACCAGCCATGCGGAAACGATACCGAAGACGGCAGACACAACGCCCGTGAGCAGCAGAAGTTCGACGGTGCGTCCCGCAGCACGGGGGACGATCGTCGTCATTACATGGCGCCAGCTGTCGTCGTCACCTGAGAAGGCAATCCAGCCTATGGCGACAATCGGCATGGCAACGAAGGTTGCTGCGATTATCGCCATCCACGTCAGGCGTCGCGTCGGATAACGAACTGCGGAAGGCGACGACTGCTGCAAAACCTGCAAGTTTCAATCCTCTTTAGCCAGAGGATTGCTAATCGGACGGCTCCTAGTTCGCAAGCACCCTTTGCGGCGGGAAGGAGATTTCGACCAGTGTACCTTCGCGTGGGGTCGATTGGATGGAGAAGTTGGCGCGGTTTGCATCGACCATCGCCTTCGTCAGGGGCAGTCCAAGGCCTGTTCCTTCGCCCCGCTTGCGTGTTCCACCTGCCACCTGTCGGAATGGCTTCATCGCCGTTTCCAGTTCCTGGCGGGTCATTCCGACGCCCGTATCTCGAACACGCAGCACGACGCAGCCATTTGCTTCATAGACGGTCGACACAACGATTTGCCCACCGGACGGGGTGAAACGAATGGCGTTGGAGAGGATGTTGAGGACGATCTGCTTGACGGAGCGATGGTCGGCCACAACTGGGGGAACTGTATGCGAAAGCGCTGTGCGGATGATAACCCGCTGACTGTTCGCCTGCGGCTGCACCAGGGATACTCCTTCCGACACCGACGCGTTCAGATCGACCGCGACGAAGTCCAGTTCCATCTCTCCGGCTTCGATCTTGGAGATGTCGAGCAGGTCGTTGACGATATCAAGCACGTGGCGACCGGAGCGCACGATGTCATTGGCGTACTCGACATAACGTGGATGCCCAACCGGTCCAAAGTGCTCGGTCGCCATCAGATCGGCGAATCCGATGATGGCATTGAGTGGCGTGCGGATTTCATGACTCACGTGGGCGAGGAACTCGCTTTTATGGGCATTGGCGGTTTCAGCTGAGCGTTTCGCCGACCGAAGCTCCTCCTCGGTCCTCTTCCATTGTGTGATGTCCCTGATCACGGCGCAATAACCGTTCGAGGAGGTCAGTCTGCCGATCGTCATGAAGAGCGGAATGAAGCCACCGGAGGCTTCGCGCCCTATGACCTCGCGCCCATCATTGAGGACGCTGGCAACCCCATGCCCTGAAATCCCGCCAAGGTAGTCGACGATCGCCCGCTGGCTCTCATGTGCAAAGAGCATGACGAATGGCTTTCCGGCGGCTTCCACGCTGTCATAGTTGAAGAGGGCGCTGGCAGCGCCGTTCATGGAGCGGATGGTGCCATCAGATTCAATGACCACGACACCATCGGTCGCTGTCTCTAGAATCGCGCGCAGTTCATCCACCTCGACCTGAAGTCGTGCATTGTTCTCGGGAGGCAGCGAAGTCGGAAGCGACACGACGTTGTCTTCGCCAGCATCCGGCGACGCGACTTTTTCAGCGGCGACCGGCATCAGGGCGAGCATCAATGCGCTAGCTTGGTCGAAGCGGATGGACTGCAGCCGCGCAGTCACTGGAACAATGACGTCGTCGGCACGCACGACAACCATGCCGCCAGCATCAACCGTTTTGCCTTCCAAGTCTTGCCGCTGGAGCAGCGCGTCAAGTCCTCCCACCTCCGCAAGGGCTTCAATTGAGCTGTAACCGGACAGGCGCAGAAATTCCGGGTTGCCGTGTATGAGCCGATCGCCGGCATGAACGAGGAGCGCCACCGGCATCTGGTCGAGAACGTCTGCAGAAAGGCCGTCGCGCTCCCGATAGAGTGCAAGGGCAGCCTCCGGTTCTTGCAGCTCGAGAGGTTGCTCTGGCGCAGGTTCTTCCGATTGCTCATCAACGGCATTGGCTGCTTCGGAGAGAACGGAATCGCCATCGATGTCCGCAGGCTCGGTTTCGATCGCTGGTTCGTCGCTAGACTCTACCAGTGCCTCATCTGGCACCAGGTCCTGTGTCAACGTCTGAAGCACACCCGCATGCTCCCCAGCCTCGGTATCCACCTTCTCGTCGATGGTGTCCAATTCAGAGGTTTCGGAAGCAGTATCCTCTATGACGGCCTCTTGGTCCTGGCGGCCGACGAAGCTTTCCAGTTGTCGTGCGATCTCGCGGAATGCGGCCTGTTCCACCGGTGACAGGTTTTCGCGGCGCGAGCGCCGGTGATCAAGCGGAACCACCTTGTTGGAGGCGCCGATCTGATTGTCGACAAGACGCAGGGCCGGGCGCTCGCCCTTCGGCCATTTCGGTGCGCTGTCCTCTGCGGTATCTGCCAGATCAGCAGGGGCTGACGCCACCGGATCATCCTGCGGCGAATTCATCTCCGCATCTTCCGCAGCATCCGTGGGTTCACCGTACGCAACGTCGTTTGCTGCTTCGGCGTCGGTGGGTGGAACGGTGGAGGTCTCCGCCTGTACCGCTTGAGCCGACTCCACAGGTCGCTGATCGGCAGGCCGCGCGGCTTCCGCCCTCTCTGCGGCTGCTTCGCTGAACGACTGCGCTTCGTCGGGTGCCTGGGCAGGCGGTGGTTCAGTGGAACGGGCAGCACCGAGCGACAGACCGACGGCATGGGCATGCTCGATGACGTCACCAACGCGGATGATGCCGAAGCCGCGGAAGCCATCGAAGGTGCGAGCCCTGGTATAGGT
>JAEWOP010000051.1 GCA_023399635.1 Pseudomonadota bacterium
GTAAAGGATGATCAGCAGATAGGGCGCGATCAGGAGAGCAAGGAGGATCAGGAACACACGCCGCAGCAAGCGAAGGAGCGGTGATCGTCTGTGGCGAGAAAACTGCGCCTCTCGTTCTTCGGCAATGTCGTCCAGCTTGGCGTCCACGGTCGGCCTCTTGCTCCCCCCGCTTCTTAGCCTCTGCCGAAGATCATGGCCAGTAGACGGATGCAAAAGGAGTGAGGGTGATGAAAGCGCGTTGCACGCTGCCGCGGACCATGTCAAACAGCCGCCATGACTGGCCAGACAAACGATTTCGAGCAACGCCTGCTACAGAGCGCCCGCGCGACCGAGATGCTGCTCACCTCGCTGCTTTCAGATCGCTGTTTGCCAGACGAGATCGCGCGTCCGGTCACACTGCTCGCTGCAATGCGCCACGGGACGCTTAATGGTGGAAAGCGTCTTCGACCATTTCTCGTGCAGGAGACCGCCGCTATGCTCGGGGGCTCCCACACAGCAGCAGCCCGCATTGGTGCAGCGGTGGAATGCGTCCACTGCTATTCGCTGATTCACGATGATCTACCGGCGATGGATGACGATGACCTCCGCCGCGGGCAGCCTACTGTCCACAAAGCGTTCGACGAAGCATCGGCCATCTTGGCGGGCGACAGTCTTCTTACCTACGCGTTTGACATCATCGCCGCTCCCGAAACGGAACTCTCGGACCGGCAGAAGACGGAGTTGGTGTTGGCGCTGGCGCGAGCATCCGGCTTCGGGGGTATGGCAGGCGGACAGGCGCTTGATCTTGCCGCGGAAAACACGGTTCTGAACGAAGCTGAAATCCTGACCCTCCAGGCGATGAAGACCGGCGCGCTCCTGCGGTTTGCTTGCGAAGCAGGCGCGATCGTGGCGGACGCCAACCCCTCCGACCGCCAGCGGCTACGCCACTTCGGAGAAACGATCGGGCTCGCTTTCCAGCTTGCCGATGATCTCCTGGACGTGAAAGCAGACGCGCAAACCATGGGCAAGGCAACCGGCAAGGACGCCGCCCGTGGCAAAGGAACCCTGGTTTCTTTGAAGGGTATCGGCTGGGCGGAGGAACGGCTTGACGCACTTGTCGAGGAGGCCGTGGGGCTGCTCTCGCCATACAAAGAGCGCGCCACCATCCTGCGGGATGCCGCGCGCTTCATTGCCAATCGCAACAACTGACGGCCGCGGCCCATGAGGCGCAAACTGCGCCTCTACCTGCAAGACGTCTTGGCGGAACCGCCACAGGACGATCCGCCCGCACTTCTCTTTACTGTGAGATCGGTGCGATCAGCACTTCAACGCGGCGGTTCTGCGCACGTCCTTCCGGCGTCGCATTGGACGCGATCGGCTGCGACGGACCGAAGCCGAGCGTCGACATACGGCGTTGGTCTACCCCGCGGCCTGCCAGGTAATTGGCAACCGACGCGGCGCGTCGTTCAGAAAGACCCTGGTTGTGGGCGAGGCTTCCGGTCGAGTCGGTATGGCCATTAACGTCGATCAGCGTCTTATTGAACTTGTTCAACACGATCGCAACGGAATCGAGCGTCGCATAGAATGGCGGGATCACCTGGTCCTGATCGGTGGCGAATGTGACGTTTGACGGCATGTTGAGGACGATGCGATCACCCATGCGCGTCACGGAAACGCCCGTGCCCTGTAGCTGCGCCCGCAGCTCGGATTCCTGCTGGTCCATGTAGTTGCCGATCGCGCCGCCGGCGAGACCGCCGATCGCGGCTCCGATCAACGCGTTGCGACCCTTGTCACCGCCGCCAATCACCAAGCCACCCAGGGCGCCCAGTCCGGCACCGATGGCAGCGCCGCCAGCCGTATTGGATACTTTCTGCTGGCCGGTATATGGGTCGGTTGTGGTGCAGCCGGAAAGATAGGTTGCGGCAAGCGCAACGAGTGCGAATTTCTTGATCATGCGAATCGAAGTCCCCGTCGTCATTGATGGACGGTCATTTACCATAAATTACGGCAATAGCGGGACCTGATGACTTATTCCGCCGCGCTTCTCTGCCCGAAGCGTTGCTCGATGTAATCGATCACCAGTTTCTCGAAGTCTGCGGCAATATCCGGACCCCGGAGGGTCATCGCCTTCTTTCCGTCGATGAAGACCGGCGCGGCCGGCGTTTCACCGGTACCTGGCAAGGAAATCCCGATGTCCGCATGCTTGCTCTCTCCGGGACCGTTGACGATGCAGCCCATGACTGCAACGTTCAGCGCCTCGACGCCCGGATATTTTTCCCGCCACACCGGCATGTTCTTGCGCAGATCGTCCTGGATCCGTTGCGCCAGTTCCTGGAAGACGGTGGACGTGGTGCGGCCGCAACCAGGGCAGGCGGCGACGACGGGCACGAACTGGCGGAAGCCCATGACCTGCAAGATCTCCTGGGCAACCTGTACTTCCCGCGTGCGGTCACCATTCGGTTCCGGCGTCAGCGACACACGAATTGTATCCCCAATGCCGTGCTGAAGCACGTAGCCCATGGCCGCAGACGAAGCGACAATGCCCTTGGATCCCATGCCCGCTTCGGTCAAGCCAAGATGCAGTGCATGATTGGAGCGTTCCGCAAGCATGGAATAAACCGCGATCAGGTCCTGCACCTGGCTGACCTTCGCAGAAAGAATGATGCGGTTGCGTGGCAGGCCGATGCTCTCGGCAAGTTCCGCGGAGATCAGCGCCGACTGGACAATCGCTTCATGCATGACCTGCCGTGCCGAAAGCGGCGAGCCTTCCAGGGCATTGCGATCCATAAGCGTCGTCAACAGATCCTGATCGAGGGAACCCCAATTCACCCCGATACGCACCGGCTTGTCGTAGCGGATCGCCATCTCGATGATGTCAGCGAACTGCTTGTCCTTCTTGTCTTTGAAGCCGACATTGCCCGGATTGATGCGATATTTGGCCAGGGCCTCGGCACAGGCCGGATGATCGGCAAGAAGCTTGTGCCCGATATAGTGAAAGTCCCCGACCAGCGGCACATCCATGCCCAGCCTCAGCAGGCGCTCGCGGATCTTCGGCACCGCTACGGCACTTTCGTCGCGATCCACGGTGATCCGAACGATCTCCGAACCCGCCTTGTAGAGCGAGGCAACCTGCGCCACCGTCGCATCGATATCGGCCGTGTCGGTGTTGGTCATCGACTGGACAACCACGGGCGCACCACCCCCAACGATCACGCCTCCAACGTCAACGGCAACCGTTGCCCTGCGCGGCTTCGGATCATACTCAATCGGTGTGGACATGGGGCTCTCGCGTCTGAAACGTGCCTTTCAGGTGGATGATGCCATGGCCAATGTCAACCTTTGGGAGCCTCGCTCACGTCTGGTTGAGGTCAGTCGTGCCGGACACCGTCCGCATGTCTGGCAAGCGGCGAAAGCAACAAGACGACGAGATGCAGGACCGAGAGTGCCACGAAGATCAGGGCGAGACCATTGTACTCGGCAATGAAGCCGATCGCGGACGGCGCAAGCAGGATACCCGAATAGCCCATCGTGGTCACGACAGACAGTCCGACGCCTGCTCTCAAGCCCGGCAGGTTTCCTGCTGCGGAAAATACGATCGGTACGAGGTTCGAGATACCAAGGCCTGCCAATGCAAATCCGAGGATGGCAACCGTGTCGCTTGTAGCAAGGCCGGCGGTGATCAGTCCCGTAATTGAGATGACGGCACAGACCCGAAGCGTCAGAACCGCGCCGAAGCGGTCGCGGACGAGATCACCCGCGAAGCGCATGATTGCCATGGTGAGCGAGAAGGCGGCGAAGGCAAAGCCCGATGCTGTGACGGAAGAACCGAGCTCCTGGCGCAGGTATAGCGCGCTCCAGTCGATCACCGCCCCCTCTGGGATCATGCAGAAGAGCGCCATCAGGCCAAGTAGCCAGGGAAGTGGTGAACGCGGCAGGCGCAGGCGTTCCTGCACTTCCTCCGGATGCGGCGCGTCGCGCAGGATCATCGACCAAGCTGAAGCCACCATGATCGCGGCCACGATCGTAACGAGGACAGCATGCGTCGTCACACCCATTCGCTCGATCAGGAACCCCCCGCTCGCAGCGCCGATCAAGCCGCCAAGGCTCCAGAAGGCGTGGCATGAGGACATGATCGCCCGTCGCATATGTCTTTCAACGGCAACCGCATTGGCATTCATCGCGACGTCCATCGCCCCGATCAAACCGCCAAAGAGGAAAATCGCGCCCGCACCCGACCAGATACTTCCGACCCAGGTCAGGAACAGCAATGTGGGGACAGCGAAAAGCGCAGCCGTCTTGGAGACCGCACTGGAGCCATAGCGGGCGATCTGGGCCCCCGCGATCGGCATCATCACCAGCGAGCCAAGCCCGAAGACCAGGATCATGATGCCGAGGGAGCTTTCAGACAGGCCGAGGCGGCTGGCAAACTCCGGGATCTTCGGCGCCCACGCCCCGACGAGAAAGCCGTTCATGAGAAAGAGCAAGGCAACGCCGCCGCGCTCGCGCGTGATCATCTGCGTCGTGTGGGTAACCGGGTTTTCCTGAAGCATGTCCATCTTCCGCGTCTGCAATCGCGGCAACATATTTAAATCGATTAAATTCGCAAGCCGCGCGACGCGCCTGCAGCGTCACGTTTTGTTATTGATGATCCACGAGGTGATCGCGCTCAGTCGCTGAAGACCACAAGCAGGTCCTTGGCATCGATCTGGTCCCCGGCACTGACCAAGACCTCCGCAAGCGTCCCGTCGCGCTCGGCATGCAGTGCCGTCTCCATCTTCATTGCTTCGATCGAGAGGAGTATATCGCCGGCCTTGACCGCCTGCCCCGCCGAAACCGCAACCGTTGAGATGACACCTGGCATGGGAGCCCCCAGATGATTGGCGTTGCCCGTCTCGGCCTTGCGTCGCGCAGCCGATCCAGCCGCCCCATGTGACCTGTCTGGCACCTTGATGCGGCGCGGCTGGCCGTTCAACTCGAAGAAGGCGGTGACCATTCCTTTGCTGTCCGTGCCGCTGGTCGCCTGGTTGACGATCACCAGCGTTTTGCCGCGTTCAATGTCGGCAAACAGCTCCTCACCATCCGACAGTCCGTAGAAATAGGCATGGGTCGGAAGCACTGACACCGGCCCGTAGGTTTCGATAGCCTGGGCGAAGTCCGTGAAGACCTTAGGATACATGAGATAGGACGCGAACTCGAAGTCATCGACGGGTCGCTCCAGCTTCTCCTCGATCGCCCGCCGCTCCGCGTCGAGGTCGGCATCGGCAAGCAGGGCGCCGGGGCGCTCGGTATAGGGCTTTTCGCCTTTGAGCGCCTTCTTCTGCAAAGCTTCCGGCCAGCCACCCGGCGGCTGTCCCAGATCACCCTTCAGCATCGAGACAACGGACTCCGGGAACGCGATGTCCTTCTCCGGATTTTCGACGTCTGCAACCGTCAGGTCCTGGCTCACCATCATCAGCGCCATGTCGCCCACGACCTTGGAGGACGGTGTCACCTTGACGATGTCGCCGAACATCTGGTTGGCATCCGCATACGTCTGGGCCACACGGTGCCAGCGGTTCTCCAGCCCCAGCGAGCGCGCCTGCTCCTTCAGGTTGGTGAATTGCCCGCCTGGCATCTCATGGAGATAGACTTCCGATGCGGGGCCCTTGAGATCGCTCTCGAAGGCCGCATACTGGTTGCGCACTGCCTCCCAATAGAAGGAGATGCGGCGGATCCATTCCGGATCAAGACCAGGATCACGCTCCGAACCGGCAAGCGCCTCCACGATCGACCCGAGGCAGGGCTGCGATGTTGTGCCCGAGAAGGCGTCCATGGCAGCGTCAACGATGTCTACGCCCGCATCCACCGCTGCAAGGACCGTCGCCGCGGCGATGCCCGAAGTGTCATGGGTGTGGAAGTGGATCGGCAGATCTGTTGCTTCACGCAAGGCCTTGAAGAGGACGCGTGCGGCCGCCGGCTTAAGGAGGCCCGCCATGTCCTTGACTGCGATGATGTGCGCCCCTACTCGTTCCAACTCCGCTGCGAGCGAGGTATAGTATTTCAGGTCATATTTCGGGCGCGCGCTGTTGAGGAGATCACCGGTATAGCAGATGGTCGCCTCGCAGATCCGGTTCTCCTCCTGCACCGCATCCATGGAGACACGCATGTTCTCCACCCAGTTGAGGCAATCAAAGACGCGGAAGACGTCGATGCCACCCCGCGCTGCCTGCCGGACGAAGTACTTCACGACATTGTCGGGGTAATTCTTGTAGCCGACGCCGTTGGCTCCACGCAGAAGCATCTGCAGCAGAAGATTGGGAGCCCCTTCCCGCACCAGCGCCAGCCGCTCCCACGGATCCTCTGTGAGGAAGCGCATCGACACGTCGAAGGTCGCGCCACCCCAGCATTCCAACGAGAAGAGGTTCGGAAGAGCGCGCGCATAAACGCCAGCAACACGGGCGATGTCATAGGTTCGCATTCGCGTCGCCAGGAGCGACTGATGGCCGTCGCGCATGGTGGTATCGGTCATCAACACGCGGTTTTCGCTACGGATCCACTCGGCGAACTTGCGCGGACCGAGCTGGTCCAGCATCTGCTTGGTGCCGTCCGGAACCGGTCCGTTGATATAGGGCACGACCGGCTTTGCCGCCTGCGGGGAGGGCATCGGACGCCCCTTTACCTCCGGATGCCCGTTCACACTGACGTCGGCAAGATAGGTGAGCAGCTTGGTGGCGCGGTCCTGTCGCTTGACTTGGGCAAACAGCTCCGGCGTCGAGTCGATGAACTTGGTGGTGTAGGAATTGTCGCGGAAGCTGGCGTGGCCGATGATGGCTTCGAGGAAAGTGAGGTTGGTGGCGACACCGCGGATGCGGAACTCGCGCAGCGCGCGGTCCATGCGGCTGATCGCCTCCTGCGGGGTGCTGCCAGCCGCGGTCACCTTGACGAGGAGGGGATCATAGTACCGTGTAATGATAGCCCCGGTATAGGCGGTTCCCCCGTCAAGGCGAATCCCAAAGCCCGCCGCTGAACGATAAGCAGTGATGCGGCCATAGTCGGGAATGAAGTTCTGTTCCGGGTCTTCGGTGGTAATGCGGCATTGGAGGGCGTGGCCGTTGAGGCGGATATCCTCCTGGCGGGGAACGCCTGACTCGGCAGTACCGATCGCCGCACCTTCGAGGATGTGGATCTGCGCCTTCACGATGTCGATCCCCGTGACGACCTCCGTCACCGTGTGCTCGACCTGGATGCGCGGATTGACCTCGATGAAGTAGAATCTGCCCGTATCGGCATCCATCAAATACTCGACGGTGCCCGCTCCGATGTAGCTCGTCGCCCTGGCAATCTTCAGCGAGTATTCGGCCAGCTCCTGCCGCTGCGCGTCCGAGAGATATGGCGCCGGTGCACGCTCGACGACCTTCTGGTTACGCCGCTGGATGGAGCAGTCGCGCTCGAAGAGGTGAACGACATTGCCATGCGTGTCGCCAAGGATCTGGCTTTCCACGTGCCGCGCCCGCTCGACAAGTTTCTCCAGATAAACCTCGTCTTTGCCGAAGGCCGCCATGGCTTCGCGCTTCGCCTCTGTGACTTCCTTGGCGAGATCAGCTTCCGACCGGATGACGCGCATGCCGCGGCCGCCGCCACCCCAGGACGCCTTCAGCATCACGGGATAGCCGACCTCGGCTGCCATGCGTGCTACTTCCGCCATGTCATCGGGAAGGGGCTCCGTCGCGGGCACCACCGGAACCCCGACCGATACAGCGAGATTGCGGGCAGCCACCTTGTTACCAAGGCGGCGCATGGTCTCAGCGGTGGGCCCGATAAAGATGATACCTGCATCGTTGCAGGCCTCGACGAATTCAGGGCTCTCCGAAAGCAAGCCGTAACCGGGATGGATGGCATCTGCGCCGGAGAGCTTTGCAACTCTGATCACTTCAGGGATGGAGAGGTAGCTCTCGATCGGTCCCAAGTCCCGCTCCAGATGCGGGCCGCGCCCAACCTGATAACTTTCATCGGCCTTGAAACGGTGCAGGGATAGCTTGTCTTCTTCTGCCCAGATCGCAACCGTCTTGATGCCAAGCTCGTTCGCTGCGCGGAACACGCGGATGGCGATCTCGGACCGATTGGCGACCAGAATCTTCGAAATAGGCAAGTTAGATCCCCTCCATCAACCACAGCCAATGCTGCACTGCACGGGGAAACTATCTTCTTGCAAGGCGAAGTCAATTTATCCCTTCATCCAAGGGTGCCACCTGCTAGGAAACTAGGCCGCGGCGAAGAGCGATGGCGACAACATGCTGCCGGTTCTTTGCTTTCATCTTGTCTTGCAAGGCATTGATGTACCAATCGACTGTATGGTTCGA
>JAEWOP010000036.1 GCA_023399635.1 Pseudomonadota bacterium
CCGGCAACAAGGTCTCGCGCGTCTATGGCAACATCAACGGCACCTGCAACAACATCCTGACGCGGATGGAGAAGCAAGGGCTGAGCTTCGAGGCCTGCCTGAGGGAGGCTCAACGACTGGGTTATGCCGAAGCAGATCCCACCTTCGACATTGAAGGCAACGATACCGCGCACAAGCTGGCTATCCTCACGTCACTTGCTTTCGGCACAAGGATTGCCGCCGACCAGATTTATCTGGAAGGCATCAGCAATATTTCCATCCAGGACATCGAGGCAGCGGCAGATCTGGGCTATCGGATCAAGCTGCTTGGGGTCGCACAAAAAACCGAGACAGGAATTGAGCAGCGCGTTCATCCCACAATGGTTCCACGCGATTCGGTGATCGCGCAGGTGGACGGTGTGACCAATGCCGTCGCGATCGAATCAGACATCCTCGGCGAACTGCTGATGGTGGGGCCAGGTGCCGGCGGCGACGCGACCGCTTCGGCGGTGCTTGGCGATATCGCCGACATCGCGAAAAGCCGTCCGGGGGAGCAGCGGGTACCGGTGCTTGGAACGCCGGCCGGTGCACTGTCCCCTTATGTGCGGGCGCGCATGCGAAGCCACGAGGGCGGCTATTTCATCCGGCTGACAGTTGCTGATCGGGCAGGTGTTTTTGCTAGCGTCGCGAGCCGCATGGCTGAAAACAGCATTTCGCTGGAGTCGATCGTGCAGCGTGCAGGCGCGCAGCCGCAGGGGGCGGAGTCCAAGACGATCATTCTCGTGACGCATGCGACCACCGAAGAGTCCGTTCGCAACGCAGTGACAGCGATCAAGGCAGAAAGCTATCTGGTGGGTGAGCCGCAGGTCATCCGCATCGAGCGACCCAAGGCGCTTTGAGCAGGCGATACCGTAAGTTGCCTCCTTGGGCATGAGCCGCTTTACCTCTCGGCCGCTCTTCACAAGGAAGCGCTTCCCGTTCTGGCGCCGCGGATGAAACTGATTCCGTTCCGCGCGGCGATCGTCTACTAAGGCGTATGACGGTAAGGCACCTTCCCACCATCCTCTCTACCGATACGCAGGTCGACCCCGTGCCGCGCGCATTCCTGAACGTGGAGCGCTCTGTTTGCGGTCAGCGATGGGTTTCCCGCCTCGACCAGGCGGCGCAGAATCGCGCGCTCGCGATGTCGCAGATACATGGGCTCCCTGATCTTGTTGCGCGTGTTCTCGCGGGGCGGGGCGTAGAACTTGACAACGCGCTGGCGTTTCTCGATCCGACGATCCGCGCGTTGATGCCCGAACCCTTTACCCTTACCGATTGCGAAAAAGCTGCCGAACGTCTTTCCCTGGCGGTAAAGCGGGGGGAGAGGGTGGCCATATTCGGCGATTACGACGTCGACGGCGCCTCGTCTTCCGCGCTTCTGTTTCGCTTTCTGCGCCATTTCGGCGTAGACGCCGAGATCTATATTCCTGACCGGATCTTTGAGGGCTACGGACCAAACGCGGCAGCAATTCGGCAGCTGATCGCGAACGGCGCCAGGCTGATCGTCACCGTCGACTGTGGCTCGACCAGCCACGCAGCCTTGCGGGCGGCGCGAGACGAGGGTTGCGACGTGGTGGTGATCGACCACCACCAGCTTGGCCACGATCTTCCGCCCTGCCACGCCTTGGTCAATCCCAATCGGGAGGACGATCTGTCGGGCCAGGGCCATCTGTGCGCTGCGGGTGTGGTGTTCATGGTGCTTGTTGCGACAGCAAGGATGCTGCGTGAGCGAGCGGATGTGCGTGCACGATCGCTTGATCTGCTCGGCTTCCTGGATCTTGTGGCGCTGGCTACTGTCTGCGACGTGGTTCCGCTCAAGGGGCTTAATCGTGCCTTCGTCGTCAAAGGGCTGATCGCCGCGCGCCATATGAACAACACGGGTCTGGCCGCCTTGTTCAGAAAGGCCGGGCTTGGGGGACCGGTAACGCCCTATCATCTTGGGTTTCTTGTCGGCCCGCGCATCAATGCCGGTGGGCGCATCAGCGATGCAGCCCTGGGGAGCCGGCTGCTGACACTCGACGATGCCGTTGCCGCCGACGAAATCGCGGCGCGTCTGGATGAGCTCAACCGTGAACGCCAGGCAATGGAGCAGGCTATGCTTGCCGAAGCGGAAGCGGAGGTCATGGCCGAATACGGCGATGGGGAAGGGGCCTCCGTGCTGGTGACCGCGCGCGAGAATTGGCATCCCGGTATTGCAGGGCTTCTTGCTGCCCGCCTCAAGGAGAAGTTCAAGAGGCCTGCCTTTGCCATCGCCTTCGACCCGTCAGGAAAAGGAACCGGATCGGGACGCTCGATCAACGGCTTCGACATGGGCAAGATGGTACGAGCGGCGGTTGACGAAGGCCTGCTTATCAAGGGTGGTGGGCATGCCATGGCAGCCGGTCTGACTGTCGAGAAGAGCAAGCTCGGGCGGTTGCGCGCCTTCTTTGAGGAAACAGCCGGCGACCTGGTTCCGAAGCTTGTGGCAAATCACGTGCTGAAGATAGATGGCGCGTTGTCGGCATCGGGCGCAACGCTCGAGCTCGTCGACCAGCTGGAGCAAGCTGGGCCTTACGGTTCCGGCCATCCGCAGCCGATCTTCGCCATGCCGGCCCAACGGGTAAAGGATGCGCGACTCGTCGGCACGTCGCACGTAAAGGCGGTCTTGCAGGCGGCCGACGGAAGCTGCGTGGATGGCATCGCCTTTCGCGCTGCCGAAACGCCGCTTGGAAACCTGCTGCTCAATTCTCGTGGTGCGCAGTTGCACGTTGCCGGATGCCTGAGTGGCGACCAGTGGCAGGGCAATCGCCGAATTCAGCTGCGCATTCTGGATGCCGCACCGGCCAAGTAAGCTGCTGTTTGGGGAGATGAAGTGGCACGCCCTAGGGGAGTCGAACCCCTCTTTCCAGAATGAAAATCTGGCGTCCTAACCGATAGACGAAGGGCGCGTGCGGTGGGCGTCTTCTAGTCGGGAGCGCGGATTCGCGCAAGCCCTAAAGGCAGGAATTTTCAGTTTTTTCCCGCCGGCTGGAACGGGCTGATGCCCGCTTCTCCGTTCGGCTCCGGAAGGGAAGGATTTTGGTTTGTCGAGGCCTTGTTATCGCTATATCGTCTTAAACATATCGCGCCGCGCAAAGGACCTGTGATCCGCAATGACCGAACCCTCCGATATCCTGCTGTTTTCCTACGGTACGCTGCAGCTGGAAAGTGTCCAGC
>JAEWOP010000119.1 GCA_023399635.1 Pseudomonadota bacterium
GCTCTACTTTCTATTGCACCAGCTGCCAGAAGTGATGCCAGCCTAAGGGGGAGGTCGCCATGCAGGATTTCGAGACGCTACTGACAGAGAGACGGGATGCGGTGATGCTGATCACGCTCAACCGCCCGCAGGCGCTCAATGCGCTGAACTCAACAGTCATGCGCGAACTGGCGGAGGCGCTTCGGGCATGTGATGCCGATGACACTGTTGGTGCTATCGTTCTGACCGGATCGGAGAAGGCTTTCGCTGCCGGGGCCGATATCAAGGAAATGCAACCGGTCACCTTCGTTAGCGCCTATCTCGGCGACTTCCTTGGCGGATGGGAGGCTATTGCAGCAACCCGGAAGCCCATCATTGCTGCCGTGTCCGGCTATGCTTTGGGCGGTGGATGTGAGCTTGCCATGATCTGCGATCTCATCATTGCATCAGAAACCGCGCGGTTCGGTCAGCCCGAGATCACGCTCGGCATCATTCCGGGAATGGGGGGATCGCAACGGCTTACCCGCGCGGTTGGCAAAGCAAAAGCAATGGACATGGTATTGACCGGCCGCATGATGGATGCGACCGAGGCCGAAAGGGCAGGTCTTGTGGCGCGCGTCGTGGCGCCTGAGCGGCTGCAGGAAGAGGCGCTGGAGGCGGCCAACAAGATCGCGTCCTTCTCGCGAACTGCCGTTCTGATGGCCAAGGAGGCCGTCGGCCGTTCGCAAGAGCTGACGCTGGCTGAAGGCCTTCGCTATGAGCGCCGGCTTTTCCACTCTCTTTTCGCCACCGAGGACCAGAAGGAAGGCATGGCTGCTTTCGTCGAAAAGCGGAAGCCCAACTTCAGCAACCGCTGACCTCTTTGCCGCCCGCCGTCAAATTGCGCGTTGACGAAATCCGGCTTTCAAGTTATATGCGCGCCACAGATGGGAAAGCCGGTTCAAGGCGTTCCTTCAATGCTCCCTAATTGCTGAAGTTAAGGTCGCACAAGACCGGTCGCGGCAACGGCGGAGTTTGGTTCGAATTCGTAGAGAGGCATACATGGCCAATACAACTTCGGCGAAGAAGGCGACCCGCAAGATCGCTCGCCGTACCGCAGTGAACAAGGCTCGTCGTTCGCGCGTGCGCGGCTTCCTCCGCAAGGTTGAAGAAGCGATTGCCGCAGGCGATCCGTCGGTTGCCGCAGAAGCTTTGAAGGCCGCTCAGCCGGAACTTCAGCGTGCGGCCTCCAAGGGCGTTGTGCATCGCAATACTGCATCGCGTAAGGTCTCGCGTTTGGCCGCTCGCGTTAAGGCACTGTCGGCCTAAGATCGACACATTCAAGACTTCGTGACTAAGCCTGGCGGATCGCCGGGCTTTCTTGATTCAGCTCATTCTCCAGGAACTGTGACAGCGTCTCCAATTCTGGATGTCGGTTTAGCGACAAGAATTATTGAACTGGAACAATGGTTTACAAGAGGTCTGCGGCAAGTTCGCCATCTTGATGTGTCCTCTTCGCTCACAAAACTGAGTCAAGAATTTTTTTATTTTTTCTGTGACTTGAGCCCTTTCAAGGCTGTCATTTTTCAAACTCATTGATTCAACAGCGATTCTCCCAGAGCGGTTTTTGGCGATGCCAAACTGGCTGCGAGAGTCAACGCCTGCCATCCGATTCCGGCTAAATTTCAGCATTGATCTTGTCATTCGATCCTGCCTAAATGCCTTCAGCAAGGGCACGGGGACGACTTCAAGAAGACCATTAGCAGCCGCAGCAACCACTGTGGAGGCAACGTCTTTTTGGCTTTTGCAGCGGGACGCATGTGCCCGTTCTTCAAATAACCGGCGGTTGTGTACCGAGAGTTGCTTGCGACTCTGGGAGAGACATCGTCATGCCCTGATGTATGCGGCCGGCTGCCAAACGGGAGGAGATAGCAGCGGGCCACAGGACGAGGGTGGCGGCCTATAGGAGGCGAAAGTCTCCACTGAACGCGAGGGGCCGAATCCAACTTCGCTTTGGCTGGCGAAGCTGGGGGACTGAGCAGGAACGATGACGGGAAGTCTCATGAGGGGATGGACCGGTCTTGAAAATTGGTGTTCCGGCGGTGGCGCGAGACGCTGGCGGAACAGGAAGAACTGAGAAGGCGGCGAACTTATGCAGACGAATACCGTACCGGCCCGTGCAGCAGGCGATGCAGACCTTGCGCGGCAGGCATTCGATACATTTACCGATCAGGCGGCAGGGGAAACAGCGGATATGAAGCATGAGGCTCTGTTCGAGCGATTCAGCAAACGTCTAAAAGCACAGGTTGGGCAAGACGTCTACGCAAGCTGGTTCGGCCGTCTAAAGCTTCACTCCATTTCCAAAAGTGTCGTTCGCCTGAGCGTTCCAACCACCTTTCTGAAGTCCTGGATCAACAACCGGTACCTGGATCTGATCACCACCATCCTGCAGGCGGAAGATCCGGCAATCCTCAAGGTAGAAATCCTCGTCCGCACCGCCAGCCGAACGGGCCGCACTGCCGTTAGCGAACAGCGCTCCCCGGTCATGGACACTGCGCCGCCCGCAACAGCAACACTGCCGTTTCCTCGGAGCAGCGGTCCGCGCGAGATCGGCAAGATTGCCAACTTCCCTACCCCCTCTGCCACACGGACTGCCGCCGCGACCCCTCTGTTCGGCTCACCGCTCGATTCCCGCTACACATTCGAGACATACATAGAAGGTCCGTCCAATCGCGTCGCACTTGCTGCCGCCAAGACGATCGCAGAAGCCGGTGCCGGTGCGGTGCGTTTCAATCCTCTGTTCATTCACTCGGGTGTTGGCCTCGGTAAAACGCATCTTCTTCAGGCGATTGCCAATGCTGCCGTGTCGAGCGCCCGCTCGCCCCGAGTGGTGTATCTGACGGCGGAATACTTCATGTGGCGGTTTGCAACGGCAATCCGGGATAATGATGCACTGACTCTCAAGGACTCGCTACGCAGCATCGATCTGTTGATCATCGATGACATGCAGTTCCTGCAGGGCAAGATGATCCAGAACGAGTTCTGTCACCTTCTCAACACCCTGCTCGACAGCGCCAAGCAGGTCGTGGTTGCTGCCGATCGTGCGCCTCAGGAACTGGAGTCTCTCGATCCGCGCGTTCGTTCCCGCCTGCAGGGCGGGGTTGCGATCGAGATGGAAACGCCCGATTACGAGATGCGTCTTGGAATGCTGAAGCAGCGCCTGGAGGCGGCACAGCAGGACGATCCGTCTCTTGATATCCCGGTCGATATCCTGTCTCACGTCGCCCGCAATGTCGCATGCAGCGGCCGAGAACTGGAAGGCGCATTCAACCAGTTGGTGTTCCGCAAGTCCTTCGAGCCGACGCTTTCGCTTGAACGCGTGGACGAACTGTTGGCCCATCTGGTCGGGACGGGGGAGCCCAAGCGCGTCCGCATTGAAGACATCCAGCGCATCGTTGCGCGGCATTACAATGTCTCGCGTCAGGAACTGGTTTCCAACCGTCGCACACGGGTGGTCGTCAAGCCGCGGCAGATTGCCATGTATCTGGCAAAGACGCTCACCCCACGCTCCTTCCCGGAGATCGGCCGGCGCTTTGGTGGACGCGACCACACGACAGTTCTGCACGCCGTACGCAAAATCGAGGACTTGATTGGCGGCGATACCAAGCTCAGCCAGGAAGTCGAGCTTCTGAAGCGCCTGATCAACGAAAACAACGCATAAGAACAAAAGCCGGCGGTTCTCGCCGGCTTTTCGCTTTTGCTCGGGTGAAAGGGCCTCAGCAGGCGAGGGCGGCGACGACCGCGTCCAAGATCAGCATGCCCTTTGGCGTGCAGCGCAGCCGCGAATTGCCGAGCCGTTCAATGAACCCGTGCTCCAGTAAGGTCTGTTCGCGCGCCGGATCCGGATCACGCCCCGACAGTTCCTGCCAGCGAGCAAGGTCGACACCTTCCGTCAATCGGAGACCCATGAGCAGGAGTTCGTCCGCCTGCTCGTCCCGGTCGAGCTCTTCCTGCTCGATCATGCCATGGCCGCAGGTTTCCACCAGATTGAGCCAGGATTCCGGATGCCGCTCAGTAGCCGTGGCAATCTTTTGCGCTCCACGCTTCAGCCGGCCGTGCGCGCCAGGGCCGATGCCGGCGTAGTCGCCATAGCGCCAGTAAGTCAGATTGTGACGGCTCTCCGCTCCCGGCCTCGCATGATTGGAGACCTCATACGCCGGCATTCCGTACCGTTCCGTTATCTCCTGTGTCGCCTCGTAAAGATCCGCCGACTGATCGCCATCAGGCACGATGATCTTGCCCGCCTTGTGCAGGCCGTAGAAGGCGGTGCCTTCCTCGATTGTCAGCTGATAGAGCGAAAGGTGGTCCACGGCATAGGAAACCGCCTCCTTCAGTTCGGCCTCCCACGCAGCTACCGTCTGTCGAGGGCGCGCATAGATGAGATCAAAGCTCATGCGCGGGAAGATCTCGCGCGCCAGCCGGATCGCCTTCAGTGCGTCTTCAACATCGTGCAGCCGCCCCAGGAATTTCAGGTCGGCATCGTTTAATGCCTGCACTCCAAGCGAGACGCGATTGACGCCCGCCGCTCGGTAACCCCGGAAGCGCTCCGCTTCGACACTGGAGGGGTTGGCCTCCATGGTGATCTCGATACCATCGGGGACGTGCCAGTGACGTGCGATCCCGTCGAGTACGGCCGCAACTGTTGCAGGCTCCATCAGAGACGGGGTGCCCCCGCCGAGAAAGATGCTGGTGACGGTCTTCGGTCCGCTCATCCGCCGCATGGTTTCCATCTCTTTCAGGAAGGCGGCGATGAAGCGGGGCTGGTCTACCGGTTGGTGGCGGACATGGCTGTTGAAGTCGCAATAAGGGCACTTGGCTGCACAAAAGGGCCAATGCACGTAGATCCCGAAACCGGGTTCACCGGTGTCAGGCAGAAGTGGAGCGTCGATGTTCAACGGGTGTTATGCCTCCAGGCACGTTTCGACGAAGCGCTTGAAGGCGCGGGCGCGGTGCGAGAGCGCCTCGCTTTCGCCACGGCTCCAGCCGTGCTTTTGTTGCGAACTCATTTCGCCAAAAGTAAGGTCGTAGCCGTCGGGTTGAAAGATTGGATCATACCCGAATCCCAGCTCCCCGCGTGGTGGCCATACAACTTTACCCTCCACTTCGCCGCGGAAAAGCTGGGTATGGCCGTCCGGCCAGGCAAGGCAGAGAACGCTGACAAAGCGTGCCGCCCGCTGATCCGCATGTGTCGCGCCCTTTTCAGCCAGGGCCTTCTCCACCTTCTCCATTGCCATGGCAAAGTCGCGGGTGCCGTCCTCACGTTCGGCCCAATTGGCTGTATAGACACCCGGAGCGCCATCGAGAGCATCCACGACAAGGCCGGAGTCGTCAGAAAGAGCAGGAAGACCTGATGCTCTGGCTGAAGCAAGCGCCTTGATAGCAGCATTCTCTTCGAATGTGGTACCCGTCTCGTCCGGCTCAATAAAATCCAACTCGGCGGCTGATTTGGCGGAAAAGCCGAAAGGCCCGATGAGATCGGCAATCTCTCGGATCTTTCCCGCATTGTGGCTGGCCACGACAATCGTCTTCGTTTCTAGTGTGCGCATGGTGTAACCCTTAACCGATCGACCAGAGGCCCGGTTCGGCACATTCAAGACTGTTGCCCGCCGGATCGCGGAAATAGATGGATCGCGCGCCGCCGGGCCAGATCACATCGCTTTCGATCGCTGTACCGGCAGATCTCAACCGTTCCGCCATCGCGTCCAAGCTCCCTCGGGCAACGCGGAAGCAGGCATGCCCTGCACCGCGTGCTCCATGGGGAGGTACCTGTGGTCCATCTTCAGGCGGCGGCTTGACCGTCTCTTGCGGATTGAAGATCAGGAGGACACCGGACCCACAGCGAAAGAAGACGTGTCTGTTGTCAGCGCGCACGATCCGTTGGAGGCCAAGGACCTCGGAGTAGAATGCCTCAGCTGCGTCAAGGTCGTCCGCATAAAGGGCAGTTTCCAGGATGCCTTCAATCAGCACCATGCCCTCCGCTCAACTGGCGATTGCCTGCTTCTGCATTGCAACGAGTTCTTCGGTGCCCGCGCGTGCAAGCTTCAGCAGCGAGAGGAATTCCTCTTCGCTGAAGGGGGCCCCTTCAGCAGTTCCCTGGACCTCGACGATACCGCCTGCGCCGGTCATGACGAAATTGGCATCTGTCTCGGCAGCCGAGTCTTCCAGGTAGTCAAGATCGATGACCGCCTGATTGGCAAAGATACCGCAGGAGATGGCGGCCACGTGATCCTTCAGCACCTTGTCGAGCTTCACCATGGAACGTGCTTCCATCCACTTCAGGCAATCGTGGAGGGCAATCCAGCCGCCAGTGATGGCGGCAGTTCTCGTGCCGCCATCCGCCTGGATCACGTCGCAGTCGATGGTCACCTGCTTTTCGCCCAGAGCCGTCAGGTCCACAACCGCACGCAACGAACGGCCGATCAGCCGCTGGATTTCCTGCGTTCTTCCACCTTGCTTGCCTGCCGCTGCCTCGCGCTTCATGCGGTCTCCGGTCGCCCGCGGGAGCATGCCATACTCGGCCGTCACCCAGCCCTTGCCGCTGTTGCGCAGCCATGCTGGCGGCTTCTCCTCGAGGCTCGCAGTGCAAAGCACATGGGTGTCGCCGAAACGCACGAGGCAAGAGCCTTCCGCATGCTTGGAGAAGTTGCGCTCGAAGGAAACCTTGCGCATCTGATCTGTTTTTCTGCCGGAAGGCCGCATGTTTTGCTCCTAAGGATTTCCTACGCCTTCTAAGGGCCATACGTGGTATTTGCAAAGGAAAAGGGGCCTGAGGATGTTGAGGGCAGCCCGGGCACAAAAAACCCAGGTGGCGAAGCGAAGGCTCATTGACTATATCTTGAGGCAATCGCAACAAGGGTTCGAAGGGCTCTATGAGTTTCACCGCACGATGGGACAACGGTGCACCGCTGGACGATCGTTCGCGCGAGATTTTTCGACGGATCGTTGAAAGCTACCTGGAAAGCGGTGAGCCGGTAGGCTCAAGAAGCCTGTCCCGGCTTTTGCCGATGTCGTTGTCACCCGCTTCCATCCGCAACGTGATGAGCGACCTTGAAGAGCTTGGGCTCATTTACGCGCCGCATGTCAGCGCCGGAAGACTGCCGACGCAGTCCGGTCTGCGCTTCTTCGTTGATGCCTTCATGCAGGTTGGAGATCTCTCGCAAGAGGAGCGCACGAGCATCGAACGTCAGATCCGCCCGAAGGATCGCGATCGTCCGCTGGAAACTCTGATGAATGATGCGAGCCGGATGCTTTCAGGCGTCTCGAGGGGAGCGGGTATCGTCATCACCACCAAGAGCGACCCGATCTTGAAGCACGTGGAGTTCATCCGTCTGGAGCCCACCAAGGCACTCGCGGTACTTGTTGGCGAGCACAACCAGGTCGAGAACAGGATCATCGATCTTCCGGCGGGTGTCACATCGTCGCAACTGACGGAGGCTGCGAACTTTCTCAATGCGCATCTGAGCGGACAAACCCTGCTTGAACTGCGGGGGCAGCTGGAGCAGCTGAAGGCAGCAGTCCAAGACGAACTGACGCTTCTGTCTCAAGATCTGGTTGAGCGGGGGCTGGCTGTATGGTCGGGCAGCCGTGAGGACGGAAAGCCGAACCAACTGATCGTTCGCGGCCGCGCCAACCTGCTAGAAAGCTTGACGGAAACGGAAGACCTCGATCGGTTGCGAATGCTGTTTGACGACCTGGAGAAGAAGGACAGCCTGATCGAAATCCTTGACCTTGCCGAGAGCGGACCTGGGGTGAGGATCTTCATCGGCTCGGAAAACAAGCTCTTTTCCCTGTCCGGCTCTTCGCTGATCGTTGCACCCTATCGTGATCAGGAGGAGCGGATCGTTGGCGCCGTCGGGGTCATCGGGCCAACCCGCCTCAACTACGCTCGTGTTGTTCCCATGGTCGACTACACCGCTCAGCTTCTCGCCAGGCTGACCCGACAGCCGCTCTAGCCACACTATCCCTTCCAAGCCTTGATTTTCGAGGTCCAAACCTCGATATCGGGCACAACTTCGTGAACACCATACCGGAGAAGGTCATGACGGACGAGACAAAGAAGAATGGACCTGACGCGGGCAAGAACGACCAAGCCCCCGAAAACATTACTGAAGCGGTAGCGTCTGCTTTCGATAGCGCTGCAGCCGCGGAGCCGGCTGAAGAAGCGGTGGCGGAACCTGATCCTACAGAGGCGCTGCAGGCCGAGAACGCGGAACTCCGTGACCGCTTCTTGCGCATGGCAGCAGAGATGGAAAACCTCCGTCGCCGCACCGAACGTGAGATCAAGGACGCCAAGTCCTATTCCGTGGCAGGGTTTGCCCGCGACATGCTGGCCGTTTCCGATAATCTGCGTCGCGCACTGGATGCCGTTTCCGCCGATCAGCGCGAGGGTGCGGACCAGACGCTGACCACGCTCCTGGAAGGGGTAGAGATGACAGAGCGGGCAATGCTATCCACGCTCGAAAGACATGGCGTGAAGAAGATCACTGCCGAGGGAGAAAAGTTCGACCCGAACTTCCATCAGGCGATGTTCGAGATTCCCAATACCGAAGTCCCCAACAATACGGTTCTTCAGGTCGTGCAGGCCGGCTTCACCATCGGTGAGCGAGTCTTGCGGCCCGCCATGGTCGGCGTGTCCAAAGGGGGACCAAAGGCCGACGCGACTGCGAATAACGCTGAGGCCGAGAAGGCGCAGAACTGATCATTCACCACATGAAAAAGCAAAACCCGCCTGTCATCGCTTGATGACAGGCGGGTTTTGTTTGAACTAGCTCAGGCAGCGTTAGAGGCGTGTTCCTCGTTGAGGAAGGCATAGATTGCAGAGGCAGAGTCCGTCTGCCGCAGCTTGTTGACCAGATCTTGATCCCGCAGAACCCGTGCAATGCGGGAAAGCGCCTTCAGATGGTCAGCGCCAGCCCCTTCGGGCGCCAGCAGCAGAAAGACGAGATCCACCGGCTCGTCGTCCAGAGCTTCGAAGTCCACGGCATGCTCCAGGCGCGCGAACACGCCCTTGATCGAAGAAATGCTGCTCAGCTTTCCGTGTGGTATGGCAACGCCATGCCCTACACCGGTTGAGCCAAGCCGCTCGCGCTGCAGGATGACGTCGAAGATCTCCCGCTCCGGAACACCCGTCAGCTTGGAGGCCCGGGAGGCCATTTCCTGCAGCAGCTGCTTCTTGGAATTTACTTTCAGGGCGGGGATAATCGCATCTTGCTGCAGCAAATCTGCCAAAGCCATTCTCTTCATCCTTTATGCCACCACGAGGGCGGAGGGAGCGCTGTTGCCAACGCTCGCCCAGAGATCCGTTAGCCTTTGATGTTGGCGGCGTCGATCCAGCCAACATTGCCGTCGTTGCGGCGGTAGACAATGTTCAGGTCCTCCTTGCCGGGGGTCCGGAAAAGGAGGACGGGTTCATCAGTCATATCCAGCGCCATAACGGCGGTGGCGACCGACATTGTTCGCAACTGCTTCGTGCTCTCCGCTACGATCGTTGGTGCGAAGTCCTCAGCGACTTCGTCATCTTCGTCCGGAACAGCATCCATGACAGTGTAGGCGATGTTGGCGTTGCCATTGCCCTGATAACCGGCGTGGTGATCCTTCAGCTTGCGCTTGTAACGGCGAAGGCGCTTTTCTATGCGCTCGGCCGCCGCGTCGAAGCTTAGCTGCGGATCATTGGCCTGTCCTGCTGCGTGCAGAACAACCCCAGTGTCGAGATGGACCTGGCAATCGCTGGAAAAGCGAGACCCGGTCTTTGCCACAATCACCTGGCTTGAATAGCCCCCGTCGAAGTACTTGGTGATAGCATCTGCGATCTGCCCTTCAATCCGTTGCCGGAAGGATTCACCGATTTCCATCTGCTTACCAGATACACGCACACTCATGGATTTATTCCTTCTTGTCGTGACTTGCGTGTTCCAGTCTACGCCAAGCTGTCCCCTCATCCAAGCGCATCAGACGGCACGTGAATGAAAATGAGCTGGCAGACCGAATTTTCGGGGGTTGAGTTCTTTGCATCCGTTGCAATTGCGGCGGGCTTCTAACCCTGCGGGCTCTGAAAGTCAACGCATCGTTAATATAGCGGCTGGTCTCGTGAAGATGCCGTCACCACGCTCACGCGGAGGACGCGTCCCTCTTAGCGGCTACGGCTGAATTGAAGTCGGCAAAGAACTGCTGCGCCAGTTTGCGGGAAGCAGAGTCGATCAAGCGGGAACCCATCTGGGCGAGCTTGCCCCCCACCTGAGCCTTTGCGGTATACCTCAAGATGGTTTCATCCCCATCTTCCAGAAGCACGACATCCGCCGCGCCCTTGCCAAAGCCAGCAATGCCTCCCTTGCCTTCACCCGAAATCGTGTAGCTCTCCGGCGCCTTGATATTGGAAAGGCGGATCTCGCCGTTGAAGCTTGCTGCGACGGGTCCAATCTTGATGCGCACGGTCGTGACCAGTTCCGTAGGAGAAATCTGTTCAAGGCTTTGGCATCCCGGAACGCATTGCCTGAGGATTTCCGGATCGTTTAGCGCGTTCCACACCACGTCTCGCGGCGCGGCAATGCGCTCTTCACCATCGACATCCATGCTGACCTCCTCCGATCGTGATGAGAAGGTTACGGAGGGGAAAGGCCTTTGCCAAGTAGCACGTGGGTGCTATTTGCAGCCGATAACGAGCAAGCTGGAAGAACAGGTTGAGGAACAAGGACAAGCGCTCCGAGAAGCGTCCCGACAAGCGGCAGGGAAAGCTTCGTTCACAAGCGAGCATGGCTGCACCCCGGCCGAGCCCGGGCCGTCCGGCACGGGCTGTGGCACCAGCTGTCAATGCCAAGCCGGATGAGGTGGCCCCTCAGCGCGCACTCCTGGAGCGCCGCGGGGACCGCCCGGCGGAGCGTATCCCCCTCATTCTGGAGTCCTCAGGCGCCGGTGATTTCCATCTGATCGACAGTGGCAACGCGCTGAAGCTGGAGCAGTACGGTCCATACCGTATTGTCCGGCCGGAGGCTCAGGCGCTGTGGCAGCCGTCGCTTGGTCCTTCCGCATGGGAAAAAGTCGATGCCGTGTTTACGGGTGATACCGAGGAAGACGGCATGGGGCGCTGGCGGTTTCCGCGGGAGGTTCTCGGGGAAACGTGGCCTTTGTCGCTCCTCGGGATCGACTTTCTCGGCCGGTTTACGTCTTTTCGCCATGTCGGCGTATTTCCGGAGCAAATTGTCCACTGGCAGTGGGTAAAGCAGCAGGTGGAAGCTGCGGGGCGGCCTGTCAAAGTTCTGAACTTGTTTGGTTATACCGGTGTCGCCTCCCTGGTCGCGGCGTCCGCAGGTGCCGAGGTGACCCATGTGGATGCTTCAAAGAAGGCAATCGGCTGGGCGCGAGAAAACCAGGTCCTGTCACGCCTCGAGCAGGCACCGATCCGCTGGATCTGCGAGGACGCGATGAAGTTCATCCAGCGTGAGGAACGACGGGGCAATCGTTACGACATCATACTCACCGATCCACCCAAATTCGGGCGAGGGCCGAATGGTGAAGTATGGCATCTCTTTGATCACCTGCCGCTGATGCTCGATATCTGTCGCGAGCTCTTGTCGCCCAAGGCACTTGGTCTGGTGCTTACTGCCTATTCCATTCGAGCGAGCTTCTACTCGATCCATGAACTGCTGCGTGATACCATGCGCGGTGCCGGCGGCGTGGTTGAATCGGGCGAACTGGTCATCCGCGAAGCGGGGATTTCGGGCGATACCCGTGGCCGCGCGCTCTCCACCTCCCTCTTCAGCCGCTGGATCCCGCAATGACAGACGAAATGCGCCAGGGCAGCCCGCGCCGGGTGGGTCAGGTCAAGGAAATCACCAGTCTCGCCAATCCAATCATCAAGGAGATCAAGGCGCTCACCAGCAAGAAGGACCGCGAACAGAGCGGCACCTTCATGGCGGAAGGCCTGAAGCTGGTGATCGACGCGCTTGAACTTGGTTGGACGATACGCACGCTCGTTTATGCCAAGGCTGCCAGGAGCAAGCCCCTTGTGGAGCAGGTTGCGGCCAAGACAATTGCCAAGGGGGGGCTTGTGCTGGAAGTGAGCGAGAAGGTCCTCTCCTCCATCACGCGGCGCGACAACCCGCAGATGGTGGTTGGCATCTTCGATCAGCGCTGGTCCTCGCTGGAAGAACTGCGGCCTGCGGTAGGGAGCACCTACGTGGCCCTCGATCGGGTACGAGATCCCGGAAACTTAGGCACAATCATCCGGACGGCCGACGCAGCCGGCGCGTCTGGCGTAATCCTTGTCGATGACTGCACTGACCCGTTCTCACTTGAAACGGTGCGCGCGACCATGGGATCGGTTTTTGCGGTGCCGCTCGTCAAGACTTCCGCGGCAGGCTTTCTCGCCTGGCAGAAGCATTCGAGCGTCCAGGTTGTGGCAACCCATCTGGCTGGCGCCGTCGATTACAGGACAGTGGACTATACGAAGAAGCCAGTGGCAGTTCTGATGGGTAACGAGCAGTCTGGTCTTCCCGACGAACTCGCACGGGCCGCCGACAAGCTGGCACGGATCCCGCAGCAGGGAAGAGCGGATAGCCTGAACCTCGCGGTAGCGACCGCTGTGATGCTGTTTGAGGCCCGTCGCCACCTCCTGTCTTTGGATGACAAGCAATGAACGCACCGCGCGCCATGCTATCTCGGCCGGCGATCGCCTTGGCGGTTGTCTTCATTGCAGTCGTTCTCGATCAGGCCATCAAGTTTGCGGTGGAGGCCTATCTCCCGCTGCAAGAGGCGGTGCCGCTGATCCCGATGCTGGCCCTCTACCGGACCTACAATCTCGGCGTCGCATTTTCGCTGCTGTCAGGGATGGAGCGGGAATTCATCATCGGCATGCGGATCATTATCGTCGGCTTCGTCCTCTGGCTTTGGCGACGTACGCCGCGGGAGCGGTCCTTCACTCATGCGGGCTTCGCCCTGATCGTTGCCGGTGCAATTGGTAACCTGATCGATGGCTTTCTCTATGGCCATGTCGTGGACTACATCCTGTTCCATACGGAAAGCTGGTCGTTTGCCGTTTTTAATCTGGCGGACAGCTTTATTTCTATCGGGGCGGGCCTCGTGATCCTCGACGAGATATTCGGCCCAAGCAAGAAGCATGAGCCCTCCTCAGGGGAATGAAGATCTGCAGGTTCAGTGGCGATTCAGTCTAGCGGTAGATCTCGCCTTTTCATGCTCACAATCGGAAGAAGAAACGGTAGCTGCTCCTCTCTCTGCACCCGGTCGCTGGTCTTGCGGTGGGGGGACCTGGATCCCGAAAAACGACTGACGTTTCGGGGCTTGTGCCAGTTGTAAGCTCATGGGAGCAGTAGCAGGGAAGCGGATTTCGCGGTCGTGCTCATTGTCATTTTCTTGTCGCGGGATAATGATTATTGGCGATGACTTGAACCGATGGGGCAATCATCATGGCTCTTGAATTCCTGAAGCACGACGTGAGCGCAAATCTCAATCAGCAGATGCTGATGGATCCGACGGATACCCTTTTCGGGCGCATTGGCAGCCTCGAGACCCGTCTTGCACGGAGCCAGCGCGAGGTGGATGCTGCGCAGTCAGTCCGCTATCGCGTCTTCGTAGAAGAGATGAAGGCGCACCTTTCCCCTGCGGCAATGCGCCTGCGTCGAGATATCGACGCCTATGACGCTATCTGCGACCATCTGCTGGTCGTGGATCGGGCCATTGAAGGTGATATCGAAGATCAGATCGTCGGAACCTATCGTCTGCTACGCCAGCAGGTGGCGGTGGACAATGGCGGTTTCTATTCAGCCTCCGAGTTCAAAATTGCGCCATTACTGGCGCGTCATCCCGACAAGCAGTTCATGGAGCTTGGCCGCTCCTGCGTACTGCCGGCCTACCGCACCAAGCGGACGGTTGAGCTTCTGTGGCAGGGAAATTGGGCCTACGCGCTCAAGCATGGGATATCGGCGATGTTCGGCTGCGCGTCCTTCCCGGGCGTCCGGCCGGAAGAGCACGCACTGGCTCTTTCCTTCCTCCATCACAATGCAAGGGTGAAGGGAGAATGGCTGGCATCGGCCTTGCCTCACCTGTACCGCGAGATGGACCTGATGCCCCGGGAAGGGATCAATGCCCGCCGCGCCCTGGCGGCCATGCCGCCGCTGATCAAGGGCTATCTGCGGCTAGGTGCAATGATCGGTGATGGCGCCGTGGTTGACCAGGCTTTCAACACCACCGACGTGCTGGTGGTCCTTCCGATCGCCTCCATCTCCGACCGCTACATCAATTACTACGGCGCCGACGCCGGCCGCTTCGCGAGCTAACGGCCAGCGCGGATCGGGGGTCAGGTTCCCGCATTATATGCGGCGATAGCTGCCATGTTGACGATGTCGGAATCCTTGGCACCCATCGAGGTGATCTGGACCGATTTATCAAGGCCGACCAAGAGCGGTCCGATCACGGTCGCCGCACCCAGTTCCTCCAGCATGCGCGTTGATATCGAGGCGGAATGGATGGCGGGCATTACCAGCACGTTTGCTGTCCCTGACAGCCTGCAGAATGGGTACTGCTCCATTCGGTGGGCATTGAGCGCCACGTCGGCAGCCATCTCGCCGTCATACTCGAAATCCACCCGGCGCTTGTCGAGAATTCTCACCGCTTCGCGCACGCGCTCCGACCGCTCTCCGGTTGGTTGCCCGAAGGTGGAATAGGCGAGCATGGCAACGCGTGGCTCATATCCCATCCGGCGCGCCACGCGGGCAGCCTCGACAGCGATGTTTGCAAGATCTTCCGCCGTCGGCATGTCATGAACGGCGGTGTCGGCAACGAACACCGTTCGGCCACGCGATACGGCAAGGGAAACACCGATGACCTGGTGGCCCGGCTTCGTGTCGATGCAGCGGCGCACATCCTGCAGGGCAGTCGCATAATTTCGCGTCGTGCCGGTCACCATCGCGTCCGCATCGCCAACGGCCACCATCGTGGCCGCAAAGTGATTGCGGTCGTTATGGATCAAGCGTTGCACATCGCGCAGCAGAAAGCCCTGCCGCTGCAGGCGAGCGTAAAGGTGGTCGATATAAGCTTCAACACGATTGGAGATGCGGGCGTTGACGATCTCAACATTGGGTCGATCAAGGTCGATCCCTGCATTCTCTGCCGTTGCACGAATGACGTCATCTCGTCCGAGCAGGATCGCTGTACCAAGCTGGTGGTGCGCAAAGGAGATGGCCGCACGCATGACCTGTTCTTCTTCCGCTTCCGCAAAGACCACGCGCTTCGGAAAGCGGCGCACCCTCTCGTAGATGCCTTGCGTCGTGACCGCCATGGGGTCTCGACGGGCAGAGAGCTCGCGTCCGTAGGCTTCCAGATCCTTGATGTTCTTGCGGGCGACACCGCTTTCCATCGCGGCTTCGGCAACGGCAACGGGGATCGCCGAGATCAGTCGCGGATCGAAGGGCACCGGGATGATGTATTGAGGGCCGAACCTCGGCCGATTGCCCTGGTAGGCTGCGGCGACATCGTCCGGCACATCTTCGCGAGCCAGATTGGCCAGCGCCCGCACGGCAGCGATCTTCATTGCATCGTTGATCTGCGTAGCCCGCACGTCGAGCGCACCGCGGAAGATGTACGGGAAACCGAGAACGTTGTTCACCTGGTTAGGGTAATCGGAACGTCCGGTTGCCATGATGGCGTCGTCCCGAATGCGCGCGACTTCTTCCGGAGTGATTTCCGGATCTGGGTTTGCCATGGCGAAGATGATGGGCCTGTCGGCCATGGAACGGATCATCTCTTCGGAGAAGGCGCCTTTCTGCGACAGGCCGAAGACAACATCTGCCCCCTCCATGGCCTCCTCCAGCGTGCGCCTGTCCGTCTTGGCAGCGTGCGCCGATTTCCACTGGTTCATTCCCTCCGTACGGCCCTGGTAGATCACGCCCTTGGTGTCGCAGAGGATGATGTTGTCCGGATTGAAGCCCATCGCCTTGATGAGTTCCATACAGGCGATGGCGGCGGCTCCGGCGCCGTTGCAGACGAGCTTCGTCGTCTTGAGATCCCGCCCCGTCAGTTCCAGGGCGTTGATGAGGCCTGCGGCGGCAATGATTGCCGTACCATGCTGGTCGTCATGGAACACCGGAATGTCCATCAGCTCGCGCAGGCGGCTCTCGATGATGAAGCATTCGGGTGCCTTGATATCCTCGAGGTTGATGCCGCCGAAGGAGGGGCCGAGGAAGCGCACGCAGTTGACAAACTCGTCGACATTTTCCGTGTCCACCTCAAGATCGATGGAATCCACGTCGGCAAAACGCTTGAAGAGAACGGACTTCCCTTCCATCACGGGCTTGGAGGCCAAAGCACCGAGGTTACCAAGACCGAGGATGGCAGTGCCGTTGGAGATCACTGCCACCATGTTGCCGCGCGTTGTGTAGTCGTAGGCTGTCGCAGGGTCAGCGGCGATTGCCTTGACCGGTACGGCCACGCCCGGCGAATAGGCAAGCGAAAGGTCGCGCTGCGTCGCCATCGGTTTCGTCGGGTTGATCTCAAGCTTTCCCGGGCGTCCCTGAGCGTGAAAGGCAAGGGCTTCTTGTTCGGTTACGGAAGCGCGCGTGCGGCCAGCCTTTTCGTTCATCGATGAAGCTCCTCCAGCTTTTTGTGGGCAGCCACTCTCCCGGCCGCGGTATCGGTTGTCTTTCAAGGGTCACAATCGATAGAGTTGCCCATCCTCATGCGCAACAGAAATTCGGCCTGTGACCCAACACCAGCGTTTTGCCATCGATGCTCTCACGGCGAGCGAGCTCGCCTCGGAGGAGAGCCGTGCCACCGCGACGCCGATGATGGAGCAGTACATCGAGATCAAGGCGAACAACCCGGATTCGCTACTCTTCTATCGCATGGGAGATTTCTACGAGCTCTTCTTCGAGGACGCGGTGGAGGCGGCTCGTGCGCTCGGCATCACCTTGACGAAACGAGGTCAGCACATGGGTCAGGATATCCCCATGTGTGGCGTTCCGATCCATGCAGCCGACGATTACCTGCAAAAGCTCATTTCTCTCGGATTCCGCGTGGCGGTGTGCGAGCAGGTGGAAGACCCGGCAGAGGCGAGAAAGCGCGGCTCCAAATCGGTTGTGAAGCGCGATGTCGTCCGCCTGGTGACGCCTGGCACGCTCACGGAGGACAAGCTGCTGTCGCCAGCAGAGTCCAACTATCTGATGGCGCTTTCCCGCATCCGCGGATCGTCGGAGCCGCAGATGGCTCTGTCCTGGATCGATATTTCAACAGGCGTCTTCCGGCTCGCGGAAACGGACCAGTCGCGGCTCCTAGCCGACATCCTGCGGATTGATCCCCGCGAGGTGATCCTGCCGGACACGATGTTTCATGATCCCGAGCTGAAGCCGGTATTCGATGTCTTGGGCAAGGTCGCGGTACCGCAACCTGGGGTGCTCTTCGACAGTGCCACGGCTGAAGGACGCATCAGCCGCTATTTCGGCGTCGAAACTGTTGATGGCTTCGGAAGCTTCTCTCGTGCAGAGCTTGCCGCGGCTGCCGCCGCCGTCGCTTATGTTGAAAAGACGCAAATTCGCGAGCGCCCGCCGCTGGGAATTCCGGAGCGGGAAAGTGCTGCTTCCACGCTTTTCATCGATCCCGCGACCCGAGGCAATCTGGAGCTCACCCGCACTCTCTCTGGCGATCGTGACGGAACGCTGCTGAGGGCGATCGACCGGACGGTCACCGGCGGTGGAGCACGCATGCTTGCCGAGCGTTTGATGTCGCCATTAACCGATCCCGCACAGATCAACCGGCGACTGGACTCCATTTCATTCCTCCGCGACGAGCCTTCGCTTTGCTCGGAACTGAGATCGGCACTGAAGCACGTACCAGATATGCCGCGTGCACTTTCGCGCTTGGCGCTCGATCGCGGGGGACCGCGTGACCTGGGTGCTATCTTGCAGGGCCTTGAGGCATCCCGGTCCGTTGCAAACTTCCTTGAAAAGGCGATGCTGCCGGAAGAGCTCAGGGAGGCTCTCGAGTGTCTGAAGCTCCTGCCGCCGGCGCTTGAGCAGAAGCTTGGCGAGATGTTGGCTGACGAGCTGCCGCTCTTGAAGCGCGATGGCGGCTTTCTGCGAGAAGGTGCCGACGCCGACCTGGACGAAGTGCGCGCCTTGCGCGACCAGTCGCGCCGCGTGATTGCGGGCCTGCAGCTCCAATATGCCGAAGAGACCGGCATCAGGTCACTTAAGATCAAGCACAACAATATCCTTGGCTACTTTATCGAAGTCACCGCCGGTAGTGCCGGGCCGATGACCGATAGTCCTGAAGCCAAGGCACGGTTCATCCACCGCCAGACGATGGCGAATGCGATGCGCTTCACCACAACGGAACTGGCTGACCTGGAAACGCGAATTGCCAATGCTGCGGATCGTGCCCTGGCAATAGAACTGGCCGCATTTGAACGATTGGCTGGAGAGATCATCGGGGAGGCAGAAGCGATCAAGAAGGCAGCGCGGGCGATCGCAGCCGTTGACGTCGCCGCCGGACTGGCTCTGCTCGCGGAGGAGTGGGGGTATCATCGGCCGATGGTTGATGCATCCCGGATGTTTGCGATTGAAGGCGGCCGCCATCCTGTGGTCGAGCAAGCACTGCGGCGGCAGTCCGAAGGCCCGTTCATCGCCAACGACTGCGACCTGTCGCCGTCGGAAGGCGGTGAATTTGGTGCGCTATGGCTGCTCACGGGCCCCAATATGGGCGGTAAGTCAACCTTCCTGCGCCAGAACGCGCTGATCGCGATCCTGGCCCAGATGGGCTCTTTCGTTCCCGCCGCCTCCGCCCATATCGGTATTGTCGACCGGCTATTTTCCCGGGTCGGTGCTTCGGATGATCTGGCCCGCGGCAGGTCCACCTTCATGGTTGAGATGGTCGAGACCGCCGCAATCCTCAACCAGGCAACGGATCGCTCTTTGGTGATCCTAGATGAGATCGGTCGCGGGACGGCGACCTTCGATGGTCTTTCGATTGCGTGGGCGGCGGTAGAACATCTGCACGAGGCGAACCGCTGCCGAGGCCTCTTCGCGACCCATTTCCACGAACTGACGGTCTTGTCGGAGAAGCTGCTTCGCCTGTCAAACGCCACGATGCGGGTTAAGGAATGGGATGGAGACGTCATCTTTCTTCATGAGGTCGGACCCGGCGCCGCTGATCGTTCCTATGGCATACAGGTTGCCCGCTTGGCGGGCCTGCCGGCCTCCGTCGTCGCTCGTGCAAGAGACGTGCTGACCAAGCTGGAAGATTCCGATCGCAAGAACCCTGCAAGCCAGTTGATCGATGACCTGCCCCTGTTCCAGGTGGCGGTGCGCCGGGAGGAACAGCGCAGGGCGGCTCCCTCCAGAATCGAGGAGAGTCTCAAGGCCATCAATCCAGACGACATGACGCCGCGCGAAGCTTTGGACGCGCTCTACGCGCTAAAGAAGCAGATTTCGGATGCATGACGACCGAGAAGTCAGCCAATCCATCCCGCACACAAAGTGTGAACATTGCGGCGTTATAACCATTGTTCATCACTCTCTGGAGCGGATATAGGCAGCTTTCAGGTTGCCATCAGCAGGACGACATGGCTCACCACGCAATCGATTTCTCCAGCATCCTTGATGTAGACCAGTTGCGGGCGGATTGCCGTGCCGCTGTCCGTGATAATACGACGGCAGAAATGGATGGCCGCGCCGCGGTGCTTGCCGTGTTGCGGGCTGCAAGTAGCGAGGGCCGCAAGCGCATCCGACACCTGCTCGAGGAAGATGGCAGCGGGCTTGCTTGCGCCCGGCGCCTTTCCTGGCTGCAGGACCAACTGGTTCAGGTGCTGCACGAGACGGTGACGGAGACGCTTCATCCGGAGGCGGCAAAAGTCGCGGTAGCTGCCGTCGGTGGATATGGTCGCGACACGTTGGCGCCAGGTTCGGATATCGACCTGCTCTTCTTGCTGCCGGCAAAAAACTCCGAGGCGATGCGCAAGGCGATCGAGTTCCTGCTTTACGTGCTCTGGGACATGGGCTTCAAGGTCGGTCATGCTACCCGTACGGTTGAGGAATGCATCCAGCTCGCCAAAACCGACATGACGATCCGCACGGCTATCCTGGAAAGCCGGTATGTCTGCGGTGATCAACTGCTTGTGGCGGACCTGGAGAAGCGATTCGACGCAGAGATCGTGGCCGGCACGGGAGCGGAGTTTGTTGCGGCCAAGCTTGCCGAACGCGACATGCGTCACCAGAAGGCAGGTGACACGCGCTATCTTGTTGAGCCGAATGTGAAGGAAGGGAAGGGCGGCCTACGCGATCTGCACACGCTCTTCTGGATTGCCAAGTACTACTACCGCATTCGTAACCCGCAGGATCTGGTCCAGCTCGGTGTCCTGTCGCGGCATGAATGGAAACTGTTTCAAAAATCCGATGACTTCTTGTGGGCGGTCCGCTGCCACATGCATTTCCTCACCGGTAAGGCGGAGGAGCGGCTGTCCTTTGATATTCAGCGCGAGATTGCCGAAAGTCTCGGCTACCATAGAAGGCCGGGATTGGCGGCTGTTGAGCGCTTCATGAAGCACTACTTCCTTGTTGCCAAGGATGTCGGCGATCTTACGCGAATATTCTGCGCAGCCCTTGAAGATGAGCAGGCGAAGGAAGCGCCAGGACTAAAGCGCGTCATCTCGCGCTTCACCAAGCGCGTCCACAAGATACCAGGCACCGTGGAATTCGTTCAGGATCGCGGCCGCATCACGCTGGCTGACCCGGATGTCTTCAAGCGCGATCCGATCAACATCATCCGTCTCTTCCATGTCGCAGACATCAACGGGTTGGAATTCCATCCGGATGCCTTGAAGCGGGTGACGCGCTCTCTTTCGCTCATTAACGATGAGGTGCGCGAGAATGAAGAGGCAAACCGCCTGTTCATCTCCATGCTGACCTCCCGACGCGACCCGGCGCTCATGCTCCGGCGCATGAACGAGGCAGGCGTTCTGGGTCGCTTCATTCCCGATTTCGGCCGTATCGTTTCGATGATGCAGTTCAACATGTACCACCACTACACCGTCGACGAGCACCTGATCCGGTCCGTCGAAGCGCTTGCCGAGGTGGATAACGGGCGAGCGGCCGATATTCATCCGCTTGCCAACAAGCTGATGCCTTCGGTGGAGGAGCGTGAAGCACTTTATGTCGCCGTGCTGCTCCACGACATCGCCAAGGGGCGCCAGGAAGATCATTCCATTGCCGGCGCACGGATTGCCCGGAAGCTGTGCCCCCGTTTTGGCCTGAATGCAAAGCAGACGGAACTGGTGGTCTGGCTGATTGAAGAGCACCTCATCATGTCGATGACGGCGCAGACGCGCGATCTACATGACCGCAAAACGATCACCGACTTCGCCGACAAGGTGCAGTCAATGGACCGCCTGAGGCTGCTCCTGATCTTGACCATCTGCGATATCCGCGCGGTTGGACCGGGGGTGTGGAATGGCTGGAAGGGTCAACTGCTGCGCACGCTCTACTACGAGACCGAGCTTCTCCTGTCCGGTGGCTTCTCCGAGCTTTCCCGCAAGGAGCGCGCCAAGCAGGCAGAGGAGGACCTCTTCGCCGCTCTCGGTGACTGGAGCCAGAAGGACCGCCGCGTCTATTCGCAACTGCATTACCAGCCATATCTGCTGTCGGTGCCGCTGGAGGACCAGGTGCGTCATGCGACGTTTATCCGCGACACGGATCGTGCAGGCAACGCTCTTGCCACCATCGTGCGAACGCACTCCTTCCATGCCATCACCGAGATTACTGTTCTGGCACCGGACCATCCGCGGCTTCTGTCGATCATCGCCGGCGCCTGTGCGGCTGCCGGCGCGAATATTGCCGATGCCCAGATCTACACGACAACCGATGGTCGGGCGCTCGACACGATCCTTGTAAACCGAGAATTCCCCTCCGATGAAGACGAGATGCGCCGTGCGGCAACGATAGGACGGATGATCGAGGATGTTCTGTCGGGCAAGAAGCGGCTTCCGGAAGTCATCGCAACCCGCGCCAAAGGCAAGAAGCGAAACAAGGCCTTCGAGATACCGCCCTCCGTTGTGCTCTCCAACGGTCTTTCCAACAAGTTCACGGTGGTTGAGGTCGAATGCCTCGACCGACCAGGCTTGCTCGCGGAAATCACGGCGGTGCTCGCCGACCTGTCGCTCGACATCCATTCGGCGCGGATCACCACCTTCGGCGAAAAGGTAATCGACACCTTTTATGTCACCGATCTCCTCGGCGCCAAGATCACCAACGAGAACCGCCAAAGCAACATTACCGCGCGACTGAAGGCAGTGATGGCGGAGCAGGAGGATGAACTGAGGCGAGGCATGCCCTCCGGTATGATCGCGCCAGCGCCGGTGCCCGCACGCCGCACCCAGGCGGGACCGCGCAAATCGAAAGCGGACGCATGAGCCTCGTAGGAAAGTTCGCGACTGTTGGCGGCGCAACGCTCGGGAGCCGCATCTTCGGATTTGCCCGCGAAACAATGATGGCAGCGGCACTCGGGACCGGTCCCATGGCGGACGTATTCTACGCTGCCTTCCGGTTTCCCAATCTGTTTCGTCGCCTATTCGCCGAGGGTGCTTTCAATGCTGCTTTCGTTCCGCTGTTCTCCAAGGAGATAGAGACCAATGGCGTCGAGGGCGCCAAGCGTTTTTCCGAGGAAGTGCTCGGCGTCCTGTTCTCGGCGCTGTTGCTGATCACCATTGGCATGCAACTGGCCATGCCGTGGCTGGTCGATTGGATCATTGCTCCCGGCTTCGCCGACGATCCGGGGAAGTCAGCACTCACGGTTCGCCTCGCGACAGTGATGTTCCCTTACCTGATGTGCATGTCACTGACGGCAATGATGAGCGGTATGCTGAATTCGTTGCATCATTTCTTTGCAGCCGCCGTCGCGCCCGTTTTTCTCAACGTCGTGATGATTGCCGCGCTTGGCTATGCCTGGTGGGAAGGCGCGGATCCGCTCGTGACGGCATGGTATCTTTCATGGAGCGTGCTGGTTGCCGGGGTCCTTCAGCTGTCGGTCGTCTACTTCGGAGTACGTCACGCCGGCATCAAGATGGGGTTTCGCCGCCCGAGGATGACGCCAAACGTCAAGCGACTGCTCGTACTAGCTGTGCCTGCAGCCATCACGGGCGGCGTCACGCAGATCAATCAGGTCATCGGCCAGGCCATTGCTTCCACGAAGGAAGGGGCAATTGCTGCGCTCCAATACGCCGATCGGATATACCAGCTGCCGCTTGGGGTCGTGGGTGTCGCAGTCGGCGTGGTGCTTCTTCCGGAGTTGTCGCGTGCTCTCAAGGGAGGGCATATGAAGGAAGCTGCTGGAATTCAGAACCGTTCTCTGGAATTCGTGCTCTTCCTGACACTGCCCGCCGCCGCCGGACTTTGGGTGCTGTCTGAGCCGATCATTCGCGTCCTCTATGAAAGAGGCGCCTTCTCCGCTGAGAACACGACCGTCGTAGCCTCGATCCTCGCGATCTACGGTATCGGTCTGCCGGGCTTTGTGATGATCAAGGCGTTGCAGCCTGGCTTTTATGCTCGGGAAGATACCCGCACCCCCATGCGTTTCACCATGATGTCGGTGGTCGTCAACTCGGGGCTAGCGATTGCACTTTTTCCGCTCCTGGCGGAACGGGGCATTGCAACCGCCGAGGCTGCGGCCGGCTGGATCAACGCGGCGTTCCTGTTCTCGACTTTGCTGTGGCGCGGCCATTTGCAGTGGGAGTGGGTGCTGCTGAAGCGCGCCGTGCTGCTCATGGTGTCGGCAGGCTTGATGGCGGGAGGACTTGTTTGCGCTTTGCCCTATGCGCGCCCTTACCTCCTGCCGCAGGTCTCGCTTCTGCAGCAGGTTTTCGCCCTTGGCTGCCTGGTTGCCATGGCGATGGCCATCTATTTTCCGGTAGCTTTCCTTCTCGGCGGAGCCGACAGGGGCATGATCCGCAGAAACCTGAAGCG
>JAEWOP010000152.1 GCA_023399635.1 Pseudomonadota bacterium
GAGCAGGTCCGATGTCTCGGGATTTATCGAGGTGATGCCGAGGCAGTAGCAAACGGCCGAGTTGGCAGCCGACCCGCGTCCCTGACAGAGGATGCTTTTTGAACGCGCGAAGCGAACGATGCTGAAGACCGTCAGGAAGTACGGCGCGTAGTTCATCTTCCGGATCAGCTCGAGTTCATGCAGGATGGCCTTGCGGACCTTGTCCGGGATGCCCTCCGGGTAACGGTCGGCCGCTCCTTCCCACGCGAACTTGGTCAACGACTGCTGGGCATCGAGACCGGGGACGATTGCCTCTTCGGGATACTGGTACTGGAGTTCGGACATGTCGAACCTGCAGCGGTCGACGATCTCCCGTGTCCGCGCCAGCGACTCCGGATACTCGGCGAACAGGCGGTGCATCTCCTCGGGCGTCTTGAGAAAGCGGTCGGCGTGCCTTTCGCGATCGAAGCCGACGCTGTCGATGGTGGTCCGGTTACGGATGCAGGTCACGATGTCCTGGAGTTGTCGGCGGGCCGGATCGTGGAACAGGACATCATTGGTGATGACGGTCCTCACGCGATGCCTGGCCGCCATGTTGGAGAGACTGTGAAGTCGGAGCCTGTCGTTGGGGCGACGACGCAGACAAAGGCTCACGTATGCCCGATCACCGAAGATCGCGCCGACCTTCCTGAGCTGTCCCGCGCAGACATCGTCGGCCTCGTCCGGAACCAGTATCGCAATCAGGCCTTCGCTGTATGTCTCGACATCGGTGATATCGAGGACACACCTCCCCTTGCCGCCCCTGCTCTTGCCGAGCGACAACAGCCGGGTGAGCCGGGAGTAAGCCGGGCGGTCGGTCGGGTAGACCAGAAGCGACATTCCGTCCGAAAGGTCCAGACGGCAACCGACCACAAGGCGGACACCCGTCGTCTTAGCCGCCTCCCAGGCCCGGACGATCCCGGCCAGCGAATTGCTGTCGACCACGCCTAACGCCTCGACACCCATGGCAGCGGCCGTGGCGAACAATTCCTCGGCTGAACTCGCTCCGCGGAGGAAGCTGAAGTGCGTCGTGACCTGGAGTTCGGAATATCTCATCCGAAGACCCCGTGAATGAACCAGCGGTGCGACCCTGTCTCGAGATCGACGCCGTCACCGGCTCGATACACCCAGTACCGCTCGCCATGCTCGTCCTCGACGACGAAGTAGTCGCGTACGGCCTGCATTTCCCGAGGGCGTGTCCACCATTCGCCGAAGATACGCTCCGGACCGTCCGCCCTCCTGACGCGGCGGCGCTTGCCCCGCCAGGTGAACGTCGCCGGTGGCTGGTCAGGGAGCAAAGCCATGACCTCGATTGCTTCCGGGTGCGCCATCAGGCGGGACGGGCGCGGCCATTTCCCCGCCCAGTCAGCTCCCGTGTCGTTCGCCGTCGGCGCGATCCTTGTCACCGACCGCTCTGGGACGTCCGAGGCGACGGGCGCGATACGGTATAGACGCTGCCCACGGTTGCCGAGGATGTCGATGAGAGGCGTCACGTCGACGACCTGTTCCTCGATAAGTGATGATGCGACCTGCCGCTCTTCCAGCGGCTCCACCATGACCGCCACCAACACCATCTTTTCGATGCCGAAGCCGGGGTCGATCTTCTCGATCTGGTCGCACAGGAGCTTCGACAGCCGGGCGGGATCACGGACCGGCTTCGCCAGCCCGGCGCGGACGCATTGCCTCGAGTTGTCGACGCGATAGATGACGAGGTCCGAACGACGGACACCAAGGCCCCGTTCCTCAAGCTCGGCGCTTAACTCGCATACAAGGCGGAGAACGTACTCGCGGATGGTCTCGGCCGCACCGATCGGCTCCTGGAAGTTCCGGGAGACTTCGACGAGTTCCGGAGTGCGCAATGGCTCGATAGGCTCGGCGACCCGACCGAATAGCTGGTCAAGCCGTCGACCGACATCAGGACCGAAGCGCAAGGTCAACGGCGCGCGTGGCATCGCCGACAACTCGCCAACGGTATCGACCCCAAGTACCCGAAGACTCTGGATCGTCTCCGCGGGCAGGCGCAGGCAATGGATTGGCAGTCCGACGACTGCCTTGGCAATGCCATCGACAGGAATGACTGTGGTCTCAGCTGCCGTCATTCGGGTCAGCGCGTGCGCCGCTCCCCATGTGTCCGCAACCGCCGCCCGCGCCGTCAGTCCACGACCCCGGAGCGAATTCACAAGGCTGGAGACCATCATCGTCTCGCCACCACGAAGGTGGTCAGCGCCTTCCGTATCCATGACGATGCCATCGCTACCGTCTACCGCGACGACGGGGCTGTACTGCCGGAGCGCCCAAAGAGCCAGGCGCTCGAGAGCGGCGGCATCCGCGGCAGGGTCGGCGTCGATCATCGCCAGGTTTGCGACGACAGCCTGAGCCTTGCTCGCCGCCATGCCGACCCGAAGGCCGACCTTGCGGGCCGACGTATCGGCAGCTGACACCCAGCGCTTGGAGCCGCTCCGGGATATCACGACAAGCGGCTGGTCAGCTGGCACGGCTCCCTCTCCATGTCGTCTGATCCTGTCCGTTGGCAAGTCCGGGAAGTAAACACACACGACCCTTGGCATCACAGGCTCCTATTTCGAACTCAGCACACTCGCCTGCTTTCACTCTCATCAACTCGGCCAGCCATCGCGCCCTGCCAACGCCCGCGACTGGTAGCGGCGCGGACGGCAGGACACTGATCCGCCATCGCGTGTTACTGGCCGTTGGATTCCCGAAATCCGCCGCCTCCGTCTGCCGTCTCCACCTCCTGACGACCAAGCCCATGGTTCCCGTCTTCTCGGCGGCAAGCTGGAGACGTCTGGATGCGGTCATAGGCAGCCTGACCAGCTCGCCCACGACGGCCGCGAGACCGCCGAAGGACAGCCCCTCTTCCATGGAAGCCAGGACATCCTCTTCCCGGTCGGCTTCGCAGTAGATCACGCGGTCCGGATGAAGCCCTGCCTGTGACAGCGCGGGCGCGAAGAGATCGGCGCGGGTCAGACACCAGAGAACCTTCCCCTTCGATCGAGCTGCCACGCCCGCCGCGAACAGTGCGGCGGATGCGCCATCCACGGTCCCTGATCCGCCTCCCGCGAACTCGTGAAGCGCACCGAATGCCAAGCCTCCTCCCGGAAGCTTCCCGTCTATCTCGGGAACACCGAAGGGAAGACATTCCGCCTTCCGCGCGCCACAGCCCTCGAGCTTCGCTATCCGTTCCCGAAGCTCGTTGATGACGCCGGAAGGCCGGGCATGCGTTCTCATTCACGGACCTCCTCGGTTCGCGTTGTGCAGGGCTTCATGTCCCTAAAAAGCGTTGGCGTTCTTCTTTTGTTCCCTTCGATAGGGAGAGTCAAGCTGGCCGGAATGAGGTTTTTTAGATGGCCCTAACGCACAATCAGGGAATCTTTAGCCCAATCAGGATTCTAACTGGCTCCGGTAAGTAACCGGCGCGATTGGTTTTTGGTGAGGTCCGTCTGATTCCATGAGAGATAGTCGTTTCCCGATCCAACGAACTCTCTAGCTACGTTCAGCGGGACTAGGTCGCCACTTGCGCCTCCGGCTTCTGCGCCTTCCTCTTCAACCGCACGGTAACCACCTTGTTCTGTTCCCCTGTTCGCTCGACCACGAGAATACCAGAGGCCTCTGCGAGGTCGCTCAGCCGAGCATACCCGTAATTTCGGGCCTCGAAGTCAGGTGATTGCTTCGCCAGGTGCGTGCCGACCCGACCGAGATTTGCTCGGCCGTCCTCTTCAGCCGTTGCCTCCACTGCTTTGCGCAGCATCTCCAAGGCTGCCTTATCCAGCTTGCCACTTGCGGCCGCTCCCTGCGGAGGCCGCACCTTCTCCGCAGGTGCCTTGGTTGGCTTTGGGGCCGCCTTCGGCGTCTCGATCGCTTTAATCGGAATGGCCTGAACCTCTGTTCCTTCTGCCAGGGAACTGAGTACGTCGACGTAGATGAACTTGTCGCATGCCGTGATGAACGGGCGGGGCGTCTTCCGCTCTCCGAAGCCATACACCGTGATTCCCTGCTCCCGAATGCGGGAAGCAAGCCGGGCGAAGTCGCTATCGCTGGAAACGATGCAGAAACCTGAGAACCGACCCGTATAGAGCAGGTCCATGGCATCAATGATCATCGCACCGTCAGTGGCGTTCTTGCCCGTCGTGTATGCGAACTGCTGCACGGGCTGGATCGAGTGCTCGAGCAGGCATTCCTTCCATCCGTTGAGGTTGGGTTTCGTCCAGTCGCCGTAGATGCGCTTGACGCTGGCGGTGCCGTAATTCGCAATCTCCGCCAGGAGGCCCGATATTACCTTCGGCGATGCGTTGTCGCCGTCGATCAGGAGCGCCAGTGTGTCAGATGCCATTGATTCCATTTCCCCCATACCTGTCAGACACAATAGCCCGGTTTTCTCGGTCCAACCAACGAGTCGGCAGAAGCTCCGAGAGCTTTGACGATTCCGTCATCCGGGTCACTCCCTTCCTGTCAGCCACACCACGGCCTTGGCAGCCTCGGGCATTGGGTTCGCCCACACTGAAAAGACACTGCCAAGCCTTCCGCGATTAGGGTCTGAGAGACATCTTTTCCGTCGACCCGAAGGATGCCGCAACTTCGACCGAAATTGCATCGTTTGGTTCCTTGGGTTCCCGGTGCACAGGCGCAGGCCACTTGGGTGACCGTGCTCGTCCCCGATGACACCAGTTGTCTTAGCCTCTCGGTAGCCCGGTTTCCGAGCTCAGCTTCCCTGGCACACATCGGCTCGAACTTCTCGGGAGTGTTGAAGCCGAGGAGCCGTACAGGAGTGCCGTCCGCCATCCGAATAGTATCCCCATCGGTGACCGTGAACTTCTGACTGCTGAACAACGTCTGCGAAGAAGCGGTCGGGGCGCTGGCAGTCCCCGACCAGGAAGCGCCCGATTTGAACATCTGGCCTATGCTCATGACAACGATGAGAAGCAGAAAGGCCAGCCATTTGAATTCCCGGTATCGCCATCGGCGGGTTGCACCGTGCTGCCATTCACTGAATTTCGTCCACGTGGACCCCGGTATCGATCGCTGGAGATCGCTATGATCTGCCGTGCCCTTCGATGGCCTGAGCCAGCTTCGATTAGCGTCGCCGCTGCCCTTCCAGCCGTCTCGAAATATGTAGGATCGCGATGAAGCAAAACCACGGAAAAAGCTCCGTCCATTAGAAGAACCACCTGCGCCGCGATGCAGCGTGCTTGATCCAAGTGGTAGTCGTCGAAAAGCGAGCAGAGCCAATCCTCAACACGTTTCTTATGAGCACGGCCTACAACGGTTGCTGGATGTCCCGGAAAGTTTACGAGCTCAACGGATGTGCGAAGAAAGCCGCACCCTTTCCAATTGGGGTGTCTTGCGGATCGTGCAAGACAGTCAAAAATTGAGCGCACCTTCAGCTTCGCAAAACCACCGCTTGAAGAGCATGAGATTTGGCTGGTCTCTCTCCTCCATACACGCGGCTATTAAATCATCCTTGTTGCAGTGTTGAAGAAAGCCGAAATCGCCATCTCGATGGATGGCAAGGGCGCTTGGCGGGACAATGTCTTCGTGGAACGCCTTTGGCGGTCGATCAAATACGAGGAGGTCTACCTCCACGCCTACAAGACCGTGTCCGAAGCCCGCGTCGGCATTGGTCGATATCTGACCTTTGACAATAGCCGACGCCCACATTCATCCCTTGACCGGCAGACGCCGGATCAGGCCTACTTCAACGCGCTGGCACCAATGAAGGTGGTGGCATAATCGAGGCGGAAATCCACTTAGCAAAACGCCCGAAACTGTTCAAACAAACCGAGCCACCTCTGCCCGCATCAACATGCCGAGACGGCGAACGTCAACTTAGAGATCGGGAAGCACGTCTTTATGGTCCCGGAGAGTTTTGAGCGGTCTGACTGGAAGTCCTTGGTATCGCGAGGCTCCGGGACTTCGCCCATCCAGGTCCACAACTTGTCTAACGTGCCGACGGTCGAAGCGGCTGGCACCGATTTCACGGATGATCTGTGTGGCGCATTCGCTCTCGGCGTTGTTAACGATATGGGCGTTACGTCTCACGGCTTCCGCGGACACGGTGCGTGGATCGAGCGCGGCAGCGTGGGCTGCTCTTATTTCCGCCAGCTCTTTTTAATCTTCGATTGTCTCGGTGACGATCAACAAGAAAGGGCGGCTTGCCCTCAGTTGCGAAAGTAGCCAGATTCCCTACGCCGAGGAAGAACCCTACGCTGGACTTGACGCCAGCACCTATGCCGGTCAGCATTTCTTCTAGGACCTACATAGGAGATACTGATGACTGGCCAAATCACAGCTGCATTTGAAGAACTTGACGCCTGCTTTCGACGCGCAATCGCAGACTTCGAGACAGCCCACCGAAAGATCGAAGTCCTAAAGGCTTCCACCTCATCGTCACTCGAAACTATCCAAGCGCAGCCATATAGCCGCGAACAGTTGAGAATGGAGTCTGACGCATTTTCTGACGATTCCGCCGTCACGCATCTGGGTGCTCAACTTGCCTCCATAGTTCGCACAATGGCTCACGATCGGTCCAGGTTGGGTGACATCAACCGTTACCGCCTCGAGGGATGATCAATCGCCGATGACAGCTGCGGGAACCTTGCGTTCCACTCCCTCGATGATGAAGCCGAGGCCATCAATCCCGCAACTCAGCCAGGTCGGCTGTGCGGAACCCCACTGCTTCCTCCCCTGATCAAAGATGCTAGCGGGTAAAGATCGCGCCACAATTTCCTAACGCCCGGATGAAGCTGAAGGGCTTTAGCTTCAAAACTGAGCGATGGGAAGAATCATGTCTGGGTACCGATAACATTCATTATCGGAATTTAGTTTCTGTAGGCCTGTTCGCTCTTCACCCTAGACTTGGGTGATGCCAGATTGTGTTAAAACACTGCTCCGGGCACGGGTGGGAAATCGACACACTGAATCTCCCGAGTGCGATGACGGAGAGGATGGGACCGCCCGCCAAATGGCTTGTAACCTATTGATTCACGAGTCACCAAAACACTGGTTTGGGTACATTCGTGGGTACAGTGTCGAAGCTAGGCATTTGCCGTGGCTTCGTCAACTATCTGCAGGCGCTGTCGTTCAACGTCGTGCCCAATGCAGTTATTGCTGCTCATGCTCCCGCTGCCGTCGCTTCACAGGATGCCGCTCCACTGGTCAGAATGGCTTCCCTCATGTCCGGCCATGCCAGGTTTGGTGAGGCAACCTCCGGGTTTCGCGTAACTGTCTATCCGCCGCTGCGGCCGCTCATGCCAACTTATGTTGAATGCCCAATAGCGAGGGAAGAAGTATAGCGATGAGTACGGAAGGTGGTCGTGAATCCACCAAGCGAGTTTTCGCCAGTCTCCCTCAGACTGAAAACGATCCCAGAATGCAGGAACGACAATGCAAGCCGTTGCGCCCATATACCCGTCGGAATCCAGACGGTCCCAAATATGACCCGCATAGTTCGCTTCGTTCGAAGCGCAGTTATAATCCTTCTTCCCTGCCCGTTGCATCTCGTTACCAAACCCATTCACTTCGCAGGAGCGGTAGGCAGATCGTATCGCAATCCGTCCAAAGGCGTCTTGAAGAGGCTCTAGCAGGTCCTCACACAGACGCTTCCCGGCTGCAATTGCACGATCAGGATCATCAGGGACATTGTTGAGACCATGAATGGAAGCGATATCGGAAAAGAGGAAGTCCCGCATGAAGAACGACTTTGACAATCGTTCTCGACCGAATTCGCTCAGACGGCTTACGGTTGTCGGCTTCTTCGTCGTCAAGTTTGATCCTCGCATTGGCAGCTGTTGGCGAGGTTAAGGTTGGTGAGGCCTTGGACCTCCTGCCTCGATCTCGTAATCGTAGCAGGTAATCGTCAGGCCACTATGATCCGGCCGGTCGTAGCCCGGCTTCAGCCGGGTCATACTCAAACTCCGTGATCGTGCCGTCCGTCACCTTTTCCACGACCTCGTCGATGACATGCAGCGGCACTAGGTACCATTCCTCAGGCTTCACGGGATTGCCGAACCGATCGTGGATCGTGATATCCAGGCGCGCCGGTGCTAGCACGCGATGCAGCACATGCTCCAAACGGGTCCTGTTGATATTGAAGAGCTTGTAGGCGGCAACGATCTCGACGTCTGCCAGTAGATAAGTCGATTGAAGTCGCGCGCCGGCGATGCGCTGCTCCACCGCCATGTTCGTGACACCAACCTTGTGAACGAGTTCCCGGTTCGCTGCGACCAGGGGATGGTCCGCCTTGCTCCGCAGGACATAGATCGTCCCGCTTTCGATATCGCCCTCCCCTCTTTCTCCGGAGAAAAGCGGCCCGGCGATGGGGTCAGTGATTCTGCGGCCGGCGTCGTCCTTGTTCAACGAACGCTGGAGGGACCGCATAAGCATGTTGCTCTCGGTGCCGTTGTCGAAGATCACGCGCAGCCGGGCGTCGGTTCGCCCGTGTTCGGTGGTGAACTGCTCTCCCATTTCCGCGACATAGGCCTTCTGCCCGCTGACGATGAACCAGGCACCAGGCCGTATTTCCGCTTTCATTTCGAATGGACGTGTCTGACGAATTCCCGACTCCACCTCCTGCTGCACCTGAGCGAACAGCGGCTTGAACCGGTCGAAATCAGCGCAGGGCGTTCGGTTGGCAACCTCCTCGGCTGCTGTCCGGACCTCCGCACGCGGTTTGACGTGAGTTAGCCTGTTGACGTCTACGTCCCCCACCGGCTCAACGCCGAACTCCGCCAGAAGATCGTCGTCATCGATTTCCTCGATGTCCTCATCTTCGACAACACCTTCCGCCAGCAGCCCGTACTTGTCGAAGTCCTGCAATAGGGCGCGGCAATCCTCCTGCGCCCGCAGCCGATCCAATCGTACCGCGTAGAGCCGTTCGAAGATGTCGCGATCCTCGCCATGCCGCGGTACACGTCCATGCTCTTCGCGGAACCGAACAATGTCTTCAAATCCCGCAATGATCCGCTCTTCGCGTGGCGTCCTCGCGCTCTGCTTCTTCGCCTCCGGGGCCGCCCCGAGTTCGGCAAGGAGGTCGTCGTCGGAAATATCAACCATTCTTCTGCTGCTCTACATGCCGCTTCAGGGCCGCCACACCCTCCGCCAAGCGCTTCTCCCAGGCGTCGGCAGACGTGATGTCTGGCGCACGACCACGTTCCTGTTTGAATTTCCGGGCTCGCAATGCGAGCTCACGGGCTTCATCATACGGGATGCTGACTTTCTTGGCGTTGATGACAGCGGCGACTTGTTTCAGCGTCTGTTCGCTCATCGACTTAGCCAGGATCGAGTAGGCGGCCTCAAACGGGTTGATCCGGTCGATCATGTCGATGTCCAGGTTGCGGACGTCCATGGCGAACTTCCGGACGCCGTCGATCAGCGCCGTATTCCCTGTCAGCTGTCCGGCGTCTTCCATTTCAGCGGCCACGGCCTTGCATCTCTGGGTGAGGTTCAAGGCGGCAATGGCATGCTGCCGAATGGCCTCTTGATCGGGCTCGCTGAGGTCCGGATAACGATCCTTGACGATCTTGCCCATACGCATCTGCGTCAGTTCTTCCGGTACAGTCTCGTCGTCGAAAAGGCCTTTTTCCAACGCCGGCTTGTCTTGCACGAATGCGGTCACGACTTCGTTGAGGTCTTCCTGACAGATGCGCTTGGCCTCATTGCTTTGAGGCGAAACCAGTCCATTGATCTCGAAATGAAGCTGGCCGGTCTTGCCGTTGAAACCGACATTCGTTCGCTCAGGCTTGTAGCCGCCTTCCCCGTAGTCGAAATCCGGCAACGGACCGCTGTCCTGGTTCTTGGGCGTGAAGTTGAACCTCGGCGCGAGCACCTGCTCCATGAGCAGGCTCGCCGCGATCGCCTTCAGCGTATCGTTGATCGCATCTACGACAGTCTCTTCGCTCGCATCCGGCTCGGCAATGAGATTTGTGAAACGGGCGGACGTCTTGCCGGGTGCATCGCGCGTCGCCCGGCCGATGATCTGGATAATTTCGGTCAGGCTGGCGCGATAGCCAACCGTGAGAGCATGCTCGCACCAAATCCAGTCGAACCCTTCCTTCGCCATCCCCAAGGCAATGATGATATCGACATGGTCGCGGTCACCCCGGTGTGCGGGGTCTTTCAATGCGGAAACGACCTTGTCGCGCCGTGCCGGCTCATCGTCCACCAAGTCCGCGATCTTGATGAGCCGCCCGTCGCTTAGACGAACCAAGTGAAAACCGGTCGTCGGGTCCTCGCCTTCCCAGGTGCCGAGGGAATCCATGATCTCATTGACTTCCTTCACCTTGTCCTTGGTGCTCTCCCGAGAGTTGACGTTCGGGATATGGACGATGGTCTTGAGGTTCGAGTCCAGGACCTTGGTGATGGCGTCCAGGTACCGGCCGGAATAGAAGAAATAGCCGATATCCAGAGACTTCAGATGGTCGTAGCCGTTCAGTTGCTCGTAATAGGTATAGGTGACGGTAACGAATTTCGCTTCGTCCTGCGGGGCAAGTACCGCCTCGGCATCCCCGCGAAAATATGACCCCGTCATGGCCACCAGATGCACGCGGTCACGAGACAGAAACTGGGCTAGCTGCGCTCCCAGCTTGTTGTCCGGATTGGCGGATACATGGTGGAACTCGTCCACCGCGATCAGGCAGTCATCAAAGGCCTCGACGCCCAGCTCCTCTACCGCAAAGCGGAAGGTCGCATGGGTGCATACCAAAACGCGGTCGTCGCTCTCAAGGAACTGACCAACCGCCTTGACCTTGGACTTCGCGACGGAGCTATCGTCGATGCCGGCGACATTGCAGAGGTTCCACTGCGGCTTCACCGTCCAGTCCGCCCAGAAGCCGTACTTGGATAGCGGCTCATCGGCAAAGCTGCCGCCGATCGATCGCTCCGGAACGACAATGATGGCCTTGCGGACATTCTGGTTGTGGAGCTTGTCGAGCGCGATGAACATCAACGCACGCGACTTACCGGACGCCGGGGGGGACTTGATCAGCAGGTACTGTTCACCCCGACGTTCGTAAGCCCGCTCCTGCATGTTCCGCATGCCGAGTTCGTTGGCCTTGGTCGAGGCACCGGTCCCAGCAGTACGCATGGAGACGGAAGGAATTGTCTCGTTCATCTCAAACTGACTTTCGCTGGTCGAGTCGGCGGAGGAAAAGTCGGGCCGTGATAAGGGTTATCTGGAGTCGAAACGTTGCATCTTCCTCTTCTGAAAGCCCGGCGTGTCCTCCATGAGGATGCATTCGGCTCATCAGTCCCTGAACAAACTGAGGTCTCTGATTGTTGACGTTCCACTCGTTGTAGTCAGACAGCAAAAATGGCGGGACAAGCGTGCCCAGAAAATCCCGTTTTGTCTTGCTATCGGCGGTTGGGAGGCAGCCAAGGCTAACCGCCGTTTCATCTAGGTAGCTCTCGAAAAAATTGCGGAGCTCGCCATTCGCTCCAGACCATTCCCCTCGCCGGAATGCAGACAGGGCTCGGCTCAGGTGCCCGATTGCGACATGAAACCCATGGTGGCTCAAGAGGGTAATAAGCTCGCTTTCGGCCTCGCGAAAATCCAAACCGGGAAGATCAGCTGGCAGCATCCGCTGCAACGTTAAAGTCTTCTCAATGGTGCTTGGAAGCCAATCGTATCGAGGTGGAATCTCCGTTTCTCTTGCAACTAGTTCAAAGCCATCGAAACGCAGCCCTGCGAGGAGCTTCCTCCACGCACTAACATGCTGTGTCTTAGGAGGCGCTTTGATCGCAGTCTCCACCAAAGCACGTGCCAGGCTTACGCGCCCGTTCTCGATCAGCACCTCAACGTGATCATCGGCAGCAATACTGGCCAGTCCAGCAATGCGACCCGACTTACTGGATGAACTGTATCTCCCGTTGATGCCCCATTGAACCTCTAGGACATAGATATCGTCGTGCGAATTGAAATCCGAAATGACCTCCGCCGCAGCTACGATCGTCATCCTATTGAACTCAGTCACGCCGCCCCCTTTGATCTTGCCATTTTCGTATAAAGCTCGAAAAGCCTTTCCAGCCGTTCAGTGTCATTCCGGAAGCGACGGCCGATGTAGATTCGCTCCAGTACCTCGTCATTGCGATCATGAGCGGCGCGCAGATCAGCCGGCATGGCGTCTCGATCATAAAGGTCGGCGATCGTTGCCGGATAATGTTCCTCACGGACCAGAAGTATGTTCTCTGCACAGCGAGTGAGATCAGCTTTATTCTTTTCGGTGAGAGGCGGCACTGGGAAGGTATTCCAACCCAGTTTATTGGAGTACGAAAAATCGGTTCTCATTCGAACACACACAGTGCCGATCCAAACCCAGTGCAGGCGTGACGCGATTAACGCCATATTCCACAAGGGCGCATCATAAAGGGCAAAGCATTTGTTCGAGAGAACTGCTCCTGAATCAAGGAGGTCGATGGGTAGGTAGTCTCGGTTCTCCGATGAGACTACCGGCACTGCTAAGACATGTCTCTCAGCACGATACATCTCCCTGAACTGATGCGGCCTCTTGACCATCCCATTTGACACCGCATCTTTCGACTTTGCACGGACCTCCGCACCCATCCGCAGCCGCTGCGCAAGATTTCCGATAAGGAGCTCCTCACTTGTCGGCTTTGATTCAAACCAAAGACAGTGCCGAGGACGAGCATTGATCACTTCGGTCGACCCGTAGAATTTCTTTAGGCGCTCAGCACCGAGGCCAAGCCTGATGAACTCAGCTCTGGTTTCAGATTGGAGAATAAGATGATCTGACAGCCCATAGTAGTTACCTTTAATCATGGAAGAGATACGTGATACTGGCTTGGAAGCGCCCTCCACCCAGTAGTTACTCTGCGGCAAGAGGTAGGCGTTGATATTTTGAACCGATATCCTCACGTCTCCATCGAATATCATCGGTGTCGGTGCGTCCAAGCCACCTCCGATACAAACGACGGTTACTCCTGCATCATTGGTCGCCAGGTTGCTCCACTTGAACGACCTCACCGCGAAGCTGACTTTTAGGCCGCGGTCAAAGAGGGGCTTCCAAAAGCTGGTAACATGTTGCCCTTGGGCGATGCTGTTTGTAGCGACAAAGGCGAACTTGGCGTCGCTAGACTTCGAGTACTCAAACGCCTTGAAGAACCAAGCACACACGTAGTCAAGCAGACCCCATTTCTCTATCTTGCTCGCGAACAAGAAGCCCAAATCTGCTTTTTGATCATCCGACTTCTTTGCATTCCCTCGATAAGGCGGATTGCCACAGATGAAAGTCTCTCCTCCCTCGTTCTCGAAGTCGATCTGCGATTGCTCCATCGGCGTAGAGAACAAGTCATCAGCATGAAATTTCGCCCCTGTTCCTGTGGGCGGGCAAACGCTCAGCCAGTCAAGCCGCAGGGCGTTTCCGGAGACGATCCAGTTCTCGGCATCCAACGGCAGGAACTCGGCCAAGGCCTCCTTCTGGCCGCGATATAAGACGTCACACTGGTATTCGGCGATGATCAGGGCGAGGCGTGCGATCTCAGCCGGAAAATCACGCAATTCGATACCCCGGAAGTTTGTAAGCGGAATCTCCGTTCGCCGATCCGGCTCGCCGCGCCGTCTGTTGATCTCCGACTCGATCTCCCGCATTTGCTTATAGGCAATAACCAGGAAATTGCCGGAGCCGCATGCCGGGTCAAAGACCCTGATCCGGGCCATTCGATTTCGAAGGTTCAGCAGCTTCCGCGGATTGTCGCCGGCCTCCGCCAATTTCTCGCGCAGGTCATCGAGGAATAGCGGATTCAGAACCTTCAGGATGTTCGGCACGCTGGTGTAGTGCATGCCTAACGCGCCGCGCTCTTCATCATCGGCGACCGCCTGAATCATGGACCCGAAGATGTCCGGGTTGATCATCTTCCATTTCAGGCTGCCGATATGGAGAAGGTAGGAACGGGCGATCTTGCTGAATCTTGGGACTGCGGTACTACCGGAGAAGAGTCCACCATTTACATAGGGAAAGACGTCAGCCCATCGGGGCAGCATGGCAGCGGCACGTTCGGCAATCCTGGTGTTCATTGCCTGAAACAGCGTGCTGATGACCTCATGGGTATTTGACGAGTCACGGTCACTCATCTGGCTTACGGTAGCCGTAAAGATGCCTTCCCCCGGAAAAATATCGGTATCTTCCGCGAAGAAGCAGAAGATAAGGCGGGCCATAAAGTGGTTCATGTCCGGCCGCCGCGCAGCCGTCGCCCAATCTGGATTGTCCTTTAGAAGTTCGACATAGAGCTTGTTCAGCCGGCCTGTGGCCCGAATGTCGAACGAACTCTCGCGAATCTGCCTGACAGTGGTAATGCCCGCCAACGGCAGGAAGAAACCAAAGTGGTCGGGGAACTCCTGGTATGGGCAGGCAATCGTCTCGCCGCTGGTGAGGTCTTCGGCTTCGAAGCTGACGCCGTCCGTCGCCAGGATGAACCGCGCCTTGTTCGATGTCGTCTTCGGGCTGTTGCGGAGTGCGACCAGCGTCTCGCCGACCGCTCCCTCGGCAGAGGTGGCAATGTGGATGTTGCTCCGCTGCAAGACGCCACCGGCGACGTCGGACGAATTGGCAGACGACGTTCGCAGACGCTTGACCGTCGTTTCCTTATTTCCGAATGCCCTCAGAAAGGAGAATGGGAATTCTGCTAGATCAAAGGGCTGCTCGGCGAGCTTGGAGACCTCTTCCTCGATCTCGACAGCGTTCATGCAGCGTCTCCCCCTATGCAGTGCCTCCTGCCCCGTTGTTTCCTGGGACAGAAATCAAGTTCTGAGATAACGAGCCTGGATTGAGTCGTCACCCGTCAATTCACGTCTTCGATTCGCATGTCATCCGGAGGCTTCTGCGAAGTAGTCCTCATCAACGCTCTGGAGCTTGAAGGTTTGACGAACTCGCACCCCTACGCCGTGCTGGATCATGAGACGCGCCAGCCGTTGACCATTGATCAGCACAACACGGTGCTGCACCCGCGTCAGATACTCGTGAGCCTCTTTCGAGAAATCGGACGTCGTTACGAAGACGCCCTTGGTAGCACCTTCACCAGTCAAGGAGCCGATAAAGCGCTGGACGTCGGGGCGGCTGACGCGGTTCTCCCGCGCGTATCTCTTTGCCTGCACATAGACGGCATCGAGTCCCAAGGCGTCTTCGTGGATGATGCCATCGATCCCACCATCCCCCGTGGCCTTGGTCATCATTCCATTCGAGAGGTCGCCGCCGCCGTAGCCCATGGCGATCAAGAGATCGAGGATTAGGCGCTCAAAACGTTGGGGCGAAAGCTGTTGAAGGAGGATCAGAAGTTCGTCGCGCAATGCCGCATCCAGCAAGCCAGAGGCGGCCGCCATAGCGTCTTCCGGAGTCTGCCGATCATCTAGCGGCGTTGGGTCCACCGCGACCGCCCCGGCTTCAATTAGGGGAACACCATCATCGGCTGCGGCATCTAACTGCCGGGAACGAGCGATCCAGTCCCTAAATCCCTCAAAGCGAGCAAGGGTGGCATTGTCGATACGATCTGGATTGGATTTCAGGACTTCACGTCCAGCATCGGTAATTACGTGGAGGTTACGACGTGGCGACGTCAAGAGGCCGGCCTTGGCCAGATATGTTCGCGCCCAATGCGCGCGGCTCTGAAGCACCGTGATCCTTCCGCTAGGCAGGAGTTCGGCAGCCTCATCATCAGTAATCCCGAATTGCTTCTGAAGAGTTGGTATGCATGCCGCGACATTTGGAGCACCCTCGGCGATTAAACGCAGCACCGGCAGCATCAAGTTCTCGTAGTGGGTATTGCCATCGCTCTTCCGCATCCCCCAAGCTCTTCGTTCGGACTCGATACTTAGCCGATAGGATGCTGAACGTCATCTCGCGAGAGATATGGAGGCTAGGTCAAGGCTTTGGGGTCTGTGGATCATCGTCAGGGTCCACTTCATGTGCACCCGTTCCTGGTCGAAGGCCCGCCCCGCCATCTGACGGCTCTGGGGTGCCCGTACTTCAACTCGAACCTTCCATCCACGCCAGGGTGGACTTGGAGAGATTAAGGTCGGTATCGGCATCCTCTCCTCCGCGGACATGGCAGAGAAGCAGGCTAGACCATAG
>JAEWOP010000261.1 GCA_023399635.1 Pseudomonadota bacterium
GAGAGGACCGAGTATTTGTTATTGTCGAAACGGACCGTGCAGGTCTTGGACACCGAGGCCGGAACGCAGTGAAAACCGTCGAACGGTCCGACATAGGAAACAAGGCTGCCGCGTTCAGCTTCGAACAGAGGTGGCTCGGGAAATCTGCACAGCTAGGATAAGTGGAATTTCTGCCTGACTTCGGCTTAGATGCCGGGAACAGGAGAGACCATGACAAGACGACCACGCCGGAACCACAGCCCGGCTTTCAAGGCAAAAGTGGCACTTGCCGCCATCAGGGGCGAACAAACTCTGGTGGAACTGTCCCAGCAGTTTGACGTGCACGCCAACCAGATCAAACAATGGAAAGAGCAGCTCCTTGAGGGGGCGACAGGCGTTTTCGGCGATGACGCGAAGGCGGAACCGGCAGGCCCGACCGTGGACGTCAAAACGCTGCATGCCAAGATCGGCGAGCTGACACTGGAGAATGATTTTTTATCCGGTGCGCTCGGCAAGGCGGGATTGCTGGGCGGAAAGAAATGATCGACCGCGAGCACAAACTCTCCGTCGTGCGCCAGGCGAAGCTTCTCGGCTTCAGTCGTGGCAGCGTCTATTATCTGCCTCGTCCAGTGTGCGACGGCGATCTGGCCCTGATGCGGCGGATCGACGAACTGCATCTCCACTACCCATTTGCCGGAAGTCGGATGTTGCAAGGCCTCTTGAGAGGGGAAGGGCTGGAAGCTGGGCGGCTGCACGTCGCCACGCTGATGAAGAAGATGGGCATCGAGGCGATCTATCGCCGCCCAAACACCTCAAAACCAGCGCCTGGGCACAAAATCTATCCCTACCTCCTGCGAAAGCTGGCGGTCACCCGGCCCAACCAGGTCTGGGCAATGGATATAACGTATGTGCCGATAGCGCGGGGATTCGTCTATCTCTGCGCCGTCGTTGACTGGTTCAGCCGGAAGGTCCTATCGTGGCGGCTATCGATCACGATGGAAGCAGCCTTCTGCATCGAAGCAGTCGAGGAAGCGCTGGCCCGTTATGGCAAACCCGACATATTCAATACTGACCAGGGATCGCAGTTCACCTCCATCGACTTCACGGCGGTGCTGAAGAAGGCTGAGATCGCCATCTCGATGGACGGCAAGGGTGCGTGGCGGGACAACGTGTTCGTCGAACGGCTCTGGCGTTCGATCAAATACGAGGAAGTCTACCTCCACGCCTACAAGACTGTGTCCGAGGCCCGCGCTGGCATCGGCCGATATCTGAACTTTTACAACACCAGACGCCCACATTCATCCCTTGACCGGCAGACGCCGGATCAGACCTACTTCACCGCGCTGGCACCAATTATGGTGGCGGCATAATCGAGGCGGAAATCCACTTAGCAAAACGCCCGAAACTGTTCAGACAAACCGAGCCACCTCTGAGAAGAGCTCGTAGTCTGCGGATCTGCCCCGACTTCTCGGTTTGACAGTATGGTGGATGAACTTCGCAGGCGCTGGGCACGCCGCGATGATAAGGAGCGTCTGATCGTGGCCCTTGACCTCGAAGAGGGTGGCAATGAGAAGAAGAGCGTTGAAGACGTCATCGACAAGCTCGCTGCTGACAACCTTGTGAAGAGCGTTGACGATCTCACAGCGAATCAAATCTTCGCTGCCATTCATGCCGTTGCATTCGATTCCGGTTCCGACCGCGAGCTTGTTGAGATGGGATTAGACAGATTCCTGCGCTTGGTCGTGCGTCGGATTTTTGACGACAACAAGATCAACGGCCGGATTAATATCGGGCCGAACCGACATTTCCCCAGGCTCTTTCAATGGCTCGGCGAGTACGCCAAGAGTACCGAGTGGGAAGATGGCGTTGGCTTGAAGATCCGTAACCTGTCCGGGCGGGGGCGTGTCACACGATATCCTACTACTGATCCCAAGCTGCTTAAGGTGGTGATAGATCGCGGGTATCTCTGATGCCGCGGTTTATTAAACTTCAGGTCGGAAACGCTTTGCGCGAATAAACAACTACTCATCTTCTCTCGAGTCGCTGCCGTTCTACTTTCAATCGTGGAAACCATAGGTGCGTCAGATAGCCACAGAATCAGCGTCATGATGGTTTCCATGGCAAGTATGATCCCTTCGTTGACCCGCGAGTTATGACCGCAACGGGGCCGATAGTGGACCTTCCGCTTCTGTCGCATCGACCACAGAAGCGGATCGCTCGCATCCAACTCAACTACCAAGAACAGCCTCCGCCTCTGCTGAGGGACGCTGCATCAGATCTCGGTTTGCTGCTTCTTCATCCCGCCGCAGGGAACTCGAAGCCGAGTTGAAGGCGACTGACCTGCCACTGATTTTCCTCCACCCAGCGCCAGAACAGCATCATTCAGCAAATCAGCGACCGTGTCCCGGAAGGGCGCCCCGTCTTGCCGCACTGGACGATCAACTGGACCAGCTGGGAGCCGCCCGGGAGAAGCTGGCAAAGGAACTGGCCGCCGAAGAGGCGCCGGTAGAAGACTTTACGGGAAAGGTGGAGAAGCTGAAGGCGCAGTTCAATCCCGCCAACATGGAGATCATCATCCATAAGCCTATCTACCTCGCCCGCAATAATGCCGACTAACACGCGAAGCAGCGGCTGATGCCGATCGTGCATGACCTGACCCAGAAGGTGGTGATCGGCAAGACGCCGGGGCATCAGCCGGCGACGCTGCAGGTCTACGGCTCGATCGCAAATATGATGGCGTCGATGGAGGTCCTCGACCTGATGGAACAGCAGTTCCTGGCGGCGGTCCAGAACGACTTCATGTCGCGGCTGGCGTCCGGAGAATTGGACACGGAGGCCAAGAAGCAAAAGCTCTTCAATGCGTATGTGGAGGAGCTTTCAAGGAGTGTGGAGAATGGGAGAATTTACAATTTTCGTTGGTTGCGGGGGCCTGATTGCACCGGGACTTGTAGCCGTTGGTATACCCAGCACCTGTAATCCCTACATAGAACTTGGAAAGCTCCGCTGTGTGTAATCTAGCTCTGAACTGAGTAGTGGCTCACGGCTAGCGGAAATAGCTCGGCATCATTTTTCGCAGATCTCCGGCGATGGCAATCGATTGAGACAAATGCAGGGTGATTGCTTCGGCTGCCTGCTCAGGTTTCGCAGCTTTAACCGAATCAATGATCCGACGATGATCGTGAAGGATCTGATGTACCTTTCCAACCACGGGCAGGTGGAGGGCACGGATCCTGTCTATGTGGATGCTCTCGCGCCTGATAACGCTATGGACGTGCAACATTCGAGCCGAAACAAAAAGCTCATAGTGGAACCGCTGGTCCAACGCTGCAAACGTAGAAAGGTCTGTGCTGGCGCTCCTCTCCTGTAGCTCGAGGATGTTTTCGAGCGCATTAATCAGTACCTGGTCAGGATGGCCGGCAAGCTGCACTACAAGAGCGCGTTCAACCGAGCTGCGAAGAAAGTGCACCTGCCGGGCCTGCTCGAGGTCGATCAAACTGACTATCGTCCGCGACTGCGGGAAGATCTCTACTAGCCCCTCTTCCTGCAACCTCAGAAGAACGTCTCGGATCGGGGTGGAGCTAACACCATAGTGTTCTTGCAACTGCTTGCGCGAAAGGCTGCTACCCGGCTCAAACTCTAGCGAGATGATGCGCTGGCGCATATCCTCGGCCAATTCAAGCGTGAAGTGCGGGACGCTCGGCACAAGTTTAGAACGCATTTGTTACCTCTCGCGGGGAATGGCGCAAACCACGACTGTGCAGGCTACAAAGGGTTTTCATCGGTGGTGCCTCGAGCAACCGATCGTGAATCGGGTATGCGAAACAGATCCAGCCTCCGCTCCTGCAGTTCTTTTAGGTAGGTGATGGCGCCCGAGATGTGGCGGCGCAGGCCACTTTCGGCACTTTCTGCGTCCCGCTTCCGAACAGCGTCAAGTATTGCTTGATGCTGTTCGATCAGCTGCGGAATTTTTCCCGCTTGGGGTGCCTGAAGATGCCGGACCCTGTCGAGATGTGCCTTCTTGGTATGAATAATAGACCATACCCCTTCCAGCCCTGCGAGCTGAAAGATCATTTTGTGAAACTGGTCGTCCAGTGGCAGAAATGATGAAAGGTCCCCGCGCGCCAACAATAACTGTTGTTCGAGAAGCAATCTCTCCATTCCGGACAGATCAACGTTGGCGTCTGCGCATAAGAGGCGGAGGGCAGCCGGCTCTAGGTTCTCACGAAGAAAGTGCGCTTCGCGTATCGCATCCGCATCAAGCGGTGCAACAAAGGTTGCATGCTGAGGAGCGACAACCACCAGTCCACTTTGAACTAGCCTCAGAACGGCTTCGCGCAGTGGTGTGCGACTGATGCCGAAGTGATCGCATATCGCGCGCTCAGGCAGTACCGAGCCAGGCAATAATTCGACGTCAACGATCTGCCTGCGCAGTTCGTCGTAGACCTCGTCCGTCATTGTGCGTCGACGCACCATTCTTAGATCCCCGTTGTAGATTCTCGTCCTCGCTTCATAACGCTTTCCTCCAATCGTGTCGTTGCGCCTAATCTCCGGTTGCCATCGATGCACAAATATACTAGTGCATAACCGCGGGCTCGTCCAATTGGGACGTTCAAAGGGAGGAATTAATCGTGAAGTCTGTAATTTTTGCATTATCGGCATCAGCAATTGCACTGGTTGCCGGATCTGTAGCGGCCCAGGAAGAATGGCCGTCGCGTCCAATCAACGTCATCATCGGGGCCAGCCCCGGCGGCGATACGGACTTCAATGCACGCACATTCGCTAAATATTTCGAGCAGGTCACCGGCAGCCAGATGGTCATCACCAACATGCCGGGTGGGGGTGCGACTGTGGCCACGTCGGCTGTTCGGGATGCTGAATCCGACGGCTACACTATGCTCTTCGGCCACACGGGTCATTTGATCGTCACTGAAGTTTCCGGTCTTGCCGATTACGGCATTGATGACTTCGAGATCTGCTGCATTCCCGCGATCGATCAGGGCGCCGTGTTCGTGACGAACGAACAGTCCGGCATCTCAACGATGGACGAATTGCTGGCCAAGACGAAAGAAGATCCCTCCGCTGTTGTTTATGGAACGGAGCTTGGCGGCTATTCGCACCTGCAAGGCCTGCTTTTCTCGCAGGAAACAGGGGCGCAGATGCGTATCGTCGACACGGGATCTGCGGCGGAGAAGATCGCTTCGCTTTTGGGCGGGCGCATTCACGTCGCAGGCATCGCTTACGGCGCTGTGCAGGACTACCACACATCGGGCCAGATGAAGGTGCTCGGTCAGCCGAACCAGGAGCGCAATCCACTTCTTGGCGACGTTCCGACATTTGTCGAGCAGGGCGCAAACTTCGTGATGAACAACCCTTATATCATCGCCTTCCCCAAGGGTACGGATGAGGCAATCGTAAGCAAAATGGACGAGATTGCCTCCAAAATCGTGGCTATACCTGAATATGCTAAGGATCTGGAGCAGGGATTCCGGCAGCCGGTCAGCTACTTGAACCGGGAAGACGCTCAAGAGCGACTTCAGGCTATCCGTGAAAACTACATGCAGTACCGCGAAGCACTTCAGTCAGCACGCTGATTGCGCGACAGATCCGACTGCGTCCGGTGTGCCGGACGCAGTCTAATCGTTTGGCTTCTGGAGGTCGATCCATGTCGCAAGATCGAAAAAACGTGATTGTCGGGCTGTGCATGCTTAGTGCCGGGCTCGCGTACTTCTACATGACCACTGCTTTGCCGCGCAGGGGCGCTGTTGATGCAGCCTTTTTCCCTTATGCTCTCTCGATCGGGATGATGTTGCTCGGCGCACTCCATCTGGCGCTCAACTGGCGGTCGAAAATGACTGCTTTGGGCGAACCTGTCGATGATCGGGTTGCACCCATAGCTGCCGCTGGTGATGGTGAAGATGCGCCGGCTGTTATCGGTGCCAAGCCCAACTACAAGAGCGTCGGAATCTCGCTGTTGCTTATTGCGCTCTTCATCGCGCTGATGCGCCCGCTCGGCTTCGCCCTGTCAGCAGCGCTGTATTTGTTCCTACAGTTTTCGATGCTCAGCCCCTCCAGCCGTCGAAGGCCACACCTGATGCATGCTGTGCTGGCCATCGGCGTCTCGGTGATCATCTTCACGCTGTTCCGCTACGGTTTCGGGCTCATGCTGCCGGCCGGCCCCCTAAACCGCTTTATCCCCTGAGGTCACCCAATGTTGGATCTAATTGCCACTGGTGTCATCAATGTCTTCCAGCTGGAGCTTTTCCTGCTGGTCATACTTGGCGTGGTAGTCGGCATCATCTTCGGCGCCATCCCTGGCTTGACCGCTGTGATGGCCATCGCGCTGTGCTTGCCTATGACCTACGGCATGAGCCCATCCGCCGGTATGTCGCTCCTGGTTGCGCTGTTCGTCGGCGCGACGTCCGGAGGACTAATCTCGGCTATCCTGCTCAAGATCCCCGGCACTCCGTCTTCGATCGCAACTACTTTCGACGGTGGCCCAATGATGGAGAAGGGCGAGGGCGCAAAGGCGCTCGGCATTGCCATCGTCTTTTCCTTCATTGGCACGGTGCTTTCGATCGCTGCACTCATGTTCATCGCTCCATCGCTTGCGCAGGTGGCTTTGTCCTTTGGACCCCATGAGTACTTCGCGATCGCAATTTTCTCACTTACGCTGATCGCGAGCCTTTCCAAAGGCTCGATGACTGCAGGAATCTTTTCCGGTCTCGTCGGCTTTGCGGTCTCCACGGTCGGAATTGCGCCGGTAGAAGCAACCCGCCGGTTCACCTTTGACCAAGTCGAGCTCAATTCCGGCTTTTCCATTCTCACTGTACTTGTCGGCATGTTTGCGATCGCCGAGGTGATCAAGATCGCCGAAGCCGGGAGGGCTAGTACGGACATGAGGATCAGGATGCCGGTGATGAAGGGCATTCGGGGCTTCGGGTTCTCCGTGGATGAATTCGTCGGCCAGCTTCCAAATGCCATCCGCTCGTCGTTGATCGGCATCGGCATCGGCATCCTCCCTGGTATCGGTGCCGGAACGTCGAACATGCTCGCCTATATCGCCGCCAGAAGTCGCTCGAAGACGCCAGAGAAGTTCGGGAAGGGTTCCATAGAGGGTATCGTTGCCCCTGAAACAGCCAACAATGCAGGCATCGGCGGCGCGCTCATCCCGTTGCTGACGCTAGGGATACCGGGCGATGCCGTCACAGCGATCCTGCTTGGCGGACTGATGATCCATGGTATCCAGCCGGGGCCGATGCTGTTCATCACCCAAGGCCCACTGGTCTACACGATTTTTGCAGCACTTATGTTGTCTGCCATCATTATGCTGGTTGTTGAATTCTATGGCCTGCGCATCTTCATCAGGTTGCTGGCTATACCGAAGCATATCCTCCTGCCAGTGATCCTGGTGCTTTGCGTCGTCGGAGCCTTCGGGCTAGCCAGTCGCGTCTTCGACGTCTGGTCCGTGCTTGGGTTTGGACTCGTCGGCTACGCCTTCGTCAAGGGAGGAATCCCCACAGCGCCGTTCATCATTGGCTTCATCCTGGGGCCAATGGCGGAGACCAATTTTCGCCGGGGCCTCCAGCTGTCGCAGGGTGACTTCACCGGCTTTCTTACAAACCCGATCTCTGCGGTATTCCTCGGCTGTGCGGCTCTTTCGATCCTTTGGCAAATCTATCAGGGCCTCCGGCCTGCGCCCCTGCGCCGAACTCTCGGTGAAGAAGAGTAGCTCCCTTCTGCGGAACGTGACGGAGAGCCATCAAACGGTCTGCGCCACCTTCTCCTGAAGAGTCTCACAGACAACAAAAACAAGGACTTTAATATGACATCGCGACCGAGGAAGACAGTCGATACCTTGCGCTCCGCTCGTTGGTTCGCTCCCGATGATCTGCGTAGTTTCGGACATCGGTCGAGGTTAATGCAGCTGGGCTATGCTCCGGAAGAGTTCACGGGGCGCCCAGTAATCGGTATCCTCAATACTTGGTCAGAGCTCAACAGTTGTCATTCGCACTTCCGCGAAAGAGCCAAGGACGTACGGCGTGGTGTCCTTATGGCGGGCGGCTTCCCGGTAGAGCTACCATCGTTATCGGTGGATGAGAGCTTCACGAAGCCGACTTCCATGCTTTACCGCAACATGTTGGCGATGGAGACGGAGGAGATGATCCGCTCGCACCCGCTAGATGGCGTGGTGCTGATGGGCGGCTGCGATAAGACCACTCCTGGTCTGGTAATGGGAGCGATCACAGCCGGCCTGCCAATGATCTATCTACCGGCCGGCCCGATGCTGCGGGGAAATTATGCTGGTCAGCATCTTGGCTCAGGTTCGGACGCTTGGAAATACTGGGATGAGCGTCGCGCCGGAAACATTTCCGAATCGGAATGGATCGGCGTGCAAGGTGGCATTGCCCGCTCCGCTGGCGTGTGTATGACCATGGGTACGGCAAGCACAATGACGGCGATCACCGATGCCATGGGGCTTACCCTTCCTGGCGCATCATCGATCCCAGCCGTCGATTCCGGGCATCAACGCATGGCCTCCGAATGTGGCAGGCGCATCGTGGAGATGGTCTGGGAGGATCTGACGCCGGACCAGATCGTGACCGCCGCTTCCGTACGCAACGCAGCGATTGTCGCTATGGCGACCGGCTGCTCGACCAATGCCGTTGTGCATCTCATCGCCATGGCCCGTCGCGCCGGCGTCGATCTTACTCTGGATGACCTAGATGAACTGGGCCGCGTAACGCCCCTGATCGCCAATGTTCGTCCCTCGGGCAAGGACTATCTGATGGAGGACTTCCATTATGCTGGCGGGCTACGCGGGCTGATGGCGCAAATTCAGGACCGCCTTGATCTTGACGTCATGACTGTGACCGGCCGGACGATGGGTGAGAACCTGCAGGGCGCGAAGGTATACAATGAAGATGTCATTCGCCCCCTTGCCAATCCAGTCTATCATGAGGGCTCGCTTGCCGTATTGCGCGGTAATCTATGTCCGTCCGGCGCGGTGATCAAACCTGCTGCTTGCGACCCCAGGTTTCACGTTCACCAGGGGCCGGCGCTGGTCTTCGACAGTTATCCGGAGATGAAGAGCGCTATCGACGATGAGAACCTCGCCGTAACCCCTGATCATGTTCTCGTGCTACGCAATGCCGGCCCATTGGGCGGGCCCGGGTTCCCTGAATGGGGAATGCTGCCTATTCCCAAGGCACTTATCAAGCAGGGTCATCGTGACATGCTGCGCATCTCGGACGCCCGCATGTCTGGAACATCCTACGGGGCCTGCGTCCTACATGTGGCACCGGAGGCCTATATCGGGGGACCGCTGGCATTGCTGCGTACGGGCGACATCGTGCGCCTCGACCTTCCATCGCGGCGACTCGACATGCTCGTTGAAGAGGATGAAATCGAGCGCCGCCGAGCTGAATGGACGCCGCCGGAGCCGCGTTTCGAACGGGGCTGGGGCTGGATGTTCTCCAAACATGTGACACAGGCAGACAAGGGCTGCGACTTCGATTTCCTCGAGCGCGACTTCGGTCGTGCAGCCGGTGAGCCCGAAATATTCTGAAAATATTCCAAGGAGTAACATCATGGTAGCCACGCTTGCTACTGCATTAACCGGCATTTCTGGGATCCTGGTGACCCCTTTCGACCACGATGGTGAAATCGCTCCAGAGCGGCTTTCTCCGATCATCGATCGTGCTCTGGATGCCGGCGTCCATATGCCGGTCGTCAACGGAAATACTGGTGAATTCTACGCACTCACCACGGATGAAGCCTGCAAGATGGTGGAGGAAGTGGTGACAATGGTAGGAGGCCGTGCACCAGTATTGGCCGGTGTCGGTCGTGGGGTTCGCGATGCAACACGGCTGGCAAAGGTTTCGGCGAGTGCCGGTGCCACCGCATTGATGGTCCACCAGCCGCCGGATCCCTTCGTCGCGCCACGCGGCATTATCGACTATCTTCGTGCACTCGAAGATGCCACCGGCGGCCTGCCGATGATGCTCTATCTGCGCAATGATGCAATTGGTACGGCTGCGATCGCCGAATTATGCAGCCTGCCTAGCGTGCGAGGCGTGAAGTGGGCAACGCCAAATCCGCAACGTTTGGCCGACGCAAAGGCCGCATGTGATCCGCAGATCGTATGGGTCGGCGGCTTGGCCGAGGTCTGGGCTCCAGCACTCTACGCAGTCGGAGCACGCGGCTTCACATCCGGGCTCATCAACGTGTGGCCGCAGCGTTCGATGGCCATACATGCTGCCCTTGAGGCAGGCGACTATCAGCGCGCCAATGCCCTGATCGCCGGAATGAAGGTATTTGAGGACATCCGCGCCGAAGAAATGGCCGGAACCAATGTTACCGGCGTTAAGTCAGCCCTTCTCGCACAAGGTCTAGACTGTGGTCCAACTAGGCCGCCCTCGGCGTGGCCACTGACTGAGTTGCAGGCGCAGCGCCTCAACCAGTTCCTTTCGAGCAATAAGCTACTCTAGGAAGCTATCATGTCTGAATACACTCTGTCGCGCGAAACCCGGGATAAGTTAAAGAAGGTCTCAACCGCCTCCGTCGCGACCGCGCTCTATAAGCGCGGCTTACGCAATCAATTCATTCAAGGTGTATCACCAGTCAATTGGAAGGGGGAGACGATGGTCGGTCAAGCCTTCACCTTGCGCTATATACCTGCTCGGGAAGACCGCAATCCGCTGACAGTGTTCCGCAACCCCGAACATCCGCAGCGTGTGGCAATGGAAACTTGTCCCCCCGGCTTCGTGCTGGTGATGGACAGTCGCAAAGATGCCCGCGCGGCCTCCGCCGGCTCAATTCTTATTACGCGGCTTGCGATGCGAGGTTGCGCCGGAGTTGTGTCTGATGGGGGCTTCCGCGATGCCGAAGGTATCGGTGAGCTTGATATGCCCGCGTATCATCAGCGTCCCAGTGCGCCAACAAATCTGACGCTGCACGAAGCTCTTGATATCAACGTGCCCATATCTTGCGGCGACGCACCAGTCTTCCCCGGAGACGTGATGTTGGGAGACGGCGATGGTGTCATGGTCATTCCGGCCCACCTTGCTGATGAAATCGCTGAAGAATGTAGCGGAATGGAAACCTTCGAGGACTTCGTACTCGACCAGGTCAAGGCAGGTGCCTCCATCATTGGCCTGTATCCGGCAACCCATGAAAAGGTGCAAGATGATTACGCACAATGGCGCGAGCGGGAGGGACGCTAAGCAAAACCGGGCGGCGCCTGCTGCCCAGTTCCCTCGAGTCAACATGGCGGGTACATGCACAAGGACATCACCATCCTCCAGGCCGCACAACTTCCCGAGAAGACGGATCGGGAGTTGAACGAGGCCTTCGACGTCATCCAGCTCCCGAAGGACCATCAGGAAGCTTCTCGCCTACTTTCCGAATACGGTGCCAAGATACGGGGCATGGCGGTCCGCCATGCCCACGTCGACCGGGCCATGCTCGACATGATGCCGACCTTGGAAATCATCTCGAGCTATAGCGCGGGCCTCGATGGCATCGATGTGGAGGCCGCACAGGCGCGAGGCATAGCCGTACATAATACCTCCCGGATCCTAGCAGAGGACGTAGCCGACCTTGCCGTAGCACTTGCTATCGCCACCACCCGCGGAACCGTTCGTGGCGATAGTTTCGTACGCAGCGGAAGCTGGGCAACAGGCGGTTCATTTCCGCTTGGCCGCTCGCTCCGTTCGCTGAAAGCAGGCATCGTTGGACTCGGCCATATTGGCTCCGAGATTGCCAGGCGGCTCCAGGTGATGGGGGCGGACGTTGCCTATCACGGCCCGCGCAAGAAGCCGATCGACCGCCCCTATTTCGCGACCGCAGTCGAGTTGGCGAACTGGGCGGACCTACTGATTGTTACCTGCCCAGCCATTCCCGAGACGATCCGGCTCATCGACCAAGATGTCCTCAACGCCTTGGGGCCAGACAGCTATCTCGTCAATATCTCTCGCGGCACTATCGTTGATGAGGTGGCGCTCATCGAGACCCTTTCTCGCAACGGTATCGCTGGAGCAGCTCTCGACGTCTTCGAGAAAGAGCCGCAGGTTCCGGTCGAACTGATTACCGACCCCCGAGTTGTGCTTTCCCCTCATATGGGCAGCGGCACAAGGGAAACCCGTCAGCAGATGGGAGACCGACTGGTTGAGGCGCTGCTGGAGCATTTCAGCAGATAGCGCAGAAGATGGAACCGAAAGGCCGCCGGCTAGCGCATTATGGTCGCCGGCGGCCTTCCCGGTGGAACAGCATCAGGATAGCCATGAAAATCACGACGCCACCGACCACCACGGCCAGGCGAACGGGTTCCCCGAAGAGAAACAGACCAAAGAAGAGTGCGAGCGGCAGCCGGATGAAGTCGACCACGACCAGAAGGGATGCGTCAGCCAATTTCATTGCGCGGGCGAACGCAAGTTGCGCAAGCATTCCTCCCACGCCCTGAAGCGCCATGAGCCCGAGGGCATAGAGTGAAGGCATCTGCCATACGGGTAGGCAAATCAGCAGAGCAACGGGCACCGTGATCGCGAGATTCAGCCATGCGATGCGAAGCGGATCTTCGCGACCTGCAGAAACCTTCATGAGCAGCGCAACCGTGGCAAGCCCTATCGCGCCGGCCAGTGCCCACAGGACCCCCACATCGAGCGTTTCGACGCCCGGCTGCAGGACGATCAATACCCCAGCGAAGCCAAGCAGCAGAGCGGTCACCCGGGCCGTAAAGAACTTCTCGCCGAGAAACAGGACCGAGCCAAGCATCACGAAGAGCGGCATGGTGAAGGCGATCGCCGTAGCTGATGCAAGCGGCATAAGAGTCACGGCCATAAATCCCGCGACTAGCGACAGGAGCTTAACCACCGCTCGTGTCGAATGAATCCAGAAGAACCGCGTCTTCCCGCTGCCGTGCAGCTTGCTCCGCGGAAAGATGGCATAAATAGCGATCAGGCTGAAAAAGTTACGGAAGAAGACGATCTCGAGCGGATGGACCTCGCCAGCAAGCAAGCGAACGATGATCCCATCCATGGCGGAGACAATTGAATTGCCGGCCATGAACAAGGCGCCCGCCGTGACCGCGGACAGGGCATGAAACTTCATGCAGGAACCGGTACGACCGGGGGGCACACCTCCCACTTTGGGCGCGGAGTCGCGTTGATCAACTGGCGCGTATAAGGATGCTGTGGACTGCGGAAGATATCCACGGTCGCCGCATGCTCAACAATTTCCCCGCTCTTCATTACGACGATGCGGTCAGCGAAATTCCTGACAATTGGCAGGTCGTGCGTGATGAAAATATAGGCGAGGCCGAGGCGGTCACGCAATTCCGCCAGGAGATCGATCACCTGCACCTGCACCGAGACGTCAAGAGCGGAGACGGCTTCGTCGCAGATGATCAACTCAGGATCGCAGGCGAGTGCCCGCGCGATTGCGATACGCTGGCGTTGCCCGCCCGAGAACTGATGGGGATAACGCTCGGAATGCTCAGGCTTGAGCCCGACCAGATCGAGCAGCTCGATGACCCGTTCCCGCCAGCGGGGCTTGTCGATGATGTCCTTATGGATCCGCCATGGCTCGGAGATGATGTCGAAGGTCGTCATGCGAGGATTCATCGAACTATAAGGGTCTTGGAACACCATCTGCACCTTCCGGCGGAAGCTAAGAAGCTCACTGGAGTCCATCTTGAAGATATCCCGACCGTGGAACAGCGCCTCACCGCTAGATACCTCGTTCAGCCGCAGTAGGACGCGCGCGACGGTAGATTTCCCCGAACCACTTTCGCCGACAATGCCAACCGTTTCACCCTTAGCCACGGTCAGGTTCAGATTCTTCACTGCGTGGAGTTGAGCACCCCTGCCGAAGAAGCTGGACGATACCCCATAATATTTGTTGAGTGCTTTCACCTCGAGGATCGGCTTGCCGACCTCTCCCGTAGAGCGGCGAACGATTGCTTCATTGCTGTCAGCATGCGGCAAAGCGTTGATGAGCGTTTTCGTGTAGCTGTGCTGGGGGTTCTCAAAGACCGCCTTGGCTTCACCCTCCTCCACAATTTTTCCGGAATTCATCACGATCACCCGGTCGGCCATGGAAGCCGCAACCTCTAGGTCATGGGTGATCATAATGATTGCCAGCTCATCCTCGGCCTGCAGCTTTTTCATGAGGTCAAGGATTTGCGCCTGGACGCTGACGTCAAGCGCCGTTGTCGGCTCGTCAGCGATGAGGATTTCCGGTCGCAGCGCAATAGCCATGCCAATCATAATGCGCTGGCGCTGCCCGCCCGAGAACTGGTGCGAGAACTGATCGATTCGCTTCTCGGGCTCGGGAATTCCGACACGCTCCAGAATCTCAATTGCCTTAGCGCGAGCTTCAGCACCCGTTGCCACCCCGTGGGCGGAGAAGACTTCCGCCAGTTGCCAACCGATCGTGTAGACCGGATTCAGGTGCGAGAGCGGGTCCTGGAAGATCATCGCAATCTTCTTGCCGTTGAGGTCTCGGCGCTCCTCCGGCGAGCAGTCGTCAACGTTCCTGCCGCGATACGTGATTTTCCCGGAACAGATTTCGCCAGGTGGGGTGTCGATGAGGCCCATAATAGCACTGGCGCTCACCGACTTTCCGGAGCCGGACTCGCCGAGGATAACGAGCGTTTCGCCTGCATCCACGTGGAAGCTCACGCCGTTGGTGGCACGAAACGCGCCGCCAAGCGACAGGAAGTCCACCGTCAGGCCTCTGACCTCTAGCAGGTGAGGGTTTGGCGAAAGAGGCAAGGTCATGTGCGCTTCTCCGAATGGCGCTTCTTGGGCCGGGCGAGTTCAATCCGCCACCTCTGCTGCGGATCGGCATAGGTACGCCACCAATTAGAGAGGATGTTGAGCGACAGGGTCGTTAGAAGGATGGCAAGGCCCGGCCAGAAGGCGATCCACCAAGCATTGGCAAGATAGCCACGGCCGGTTGCCACCATCGCACCCCATGTGAACTCAGGAGGCTGGATGCCGAGTCCGAGAAAGCTAAGCGAGGATTCAGCCAGGACGACGGTCGCGAAATCGATCGCACCGATGGTAACCAGCGTCGGTAGGACGATGGGAGCGATGTGCCGGAAGAGTATCCGAATGTGCCCCGCGCCCAATGCAATCGCGGCGTTGACGAACATGCGCTCTCGTACTTCGAGAACCTCCGCGCGGGTCGTGCGCAGATAGATCGGGATACGAGTAATGGCGAGCACGATCACCAAGTTGGTGATCGACGGTCCTACGCTGAACAGCACGATCAGTGCCAGAAGCAGCGAGGGAAAGCTCATGACGATATCTGCTGCCCTGAGGATAATACTGCCCAAGAGGCCACGCGAATAGCCGGAGATTAGGCCTAGGC
>JAEWOP010000273.1 GCA_023399635.1 Pseudomonadota bacterium
ATGTCGTCATGGGTCGGGCCGATGCCCCCGGAGGTGAAGACGTAGTCGAAGCGCGCTCGCAGCGCATTGAGCGCCTCGACAATGGCATCCTGTTCGTCGGCGACGATGCGAACTTCCTTGAGATCGATCCCTGAGAGTGTCAGCACGTCGGCGAGGTGACCGATATTCCGGTCCTTGGTGCGGCCAGAAAGCAATTCGTCGCCAATGGCGAGCATTGCGGCGGTGACTATGGCGGGGGAGGCGGATGATTGCAACATGAACGGTCCCGATGTTCCGTGAGATGATGGAGTTTCTAAGCCCAAACGGAGAAAAGCAGAAGGGCTTGGCGGGTGTGATGAAGAACAACTTCGTATGCGCCGATGACGCATCCGGCTCATGCGTCTTCCGAAAGCGAACACTGCGTCGACTGAACCAAGGCCTGCCAGGATGGTTTATGCAGGGTACAACGATGCCTTCAGTTGCAAAGGCGAACACAACCAAACGGAGACGACGGCATGGCGAAGATTTTGGTCCTTTACTACTCCGCTTACGGACACATCGAAACGATGGCAAAGGCTGTCGCGGAAGGCGCACGCGCCGCCGGTGCGGATGTCACCATCAAGCGGGTGCCGGAACTTGTTCCGGAAGATGTCGCCAAGGCGTCTTACTACAAGCTCGATCAGGAGGCGCCGATCGCCACTCCCGCCGAGCTCGCCGATTATGACGCAATCATCGTCGGTGCCGGTACCCGCTTTGGTACCATGGCATCGCAGATGCGCAATTTCTGGGACCAGACCGGTGGTCTCTGGGCAGAAGGGAAACTGGTCGGCAAGCTCGGCTCCGCCTTCACGTCCACGGCCACGCAACACGGCGGGCAGGAGTCAACCATTCTGAGCTTCATCTCGACATTCCTGCACCACGGAATGCTCGTCGCGGGCCTGCCTTACGCCTTCCAGGGTCAGACAGGGGTTGACGAGGTGAAGGGCGGCTCACCTTACGGTGCCAGCACCATCACCGATGGTGACGGCTCCCGCCAACCGTCGGCCGTTGAGCTCGATGGTGCACGGTTCCAGGGCGACTATGTCGCTCGGATGGCAGCAAAACTTGCATCCTGACTATCGTCAGCAGGAAACGCGGTAAACACCGCCTCCTTTATAAGGCGCGCCGGTTCGCTTGTTATTCATGACGGGAGCCTCAGCGGGGGCTGGGGGGCTTGTAGCCGAGGCTCCCGGCCGCGGGTTGGATGCGCGGCTCAGGCAATTTGTGCAGGATTGCCAGCAAGTCGACATCTGTCTTCGGGAGGTGGTTCATCGCGTACTAACATCATCCACAGCGGTCGTATCGAATCGGCCCATCTTCAACGCAGATCAAAAAAAAAGCCCTGTCGCGAGACAGGGCAATAAGGGGAAAAAGCCCGGCTTTCTCGATCGGGCACAGTCATACTGCCCGTCCCTCTCTTGGCTCGCGAGTGCAGTTGCTGCGCTTCCGGTACGGCTGGAACTTTTTCCTGGATGCCGCTGGCGAAACGTGAGCGACTCGGTGGTTGCAGCGGAGTCGAAAGGAAGAATGCCCCGCTTTTGACGGGGCATTCGCTGGGGTAAACGCAGCGGTGTCAGCCGTCGTTCATCTGCTCGACCATCTGAAGGTGATGCTCAAGGGCAGGTGCAGTCTTGGCCGCCCAGGCCTTAAGTTCGGCGTTTTCGCCTTCGGAGCCGTAGCGCTTGAAGAGGTCGACGGCCTGCTCATGCGGGTCTTCCTGCGCGGACAGGTATTCCTCGTTGAACTCGTCAGCCTCAGCTTCCTTCAGATCGTCCAGCATCGACTGATGGGCATCGATCATCTGCGTCGGAATCTGGGCATTGACGTTGCCACCCGATACAAGTTCCTTCAACTCGTTCGAAGTCTTCTGGTGGTCATTGACCATCTGCTGGGCGAAGGACTTCGTCTGGTCATCGGTTGCGCGCTCCAGCGCCAGCTTGCTTGATTCTATTTCGAACATGTCGCTGGATGCGGCCTGAAGCACAAAGTCCTCAGTTGACGGTGCAGCGCCGACCACCGAGTTGATCCCGGTGCTTTCTGCTGCCGACTGTGCAAAGGCAGCGCCGGCAAACAGAAGTGCTGCAGTGGTCAGGGCGAATGTCTTCATGCGTCTCTCCTTAGGTTGCATGCCGGATCGAACCGAGCATCGGCCAATTGGTTCCGGAAATTCCGAAGGAGAGTAATCTAGAGGGAATGGTGGTTAGGCTCCGCCGGCGCGCCGGAGGTGCGGAGCAGCTTTCTACCAGTCGAAGTTTGGATCCGCGATGAAGATGGCGATTTGCGATTCTGCACCGAGCGCCGAATTGACCAGCTCTACGCAGCGGTCGCGTTCCTGCCGGATGCCATCGGCAATCATCTTGGTGACATCCTTCTGACCGGCCGTAAGATGCCTGGCCGCAATCGCCCAGGCAGTCCTCTGAATATCGTCAGCGAAGACCGGATTGGGATCCTGTGCGAGGGCCGCAGCGGCACGTGTCATTATCGATGCTCTCCAAAAGGTGGTGCCGCAGATGACGGGAACAAGGTTGCGCGAACCTGATGATGTGACGCTGTGGAAAAAGGGGTGACGTGAACCCAAGGCTGACCCGTCGCGACGCGTCGGCTTATCGCGTTCCCACGGCGTTCCACCGGTAGGAATTGCTTGTCAGCGCGGCAGGTTCGAGAGAGATCGAGCGAACTTTCCGACGTCGCGGCCCTTCCAATCGCGCCGTCTGCAAGCTACTGGAATCAGCGCATGCGGACGTGGCGAAACTGGTAGACGCAAGGGACTTAAAATCCCTCGACCTCGGTCATGCGGGTTCGACCCCCGCCGTCCGCACCACTACAAAGAAAACCCTTGTAGTTTCAGATTGTTGATTGATATCAGAGCTTTTCAGACGCCCATCGCTACAAAGGGCGCTACAAAGCATGGTTCAGATGACGACGTTGAGCAAAGCGATAAACGGGGATTGGTTCGCCAGAAAAGCGATTCCCGCTGATGTCCGTGACGCCTATCAGGCAGCCTATGGAGTTCGTCAAGAGGAGCGCTTCCGTCGATCGTCATCTCTGCCTCAGGGACATGCCAAGGCCGACTTCAGGGATTGGGATGCTGAGATCACCAGCAGGATCGAAGCGCTCAGGGCGAAGGCTGCTGACAGTGAGATACGTCTGACGCCACGGCAGATCAGCGCCCTCTCAGGGCAGTGGTACGCGTGGTTCGTTGACCAGCACTGTTGATTTCCACTGAGAGCTGACCCGGCATTTCCACCGAGAATTGACCCGCCTTTAGGTATCGTTCGTGTTGTTGGTCGGGGTCAAGTTCTTGCGTTTCTCCTTT
>JAEWOP010000011.1 GCA_023399635.1 Pseudomonadota bacterium
ATCGAAGGCAAGGAATCGCCCTATGCCAACGTCATCGCCGTTCGTACCGAAGACAAGGATGCGGATTGGCTGAAGACCTTGGTCGAGGCCTATCACGACGACAGCATCAAGGCCTTCATCAACGAACGCTATCAGGGCGCGGTCATTCCGTCCTGGTAAGCCTTGGAATATGCCTCTTCCTCCGATTGATTGGAGGGAGAGGCTCGCGGATTCCGTTCGTTCTGCTCATATGTTATAGAAGATCAGCAATGCGTGGCGGAGAGCCTATATGAAAAGTTCATCCATCATCGTTCGAGCACTATGGGATGAGGAAGCAGAAGTCTGGGTGGCGTCCAGCGCGGACATAGATGGCCTTTCTGTTGAAGCCGACACTATAGAAAAATTGGAAAAGAAGGTTGTTTCCGCAATCGGCGACCTGCTGGAACTAAACGGACAGACATTCGACCTGCCGGAGATTCCGGTCCACATCATGTCCGAGCATATGGCCAAAGTGCCCAACCCGCGGTTCTGAGCCTTGGGTGGCTATCTGCGGGAACTGAAAGAACTTCTGACGACTGCAGGCTGCAGGTTTGTCCGCGCTGGGAAGGGCGACCATGAGATCTGGTTCAGCCCTATCACCAATCGCCACTTTACGGTGGATCATGGCGTGAAATCGCGCCACACGGCAAACGAAACGCTGAAGCAGGCCGGATTGCCAAAGACTTTCTAGCGACGATCAGCTTCCGATATGCTTCTGTCCGCGCTTCTTTGCCAGCGCGATCTGGTGCTGGCGCTGGCGGTAGCGGTCCCGGTCGGCTTCTGTTCGCGTCTCGTAGCAGTGGCTGCAGGAGACGCCCTCTTCGTAGAAGGGTGAGGTGATCTCTTCGGCCGTGATCGGGTTGCGGCAGGCGTGGCAGAGCTTGTGGTTGCCTTCCTTCAGTCCATGCTCGACGGAAACGCGCTCGTCGAAGACGAAGCAGGCACCTTCCCAAAGGCTCTCCTCCGCCGGCACTTCCTCGAGGTATTTCAGGATGCCACCCTTGAGGTGGTAGACCTCGTCGAAGCCCTGTTCCTTCATGAAGGCCGTCGCTTTTTCGCAGCGGATGCCACCGGTGCAGTACATGGCGATCTTCGGCTTGTTGTGCAGGCCGGTGTTGTTCTTCACCCAGTCGGGGAATTCGCGGAAGGTCTTTGTCTTCGGATCGATCGCGCCCTTGAAGATGCCGATCGCCGTCTCGTAGTCGTTGCGGGTGTCAATGACGATGGTATCGGGATCGGAAATCAGCGCGTTCCAGTCCTTCGGTGCAACATAGGTGCCGACGATCTTGTTGGGGTCGATGTCCTCGACGCCCATCGTTACGATCTCCTTCTTCAGGCGCACCTTCATGCGTAGGAAGGGCATTTTGGAGGCACGGCTTTCCTTATGCTCCAGCTTCGCGAATTCCGGCTGCGCGCGCAGGAAGGCGAGAAGCCGGGCAACACCTTTGTCCGTGCCGGCGACGGTGCCGTTGATGCCCTCGCGGGCGATCAGCAGCGTGCCCTTGATGCCGTTCTCGTCGCAGACAGCCTGCAGCGGCTCGCGGAAATCGGCGAAGCGCGGAAAGGTGGCGAAGTGGTAGAGCGCTGCCACGCAAGTGGTGCCGGCTGCTGGCCGGTCGATGGTCGTGTTGTCGGTCATGGCGGGGAAATACATCCAGACGGAGATTGGCGCAACGCGCTTTCTGTCGCTGGGGCCGGAGCCCGGTTGCCGCCTGTTACCTGCGCGCCGCGGCTTCCTTCCAAAGAAGGGCGATACGCGCTGCTTCCGTATCGGCGTCATCGGCAAAGACAAGCCGCGCTTGCTCTACCGCCTTCTGTCGAAGTTCCTGCTGGCGGGCGATGATTGCTCCAATCACGCGGGCAAGTGTTTCGCTGTCGCCGAAGATGTCCGGGTTTTCGTTCACGACCTGAGTGAGAACCGAAAGGTCGTGCTCGTGCCCCAGAATGTCGACCAGCGCCTTTGCTTCCCGCTGCTTGGCGCGCATCGCCGAAGGCCAAAGATCGGAGAGTAGCGCTAGGTGCATCCAATAGGTCTGCCCGATCTTGCGCAGGTCGTGGAAATGTTCTGCATCTCCGCCTTCTTCGCAGGCGACGAGATCTGCCGCAGCGCGTGAAAGCTGCTTGCGCCAGACCTTGGCGAGGCGGCGTGCGGTGCGCCGGGGGCTGTCGTCCAGATCGAGTTCCTGCAGCGCCTCGATGGCGTCCCGGCAGGTCTGCGCGGCCGCTGCCATCTTGGCGGCAAGGTCCGTCTCTTGATGCGCAATCTGGTCGCGCCGCTCGATCAAAGCCGTCGATGCGAAATGGAGTGCTGCCAGTTCCTCCGGCGCACCGGCCTGAGACGCGAGATAATCAACCGTTTCCACCAAGGCGGTCGCATCGCGAACCGCCGAAAGGGACCGTGCCATATCGCGGATTCGCTCGTTCTCGCGCTGGCGAAACGCCTTGGCGTCCGGCTGGATCAGGCGGTGGAGGGCGCGCACGCGCTTAAATTTTTTCCGGGCGGCGTGAACGGCTTCATGCGGGCCGTCCGGCTGGTCTTCCAGAACGCGGATGGCCTGCCGCAACTGGTGTTCGACCACATGTCGAAACTCTGCGGTGAACGGACGTTCAGGCCGTATGCGAAATGCCATCGCACAGCTCCCCGCTCATATCCTTTGCCGCCATCATCTGGTTTGAATAGCGGGGATCCCCCGTCACCTCCGCGCCGATCCAGGAGGGCAAGGCCGGCTCCTGCTCTTCGTTTTTCAGCTCGACCTCCGCCACCACCAGTCCGGAATAGACGCCGTGGTAGACGTCGATCTCCCAGGTGAAACCATGGTGGCCGACTTCGTAGCGCGTTTTCTCAAGAACGATCCCAAGTGCCCTTGCCACCAACTCCCGTGCATCGGCAAGCGGGATGTCGTACTCGAACTCGTCTCGGCTGATCATCTGCCGGCCGATCTTCAGGGTCAGCGACGCCCGCTCGTCATCGATCAGGCGCACCCGCAGCGAGCGATCATCCATGGTGACGAGATAGGCCTGGATAAAGCTGCGAGAGGAGGTGGCTTCGGCACGCCAGCCGTCGTCCTTCACCAGAAACTTGCGCTCGATTTCCTTGGCCATGAATGCTCCGCCCGTCGACGCCGAGAAACTATGGCAACAGGCGCGTTTGGCAAAGATACCATCGATCCGGAAGGTTGATTTTTCCTCGACAAGCATGGGCGAGGGCGGTATCTCCAGCCGATCTTCAATCGTTTGAAACAAGGAGCGCCCCCATGGCCGGCAAGACTGAAAACCTCCTCGCAATCTTGCGGGCGCAGCCTGTCGTTCCGGTCCTGATCGTGGAGGATGCCAAGTCCGCCGTGCCGCTCGCGCGCGCTCTCGTCGCAGGTGGGCTGAAGGCCATCGAGATCACCATGCGGACGCCAGCTGCGCTCGACGCAGTGAAGGCCGTGGCCGGTGAGGTCGAGGGTGCCAATGTCGGCGCAGGCACCATCCTCAGCGCCCGCGACTTCGATGCTGCCGTCAAGGCAGGCTCGACCTTCATCGTCAGCCCTGGTGCAACGCGCGGCATTCTGGAAGCTGCGAGAGGCTCCGACGTGCCTCTGTTGCCGGGTGCTGCCACCGCAAGCGAAGTCATGGCGCTGCGCGAAGAGGGTCTTGAGGTTCTCAAGTTCTTCCCCGCGGAACAGGCCGGGGGTGCTGCCTACTTGAAGTCGCTGTCCTCGCCGCTCGCCGGAACGCTGTTTTGCCCGACCGGGGGTATCTCCCTGAAGAACGCCCGCGATTACCTGTCGCTGCCGAACGTGGTCTGCGTCGGCGGCTCCTGGGTTGCGCCCAAGGAAATGGTGGCAGCTGGTGACTGGGCCGGCATTACCAAGCTTGCTCAGGAAGCGTCAGCTCTGAAGGGGTGACATTTCCGTCATCGGGTCCGGGGCTGAGGTCGCACACCTTTGTTTTCCGCCTCGGGTTTCCTATCTCCTGATTGAATTTCAATTACGGGAGATCATCATGTTCGACGCCAAGAAGCTTCTAGACCAGTTCCTCGGATCGCAGATGGGCGGCAAGTCGGGAGGCGTGCTTGGCTCCGGAGGCATGGGAGGCATGTTGGGCAAGGCTGGCCAGATCGGTGACCTGGCGAAGAACAACCCCCTGAAATCGGCAGGAATCGCTGCAGCCCTTCTCGGCACGAAGACGGGCCGCAAGCTGGTTGGCAATGTCGCTACCGTCGGCGGCATTGCAGCGATCGCTGGCCTCGGCTACATGGCCTACAAGAACTACCAGTCCGGCCAGGCACCGCAGACTGCCTCCGCCCCACAGCGGGAACCGGAAATCCTCCCGCCGCCGGCTAACTCGCCCTTCAGCTTGGAGTCGCCCGCGCTCACCAATGATTTCGCACTGACGCTGGTGCGCGCGATGATCGCCGCCGCAAAGGCCGACGGTCACATTGATGCCAACGAGCGTGCCAACATCATGGACAAGGTTCATGCGGTCGATCTCGGCTCCGAGGCGGAGGCCTTCATCGCCAACGAGCTTGCCAATCCTGTCGATATCGATGACCTCGTTGCTGCGGCTCGAACGGAAGAGCAGAAGGTCGAGCTCTACACCGCCACCCGCATCACCATCGATCCGGACACCCGCGCCGAACGCGGCTATCTCGATCTTCTCGCCGGCCGCCTTGGACTACCGGATGCGCTGATCGACCATATCGACGCCACGGTTTCTTCGGCCAAAGCCAACGTGTAACTCACAGCCGGCCAGTTGCCTTTGACATGCAGCTGGCCTAAGCCTCGGCCAATCTGCAAGAGGCTGATCCGATGCGTGATCTCAGGAACTACCGTGTGCCGGCACCCGCGGCCGTGACGCTGACCGGGCGCTACGTCAGGCTTGAACCCTACGAGCGCGAGGCGCATCTTGCTTTGCTTTGGGAGGCGCTTGGCGGTGCTGCTCAAATCAACGAACTCCTGCAGTATTTCCCCCAGGAAGCCTTCGCGGAGCCGCACTCCTTCGGCGATTGGCTCGATGCTGCGGCACGAGAGCTGGGGTGGGTGACGCTGGTTTTCCGGGATAATGCCCGCAAGCAAATTGTCGGGATGGCGAGTTACATGCGGCCGGATCCCAAAAATGGCGTCGTCGAGGTGGGATCGGTCGCGCATTCGCCCCAGGTGCAGCGTTCGCCATTGACGACGGAAGTGCATTATCTGATGGCGCGGCACGTTTTCGAGGATCTGGGATACCGCCGCTATGAATGGAAGTGTCACAACGAAAACGAGCCAAGCAAGAAGTCCGCGCTACGCTACGGCTTTACCTTCGAAGGCATTTTTCGTCAGCACATGATTTCCAAGGGCGGCAACCGCGATACGGCATGGTTCTCGATGATCGACAGCGAATGGCCTCTGCTGAAGCAGGCCTTCGAGAGGTGGCTCGCGCCTGACAACTTTGACGAGGAAGGGAAGCAACTGCGACGGCTGGAAGACATACGTTCAAGTTTCCTGGAAGGAGCGGCTGGATGAGTGGCGGGAACAAGCGTGGACCGATCATTGCGGCCGGAGCTATCCTTCTTGGGTTCCTGGCGCTGTTTTTCGTGATGCCGCCGATCATGATCTGGTTGGCGGAGCGCTTCTCGCCTTATGTCGCAGCGGTGTTCGCCGTGCTGGCAGTGCTTTCCTTCTTCCTGGTCTTCTGGTTGAGGGCGCGCCACCAGCGCAAGCGCAACATTCAGCGGTAGCGCGCTACGCTTGGAGGGAGGCTCCGAGCAGGGACAGGCCGATCAGAAGGATGAAAAGCGCTCCGGCGATCTCGATCCCCGCTGTGATGCGGCGACTGGCCGCCGAACCGGGTCCGACAAAACGCAGTGCAATGTCCTTGGCGGTTACCGCAATGACTGCAAGCACAGACACGGTGATCGCTGTGCCAAGGGACATGGCCAGCACCGAGAGCAATCCGCCTAGGTAAAGACTGTTCAACAGCGAGAAACTCATCACCAGGATCGCACCAGAGCAAGGGCGAAGGCCGACTGCAACGATGGCCGACCACGCTTCCCTGGCGCGGAAGCGGCTGCCGCCGAGAAGGCGCGGATCAGGCGCGTGGCGGACACCGCAGGTCTCGCAATACTCACCTTTGCCGGAATGCTCGTGGTCCTTCACCTCGACGGCTTGAAACCGTGAAACGGGTGCGGTTGAAGCAGTGCTCAGCGTTCGAGGAAAGGGCATGGGGGCTGCGGCTCCCGAGGGGATCGAAGGCCGCAAGCGCAGCGCCATCAGCTTGCGTGCCAGAAGCCAGGCGCCGAAAAGGGCAATCAGTGCAAAGCTTGCCACCTCCATCGCCCAGGTTGCGGCCGTCATCGTGATGCCGCTGCCGCGCAGGATGTAGAACGCCGAGCCGACGAGCATGATTGCAGTCGCGCCTTGCAGCAGTGCCGAAATGAAGGAGATCAGGATGCCGCGCCGCAGTTCCACTTCGTTGGCGATCATGTAGGAGGAAATTACCGCCTTGCCGTGTCCGGGGCCAGCGGCGTGGAAGATGCCGTAGGCAAAGGACAGGCCGATCAAGCCGGAGAGAGCATAAGGGTCTTCGCGCATAGCCTTCAAGGCGCCGGTCAAGGACCGGTAGAAAGCCTGCTGGTGGCTGTTGATCCAGGCAAAGAAGCCGCCGAGGGGACCGGTTACGCTGAAGGCAGGCTCGGCGGAGCCGACGCCTAGGGGAGATTGTGCTTGAGCGGCACCGGCAAGCGCTATCGCGCATATCAAGGCAATGGAAGTCCGTGTCCTTCCCCGCATCAGCACGTCAGCTCCAGCCGGGTAGCAAACAGTTTCGACATATCCGTTCCGGAAGGATCATTGAAGAAGGCTTCCGTCAGGGTGGCATTGTTCTCGGCGATGATCTCGTCAGGGTCCGGGCGCACGACCTCACGCTTGCAGACCTCGCTTGTCTTGCCTTGCGCAACGAGATCCTCATCGGTCGGGAAGTCGATCGCGGTGTACATCGATGGGTCGTAGATACCGAAGGTCAGCTTGCCTTTCAAAGCGAGATCCTTCTCCGGCTTCACCGCAAAGAAGATCATCACCTGGTTCTGGTCGAAGGAGACGTGGATGGCTTCCGGTTTCTGAACATTCTCCGACTTGCCGTCCACTGTTATCGTGGTGAAATAGCCGAATTCAGCCAGCGAAGTCCGCATCACTTCGCCAAGCTCCGCCAGTTCCTTCTCGTCCAGCTTCAGGTCAGTATTTGAATCGAAATCAAGCAGGACGCTGGCTGAGAACATCTCGTCGAACCGCCAGACATTGCGCAGTTCCTGAACCTTGCCGTCGTCGCTAGTGATCACCTCGAGCCGCGCTTCCGCGAAGATATGCGGATGGGCAAAGGCAATGCTTGGCACGGTGAGGCCAATGGCCGTCAGCAAGGGTAGGGCGTGCTTCATAGCGTGGTCACGTTCCTCACTGGAGTTTTGCAGGTTCTGCTGGCGAAATGGGTCGGAATTTCGACTTCCGGTCAATGCCGCCGGCGGAACCAGACGGCAAGATAATCGACCAAGCTGCGCACCTTCGCCGGCAGATAGCGCCGATGCGGGTAAACAGCATAAATCCCGCGGTCCTTGGCAATGAAGTCCTCCAGCAGCGTCACCAGATCCCCCGACTGGATCGAAGGGCCGGCAATGAAATCCGGAATGATGGCCACGCCAAGCCCAGCCTTGGCCGCCCGCAGTGTCGCCTGCGGGCTGTTCACCTCGACCGGACCGCTGACAGGTACCGAAATGGTCGTGCCCTCTGGGCTCGAAAAGCGGACATTGTTGTGCCAGCGCGAGTTGGTGTCGATGATGAAGGGGACGCGTGACAGATCCTGCGGCGTATCGATCGGCCCGTGGCGAACGACAAAGTCAGCGGAGGCACAGGCATACACGCGAAAGTCGGCAATCTTTCGGGCGATGAGGCCGGAGTCTTCGAGCTTGGTGATTCGGATCGCCAGGTCGAAGCTCTCCTCTATGAGGTCCACGAACCTGTCCTCGGCGACGATCTCCAGGGAGACTTCTGGATGCTCCTTTGCGAAGTCGATCAGTGACTGGCCGACTTCGGCATCGACAAAGGTACGCGGCACAGAAAGGCGGATCTTGCCCTTCAGATCCGAATTGTTCTCCCGCACCAGGTCCGAAAGGTTGTCGATCTCCTTCAGGATGTCGGCCGCGGTCCGGTAGTAGGTATGGCCGGCTTCCGTCATGGAGAATTGGCGGGTGGTGCGGTTGAGCAGAAGGGCGCCGAGGTCGTCCTCAAGCTCCTTGACATACTTCGAAAGCAGCGCCTTCGAGCGGCCGGTTCGGCGGGCGGCGGCCGAGAACCCCTCGGCTTCGACCACTTCTATGAAGGCACGCATGCGCGTCAATGTATCCAAAGTTTCGTCCCTTCCTGAGCCTCGTGGCCTAGTTGGGAGTTCCCGTGTTCGGGCGCAATGTGAAATTTATGAGATGGGTTAAAAAATCTCTTGATTGTGAAAGCGAATATTCTTATCTCCCGTGCTGCCCAAAGTCGCACGTGCCTGTGGGTGTCCGCCGACCCTCGAATTGAGATTCGTCTCTAAGGTGAGGTCATCGGTAAGGTACCTGGAACTAACCCCTCCAGTCGCTATTCCGGCCAACCGGGAAATGCGAGGACATCTTGAAGCAACGACGGTGCGGGCCTTTCTGGTTCTCTTCCGGCTTTC
>JAEWOP010000035.1 GCA_023399635.1 Pseudomonadota bacterium
TTCTTGTAGAGCCGCATGTTTTCGCGCATGCGGTCGTAGACGACCACCTTGTCATTTACAGAATATCCAACCAGCGTCAGCACCGCGGCGATTGCAGTCAGGTTGAAATCCAGGCCTGTGATCGCGAAGAAACCAATCGTCTTAGTCACGTCGAGCACCAGGGTCGCAATCGCACCGACGGCGAAGGGCCATTCGAACCGAACCCAGATGTAGATCAGCATGGCCAGCGATGCCAGTACGACCGAGAGGATCCCGGCCGTAGCCAGTTCGCCGCTGACCTTGGGGCCAACGACTTCGGTGCGTTCCACCTCAGCGGTGGGATCGATCTCTACAACGGCTGAACGAAGAGTCTGGACTGCTGCAGTTTGAGCCTCTTCGCCGCCCTCCTGACGTTCCACGCGCACAAGCAGATGGTTGGGACTGCCGAATTCCTGAAGGGCCACGTCTCCAAGCTGAAGCTGATCAAGCTGGCTTCGGAATGCCGCCAGGTCCGCAGGTCCCTCCGTCACCACCTCCATCTGGATCCCGCCCCTGAAATCGACGCCGTAGTTGAGGCCCGGCGTGAAGAACAGGATGATGGATGCAACCGAAAGGAACAGCGAGACACCAATCCCGAAGAACCGAGCTTTCATGAACCGGATATGGGTTCCGTCCGGGACGAGGCTGATCGGCAGCAGTGGCTTGATGTCGATCTTCTTGAGCTTCTGGCGGCCTGCGATCCAGACCATGGCGATGCGAACAATGGCCACGGCTGTAAACATCGAGATGACGATGCCAAGACCCATGGTGACGGCAAAGCCACGCACGGGGCCGGAGCCGAACCAGAACAGCAGAACCGTTGCAATCAGCGTCGTCACGTTACTGTCGACGATGGTTGAGTAAGCTTTCTGGAAGCCAGCGTCGATGGCGGCAAAGGCACTGCGTCCTTTTCGGCTCTCTTCCTTGATGCGTTCGTTGATCAGGACGTTCGCGTCCACCGCGATGCCGATGCCCAACACGATCCCGGCTATGCCGGGCAGCGTCAGCGTAGCTCCCAGAAGCGTCAGCGCCGCAAAGGTGAGGATGATGTTGATGAAGAGGGCGACATTGGCTATCACGCCCCAGCCGCCATAGAGCAGGACGAGGAAGCCAACGACCAGCAGGAAGCCGATGAAACCGGTGAAAACACCCATCTCGATCGCGTCCGAACCAAGGTCAGCACCGACGGTCCGTTCCTCAATGACTGTCAGTTTCGCCGGAAGCGCACCGGCGCGCAGCAGTGCCGCAAGCGTGTTGGCTTCCTCCACGCTGAAGCCGCCGGAGATCTGGCCGGAACCGCCAGTGATAGGCTGGCGGATGACCGGAGCGCTTAGAACCTTGTCGTCAAGAACGATTGCGAAGGGTCGGCCGACATTGGCCTGGGTGATCTGGGCGAAGCGGTTCGCGCCGGCGGTATCGAAGCGGAAGTTGACGATTGGCTCGTTTGTCTGCTGGTCAAAAGCGGCACGCGCATCCGTCAGACGATCCCCCGACAGCTCGACGCGATCCTGGACCGGGTATTGCTGGCCCTCTTCATCTGCGAGCATCGACACGCCGATCTCGCCCTGGTTCCCCAGGAGGTGGAAGCTCATTTTCGCGGTAGAGCCAAGGAGCTGGCGAAGACGGGACGGATCCTGCTCCCCGGGAAGCTGGACAAGAACGCGGTCGGAACCGACGCGCTGGATGGTCGGCTCCGCAACGCCCACCTGATCGACGCGCTGGCGGATGATCTCAAGACTCTGCTCCACCGCGGCGCTGCCATGGGAGTCGATGCCAGCTTCGGTGTAGGCGAGGGTGATGGTATTGTCGGTAGGCGTGCGGACGTCGAGGTCGAGAGCGGTACCCAGGCCGACCGGGTTTGCCAGCGTTTGCAACTGCGTCACGGCTGCTCCCCGCTGAGCCGGGTCACGCAGCGTCACGGTGATGACATCGCCTGCACGGCGAACGCCTGCCGGTTCGATGCCGTTGTCGCGCAACACGCGGCGGCTGTCCTGAAGGAGGTTCTGGAGCCTTTCGTTGACCAGGTCGGCGCGATCGACTTCAAGCACGAGGTGAGATCCCCCGCGAAGGTCAAGGCCGAGCGAGACCCGGTCGTGCGGCAGCCATGATGGCATCCGGTCAAGGGTGGACTGCGGGAGCACATTTGGCAGTGCCACCAAAATGCCTATGATGATGATGAAGGCGTAGCTCGCCACCACCCAAGGTGAGTTTCTCATATATTTGTTCCTGCTGGGCCAGGATGCGTCGACGCACCAAGGCGCTGATATCTTGCGTGAGGGACGCTTCAAGCGTCCAAACCTCAAGCCGCGAGCGGCGGTGCTCTTGAACGGTTGGATGAGGCGAGATCGCTGCCAGGGCAGGCGCTTTCCTTGCAGCGTGCTTGAAGAAAACCGCCTTGGAACGCGGGGACCTGTGTCGTGACGGCAGCCAACAAGCCACCCCCGCCGTGCCATGACCCCGAGCTCGTGCCTTCGCGACGGACATCGGTAGCAATGAAACGGAGAGGATCGCGCTTTGAGAGGTTGGGGATGTCGGAGCGGCTTTCGGTGGCAACCGCGCCCCCCTTCAGCCGAACCTCCCTGGCCACATCAACAAGGAGGCCGAAGAAGGCTACCAGGAAAAGGCCGAGCGCAAGTGACGGCAGGCAGGCGCGTGCCGCCCTGAATTCGTCAGAAGTGATCCGCAAAGTTGGCGGAAAGAGCGCCATCCGCTGCAACTCCAAAGCGTCGAAAGCCCGGGTATCCCGAGAACTGAATGCCGGGTTCTACTGGAGAGTGCCTAGAGGGTCAATGATAACCCCTTCACGGAGCGGTGTTGCAGCGTGTCAAGCTGCAGCGTTGACCGTCGCCCTGACTTGCCACAGATTGCCTATCCAAAACAGGATCTGGCTGGAAAGGATCAAGGATGAGGGATTTTTCGCTGCCAGGACGGTCACTTGCGGTGGGGCGAAGCGGAATGGCTGCCACCTCTCATCCGGCATCAACGCTGACGGCTGTCGACATCTTGAGACAGGGAGGCAACGCCATTGACGCCGCAGTGGCGGCCTGTGCCGTGCAATGCGTCGTGGAGGCGGGATCAACCGGCGTCGGTGGAGATTGTTTCGCCCTTCTTTCGATTCGGGGAAGCGATGACATCCTCGCCTTCAACGGGTCCGGTCATGCGCCAGCGGCCGCGACCGTCGAACGTCTGCGAGCAGAGGGTGTGACATCTATCGAACGAACGTCGCCACATGCGGTGACCGTTCCAGGTGCCGTCGATGCATGGACCCGCCTCGTTGCCGACCACGGGCGGCTGAGTATGGAGGAGGTCCTGGCTCCGGCCGTGGCGCTCGCGCGGGGAGGTTATCCTGTCTCGCCTCGTGTGGCGCATGACCTGTCGGCGCAGCTTGCGATCGTGCAGCGAGACGAATGCAGCACCAAGACTTTCCTGATGGGTGGCAAAGCGCCGGAGGTTGGGACTCTCCAGTACCAGCCCCGGCTGGCTGACACCCTGGAAACGATCGGCCGCGAAGGGCGAGACGGTTTCTACCGAGGCGAGGTCGCGCAGGACATGGTTGCGCGCCTTCAGGAGGTCGGCGGATTGCATACGATGGAAGATTTCGCCGCAGCACAGGGGGAATATGTCCGTCCCATCAAGACCAGCTTCCGTGGCTATGACATCCACGAGTGCCCTCCGAACGGGCAAGGCATTATCGCGCTGTTGATCCTGAACATCCTTTCGCACTTCCCGGGGTCAGGCGACCCGCTCGATGTGGACCGCCTGCATGTCGAGGTCGAGGCGACGCGGCTTGCTTACGCGGCAAGGGATCGATTGCTTGCAGACCCGCAAAAGGCGGCGGTGCCGATCGACTATCTGCTGTCGGAGAAGCTTGCCAGGGAACTTGCAGGCCAGATCAATCTTGATCACGCCATCGAAAACCTGCCCCGCTTCGACCAGGTCGAGCATAGGGATACCGTCTATATCTGCGTCGTGGACGAAGACCGCAACGCGGTTAGCTTTATCAATTCGATCTTCTCGCCCTATGGCAGCGGCATCATGGCGCCAAAGAGCGGGGTGCTCTTCCACAACCGCGGCCAGAGCTTCTCCCTTGAGCCGGGGCATCCGAATGCGATCGCACCGGGCAAGCGGCCGATGCATACGATCATACCCGGCATGGTCACGAAGGATGGACGGGCCGTCATGCCGTTCGGGGTCATGGGCGGCCATTACCAGGCCTTGGGCCATGCCCACCTGCTCTCGAAGGTCTTCGATTACGGACTTGACCTGCAGACAGCAATCGAATTGCCGCGGCTTTTCCCACTGCCGGGCACGAAGACGATCGATATCGAGGGACGTCTTCGCGACAGGATAGGCGAAGAACTGGTGCGCCGCGGTTTTGAACTGCGCACACCGGAATCGGCCATGGGCGGCGCACAAGCAATCTGGATCGATTGGGAACGCGGCGTGTTGCTTGGCGGCTCGGATACCCGCAAGGACGGACTGGCGCTCGGAATCTAGACGCAGGCGAAGCCCAAGATTGGGGAGCGCAGTTGGCGGCTCAGCCGCCAACCCCTTCTTAGGTCAGGCTGCGCTCGCAGCCTTCTTGCGCGCAACACGAGCCCGGATCGATTCCACGTCCGCACGTGGGGTCGCCGCGAACAGCGTGCGGGTATATTCGTGCTTCGGATCCGAAAAAACTTCGTCCCGAGTGCCGTATTCGACAGCCTCGCCGAAATACATCACCATCACCTCGTCGGCGATATAGCGGACGACCGACAGGTCGTGGCTGATAAAGACATAGGTCAGCCCAAACTCGTCCTGCAGGTCGGCGAGCAGGTTCAGGACCTGGGCCTGGACCGATAGGTCGAGTGCGGAAACCGGTTCGTCGAGCACCAGCAGCTTCGGGTTCATCATCAAGGCCCGGGCAATGGCGATGCGCTGGCGCTGGCCGCCCGAGAACATGTGCGGATAGCGATTGTAGTGCTCCGGCCCTAGCCCGACCTTCACCAGCATCTCGTTGGCACGCTCGCGGCGTTCCGCGGCCGAGATCTTGGTGTTGATGAGCAGTGGTTCGCCCAGCACGTCGCCGATCTTCTGGCGCGGATTGAGTGATCCATAAGGGTTCTGGAAGACGATCTGCACCTTCTGGCGCATCTCCGGCGTCAAGTGGCCGGGACGAGTATCGATTTTTTCGCCATCGATGACCAGGTCGCCCGAGGTCGGTTCGTCGATGAAAGTCAGCATTCGCGCAAGTGTCGACTTGCCGCAGCCGGACTCGCCGACGATGGCGAGCGTCTTGCCGCGTTCCAGCGAGAAGGAAACGCCTTTTACCGCCTGAATGATCTTCTTCGGCTTGAACAGGCCGCCAGGCAGTTCGTAGTCCCGCTTGATGTCGCGGACCTCGACCATCGTGTTGTTTTTCTTGTTGTCGATCATGCGCGTGTTTCCGCTGGTTCGGGCGTACCGTCGAAGAACTGCGATACCGTCGTAAGCCGGTCGCCGGTCGCATTTTCCGGCAATGCCGCAAGCAGGGCCTTGGTGTAGTTGCTCTTTGGGTTCTCGAAGAGGTCGAGCACGTCGGCTTCTTCCATCTTCCGGCCCTTGTACTGCACGACCACGCGATCGGCGGTTTCGGCCACGACGCCCATGTCGTGCGTGATCATGATGAGGCCCATGCCGTTCCTGGCCTGCAGCGACATCAGGAGGTCGAGGATCTGCTTCTGGATGGTCACGTCGAGTGCCGTCGTCGGCTCATCGGCAATCAGGAGCTTGGGATCACAAGCAATGGCGATCGCGATCATCACGCGCTGGCACTGGCCGCCCGACATCTGGTGCGGGAAGTGGTTGAGCCGCTCCTCTGGATTGGGCAGGCCCACCTGCTTGAAGAGTTCGATCGCGCGGGCGCGTCTTGCCTTCTTGTCGAGGCCCAGGTGGGTGCGCAACACTTCCTCGATCTGGAAGCCGACGGTGAAGCAAGGGTTGAGGCTGGCGATCGGCTCCTGGAAGATCATCGCGATGTCCTTGCCGATCAGCTTGCGCCGCTCGGACGCGCTGATGTTCTGGATATCGCGGCCCTCGAACAGCATCCGGTCTGCCGTGATCTTTGCGGTCCATGGCAGAAGACCCATGACGGCAAGCATCGCCACGGATTTGCCGGAGCCGGATTCGCCGACAATAGCGAGCACTTCGCCCTTCTCGACGGACATCGAAACGCCATCGACGGCGCGGAACCAGCCGGAGGCCGTCTCGAATTCGACGGTCAGGTTGTCAATTTGCAGAAGCGCCATTGTCAGGACCTCTTCAGTTTCGGATCAAGCGCGTCGCGCAAGCCGTCGCCCATCAAGTTGATGGCGAGCACTGTGATCAGGATCGCAAGACCCGGGAAGGTAACAACCCACCAGGCCCGAAGAATGAACTCCCGCGCTTCGGCAAGCATTGTCCCCCATTCTGGTGCCGGGGGTTGCGCGCCCATGCCGAGGAAGCCGAGGGCTGCGGCGTCCAGGATGGCGTTGGAGAAGGAAAGCGTGCCCTGCACGATCAACGGTGCCGTGCAGTTCGGCAGGATCGTGCGGAACATCAGGCGTAGCGGGCCAGCGCCGGCAAGGCGGGATGCGGTGACATAGTCACGGGTCTTCTCCGTCATCACGGCCGCGCGGGTCAGGCGCACGAAGTGCGGCTGCAACACAAGGGCGATGGCGATCATGCCATTGGTAAGGCTGGGACCAAGGATCGCGACCAAAACCAGGGCCAAGAGCAGCGACGGGAAGGCGAGGATGATGTCCATCAGGCGCATGATCGCCGTGTCCAGCCAGCCACGGTAGTAACCGGCGATGACGCCGATCAGGATGCCGGTCGTCAAGGAAAGCGTGGTGACGAAGACACCGATGAACAACGAGTACTGGGCGCCATAGATGAGCCGCGACAGGATATCGCGACCGACGGGATCTGTACCGAGAAGGTAGCTGACATTGCCGCCTTCAAGCCATGCCGGGGGAAGAAGAACGGCGTCCCGATACTGCTGGAACGGGGAATGAGGCGCGATCAGCGGCGCAAAGATCGCTGTGAGGACGAGCGCCACGAAGACAAAGAGCCCGATCACAGCGCCGCGGTTCTCGGAGAAGTAGAACCAGAACTCCTTGAGCATCTTTCGGCGCAGAGCTGCCGTGGACAGGACTTCCGGGGAGTTGTCGATATCGTTGATAGTATCGGCCATGGGATTATCCTCTTAGTGCCGGATACGCGGGTTGATCAGTCCGTAGAGCAGATCAACAATGAGGTTGACGAACATGATGATCGCCGCGATCAGCAGGAGGCCGCCCTGGATGACGGGGTAGTCGCGTCGGAAGACGCTATCGACCATCCACTTCCCGATCCCGGGCCAGGAGAAGATCGTTTCGGTCAGGATCGCGCCTGCCAGCATCACGCCGATCTGGAGACCGATGGTGGTTATGACCGGGATCATCGCATTGCGAAGCGCATGGACGCCGACGACGCGGAAAGGCGAAAGGCCCTTGGCGCGAGCCGTACGGACATAATCTTCCGACAGGACTTCCAGCATGGCTGAGCGTGTCTGGCGGGCGATCACCGCCAGCGGGATGGTCGCAAGCACGATCGAAGGCAGGGCAAGGTGGCTTAGCGCCGACATGAAGGCGCCCTTCTGGCCGGACAAGAGCGAGTCGATCAGCATGAAGCCGGTGACCGGAGGGAAGAAGAACATCAGCGAGATGCGGCCGGAAACCGGTGTCCACTGGAGGATGCCGGAGAAGAGGATGATCAGGAGCAATCCCCACCAGAAGATTGGCATCGAATAGCCAACAAGCGCGATCCCCATCAGCGACTGGTCAAAGAACGACCCGCGCTTGATTGCGGCGATAACGCCGGCCGGGATGCCGATCAGGACTGCGAGAATGATCGCGCAGAGCGACAATTCAACCGTTGCCGGGAAAAGCGCCAGGAATTGGTCGAGGATTGGCGACTTCGAGACGATCGAGGAGCCGAAGTCACCGGTGACGACACCGCCGAGATAGTCGAAATACTGGATCACCAGAGGTCGATCGAGGCCAAGCTGCGCACTGATCTGCGCGTGGCGCTCAGGGGACATCACGCGTTCGCCCGAAAGCAGCGCGACAGGGTCTCCCGGCAGAAGCCGGATAAAGGAGAATGCAATGATCGAGACCCCAATGAAGGTTGGGATCAGAACGGCGAGACGCCGCAGGAGAAAGCCGAACATAGGAAACCTTCTTGTGTCCTTGAACCGCGGCAGGTGTTGAACCCTACTCACAGCGCTTGAAGTGGTTTCACTTCATTTTTTGGGCGCTCTTAAAGCAAATGCCGCGGGAAGCGCAACGCATCCCGCGGCAAATTCATCACTTACGCGCGATTACTCGGCGATATCGACGTTTTCGAAGGTGAAATCACCAAGCGGGCTCTGAACGAAGCCGGAAACTTCTTTGCGCATTGGGACGATCGACAGCGAGTGATCGATGGTGGCCCAAGGAGCTTCCCGCTTGAAGATTACCTGTGCTTCCTCGTAGAGCTTTGTACGCTCTTCCTGATCGGAGGTTTCCTTCGCCTTCTTCACGAGGGCATCGAATTCCTCGTTGCACCACTGAGCGCGGTTGTTGCCGCCCACGGCGTTGCAGCCGAGCAGGGTGTCGAGGAAGTTGTCCGGGTCGCCGTTGTCGCCGGTCCAGCCGAGGATGACTGCACCGTCGCGATCCTTCGCCTTGGAGCGGTCGAGGTATTCAGCCCACTCGTAGGAGACAATCTCGACGTTGACGCCGATCTTGGCAAAGTCGTCCTGCATGATTTCGGCTGCGCGACGAGCGTTCAGCATGTAGGGACGCGATACCGGCATCGCCCAGATCTTCATGGACAGGTTTTCAACGCCTGCATCCTGAAGCATCTTCTTTGCCGCCTCGAGATCGTAGGCATCGTCTTCGATGGCGTCGTTATAGGACCACATCGTCGGCGGGATCGGGTTCTTGGCAGGCGTCGCCATGCCCTGGAAGACGGCATCGACGACCGCCGGCTTGTTGATCGCCATGTTCAACGCCTTGCGAACTTCCACCTTGTCGAAGGGAGCCTGGGTGGTGTTGTAGGCGAGGTAGGCGACGTTCAAGCCTTCCTGTTCCATGATGGTGAGGTTCTCGTCGGACCGCATTGCTTCGACGTCAGCGGCGTTCGGGAACGGCATCAGGTGGCATTCGCCAGCCTTGAGCTTCTGGTAGCGGACAGCTGCATCGGTCGTGATGGCGAAGACCAGGTCATCGATCTTCGGTGCGCCACCCCAGTAGTCGGCGTTCTTCTTGTAACGAATAACGGCATCCTGCTGGTAGCCGACGAAGGAGAACGGGCCGGTACCGACCGGCATCTGGTTCAGCTGTTCTTTCTTGCCTTCGGCTTCGAGCATGTCGGCATATTCTTTTGAAGCGATCGAGGCGAACGGCATCGCAAGGTTGGCGAGGAACGGCGCTTCCGGGCGGTTGAGGGTTATCTTGACCGTCAGGTCATCAACCTTCTCGATCGACTTGATCAGTTCCGGGAAGCCCATGCCGGCGGCATACTCCCAAGAGGTTCCTGCCACATACTGGTTCCAGGGATGGTCTGCCTTGATCTGACGCTCAAGCGAGAAAATGACGTCATCCGCGTTCATTTCGCGGCTCGGCGTGAAGAATTCCGTCGTGTGGAACTTGACGCCGGGGCGAAGCTTGAAGGTGTAGACCGTGCCGTCTTCGCTGACTTCGTAGCTTTCCGCGAGGCCAGCTTCAGCTTCCGTCGTCCCAGGCTTGAATTCCATCAGGCGGCTGTAGATCGGATGGGCCGAGGCATCAAAGGTGGTGCCGGCAGTATACATACCCGGATCGAAACCTTCCGGGGAACCTTCCGAGCAGTAGACAAAGGTCTTCGCGCTTGCAGCGCTTGCGAAGAAGGTTGCCGACAGCAGGGCTGCGGCAAGGGTGATCTTGTGTTTCAAAGGCTTTCTCCCAGTTGGGCTGTCCGGATGTTACCGGCGCAACCGATCCTACATCGATAGGCACCACCGGCGCCAAAGTTGATTTCTCCAGCTCACGGCCTGCCAAAAGGCTATCGCCGAAAGCGCGGCAACTTTCTGGGTCGGCGACCTTGTTGGCGGCACCGTCCCGGACATCCCGCCGTCGATTGTTCGATCGCCAGCTTCGACTGCCCCCGCAATCTGAAGAAAAATACTCCGATTGCGGGCTGAGTCCAAAAAATTTGTCGCGAAGGTCCTTCTTTGCGAAAATTCTCGGCAGGCAGCGGCGGCGGAGCATAGCGATAAAGTCGTACTTGTCGAGATGTCTCAGGTGGTTCCAACGGTAAGGGTAAGCAGTTTCTCTCCACAGGTCAGGATTGGCCGGTGTAGCCTCCGGAGTGAGTTTGCGGGAGCATTCAAATGCGGATAGGGTCCGGCATGATGCGACGCAGCAAAGGCTAAACCGACATGGACACAAGCGCTTCCAATCATCCTCTGGTTTGGGATCTGGTCGAGGCGAAGAAGGAGGAGTTTATCTCGCTCAGCAACCGCGTTTGGGAGACGCCTGAGACCTGCTACATGGAGGCGGTATCGGCCGCGGCACATCGGGATATGCTGAATTCTCAAGGATTTACGGTAACAGATAACGTCGCCGGGATACCGACTGCTCTGATGGGCGAAGCCGGAGCGGGCGGCCCGGTGATCGCGTTCCTTGGCGAGTACGATGCGCTTGCCGGGCTCAGCCAGAAAGCCGGCGCCACGAGTTATGAGCCGCTGATTGCAGGCGGCAATGGTCATGGCTGCGGCCACAATCTGCTTGGATCGAGCTCGCTTCTTGCCGCGACAGCCGTCAAGGACTGGCTTGAGCGAACGGGTGCGCCCGGAAGGGTTCGCTACTACGGATGCCCAGCCGAGGAGGGGGGTGCCGCCAAAGCATTCATGGTGCGGGCCGGCGCCTTCAGCGATGTCGATATCGCGATCAGCTGGCATCCCAGCAATTTTGCCGGTGTGCAGCGTGAAACGTCGCTTGCCAACTGCCGAATAGATTTCGAGTTCTTCGGGCGCGCGGCCCACGCGGCTGCGGTACCCGAACTTGGGCGAAGCGCTCTTGATGCGGTCGAACTAATGAATGTCGGCGTCAACTACATGCGGGAACACATGCCCTCGGAGTGCCGGATCCATTATGCTTTGCTTGATGCGGGCGGCATCTCTCCCAACGTTGTGCAGGCATACGCCAAGGTGCGCTATGTGGTGCGTTCTCCTGAACTTGCAGGATTGCTGGTCCTGATCGAGCGGGTCAAGAAGGTGGCTGAGGGTGCTGCGCTCATGACTGAGACGCGGGTTCAAAGTACCGTTCTCGCCGGCGTTTCCAACCTGATCGTGAATACGCCTCTGATGGACTGCATGCAGGGCATCTGGGAAAGCTTGGGGCCGCCAGCCTTTGATGAGCAGGATGTTGCCTTCGCCAACGAGATCCGCTCAACACTAACGCCGGAGGATGTATCCGCCAGCTGGATTCAGGAGCGGCTGGAGCCCCGGGACATTCCGCTAGCCGACTTCATCCTGCCGCCACACAATGAAGTGCGTCAAATGGGTGGCTCCACGGATGTTGGTGACGTCAGTTGGGTGGTCCCCACTGTGCAGGCCTATGGTCCGACGCTCGCTATCGGCACCCAGCTCCACACCTGGCAGGTGGTTGCGCAGGGTCAGAGCGGCTTGGCGCACAAGGGCATGGTGGCGACCGCCAAGGTCATGGCGGCCATGGGGCTCGCTGCCTTGCAGAGCCCGGAGCTGCGAGATGCGGCCTGGAAGGACCTCAAGCGCCGCCGCAAGGGGCAGGCTTATCAAAGCCCTATCCCTGAAGGGGCCGAACCTCCTGTCGCCGCCATGGCAGCTAAATAACCGAAAACTTTCGCCGAAAACAAAAGCTGACGATTGCACCTGTTCGGCTATGATTGCGTCGAAGTCCTGCAAGGAGAATGACCGTGACTATACAACCCAACTCCATCGAAGCGCGCGATCAGGCCTATCAGCTGCATTCCTATACGAATGCGCGTGCGCTGGAGCGCGACGGAGCACTGGTCATAGAACGCGGCGAGGGCGTCCACGTCTACGACAACAACGGCAAGCAGTATATCGAGGCAATGTCAGGCCTGTGGAGCGTTGCCGTCGGCTTTGGCGAGCAGCGGCTGGTTGACGCGGCGGCCCGGCAGATGTCGAAGCTGCCTTACTATCACACCTTCACCGGGCGTACCCACGGGCCGTCTGTCGATCTCGCCGAGAAGCTGATCCAGATGGCACCGGTACCGATGTCGAAGGTTCACTTCACCAATTCAGGGTCGGAAGCGAACGATACCGCGTTGAAGATGGTGTGGTACCGGTCCAACGCGCTTGGCAAGCCCGAGAAGAAGAAGATCATCTCCCGCATCAAGGGCTACCACGGAGTGACCATCGCAAGCGCCAGCCTGACCGGTCTGCCAAACAATCACCGGTCGTTCGACCTGCCACTGGCAAATATCTTCCACACCACCTGCCCCCATTACCGCGTCTTCGGTCATGAGGGCGAGACGGAGGAGGCGTTTGTCGCCCGCTGCGCCCAGGATCTGGAGGATCTGATCCTCAAGGAAGGCCCTGAAACCGTCGCAGCCTTCATCGGCGAGCCCGTGATGGGCGCTGGCGGTGTCATCGTGCCGCCCGCGGGGTACTGGGAAGCTATCCAGGCAGTGCTACGGAAATACGACGTGCTGCTGATTGCCGACGAAGTAATCTGCGGTTTCGGCCGGACAGGGGAGATGTTCGGCACGACGACCTATGGCCTGCAGCCCGACATCATGACGCTTTCGAAGCAGCTGTCCTCCTCCTACCAGCCGATCTCGGCATTGCTGATCAATGAAAAAGTGTATGGGCCGCTCGCTGACGAGTCGAATAAGATCGGCACCTTCGGCCACGGCTTCACGGCCAGCGGCCATCCAGTCGCGGCAGCTGTTGCGCTAGAGAACCTGGCGATCATCGAAGAGCGGGACCTGGTGGGCAATGTGCAGGAGCTCAGCCCGCTCTTCCTCAAGCGTCTGAAGGCGCTAGAGGGACATCCGCTTGCCGTCGAAGCTCGTGGCGTCGGCCTGATCGGTGCGTTGGAGCTCAGGCCACGGGAAGGCTTTGCGACCGGCCAGCTTGGGCCAAAGTTTGCGGCACTGATGCTTGACAAGGGCGTCATTGGGCGTGCCATCGGTGACAGCATCGCGCTTTGCCCGCCGCTCATCGTCAACGAGCAGCAGATCAACTTGATCTTCGACACGTTTGAGGCGTCGCTTGATGCTTTCGAAGCTCAGCTTGGCGCCGCGTGAGGCTATCGCAACGAGTGGCCGCGCGCTGTTGTGTCTGATTGCTGGCGGACGGACGGTGCCTATATCGTGCTATCATGTTGATGCTGATCGAGCCCTACTGGCCCCACGTCCTCTTCTTGCTTTCGCTTGTGCTCGGAGCGACGGCTGCGATCCATGCGGCCATGACAAAAGAGGAAGTGCGTTCGGCGATCGGCTGGGTGGGCATTATCATCCTGTCGCCGATCATCGGCGCGCTCCTTTACTTCATCGCGGGTATCAACCGCATTCGACGGAGCGCCATCAGTGATCGGCGCTTCCTGCTTGGTCACGTCCGAGACCATTTCGAGGCCTATGACGCTACCGGAGAGATGATCGCGGAACGGTTCGGCGAGCGATTTGCCGCGATGAAAACGCTGGGAGACCGAGTCACGGAGCACGACATTACCACCGGCAACGTCCTCGAGACGCTGATCACAGGTGATGATGCCTATCGTGGCATGCTGGCCTCTATCGAGGGAGCTCAACGCTCCATCCTGCTCGAGACCTATATCTTTGACAGGGATCGGATCGGCCGGCGTTTCGTTGCCGCATTGACCGCGGCTGCCCAACGCGGCGTTGCGGTGCGTGTGCTGATCGATGCCGTTGGCGCCCGATACTCGGTACCAAGCGTGCTGGGTATGTTGCGCGATGGCGGTGTGACAGTGGATGTCTTTAACGGCAACGTCATCACAGGCCTGCGATTGCCTTACGCCAATCTCCGGACGCACCGGAAGATCCTGGTGGTGGATGGCTTGATCGCGTTCACGGGCGGGGTCAACATCCGCGAAAGTTTCTCAGGAGAGTTCGTGGGCGCCGAAAGTGCGATCGATACCCATTTTCGGATCACCGGGCCCGTTGTCGCGGACCTGTTTGCCATCGCCGCTTCGGACTGGCGGTTTTCGACAGGCGAGGACCTGCAAGGTGAGGCGTGGCAGATTGTTTCGCCGACGAGCGAGCCCGGTGCGCCGGTGGCGATACGCGCAGTCGCATCCGGTCCAGACCGAAGTATCGAGACAAACCACAAGATGCTGATGGGCGCTTTTTCCGTCGCCAATCGTTCCATCCGGATTGTGTCGCCATACTTTCTCCCGGACCGCGAGCTGATCACAGCGCTGATTACCGCAGCCAGACGCGGCGTAGAAGTGGACGTCGTCGTGCCGGAAGCCAACAACCTGACGCTGGTCGACAGGGCGATGACAGCGCAGTTCGACCAGTTGCTGAAGAACTACTGCCGGATCTGGCGTGCGCCAGGTGCATTCAACCATTCCAAGCTGATGGCAATCGACGGCCGCTGGGCCTTTGTCGGCTCCTCGAACCTCGACCCGCGATCATTGCGCCTCAACTTTGAGGTCGATCTGGAGGTGATGGATGTTTCTTTTGCTCAGCAACTGGAACGAAGGATCGACCTTGCTATTTCCTCCTCAAGCCAGGTTACGCTGGAGGGGCTGAAAAACCGCCCGCCACTGGCACGGCTCCTCGATCGCGTGCTCTGGCTTGGGTCACCCTATCTATGAGCTGATCACATCATTCCTTGAGAACCTACGACATCTCTCGTCGCTATATCCGCCAAAGGCTTATGAGGACAAAACCGGAAAGACTCTCCACCAACATCCTCTCCTCCATTCGCCAACACAGAAACAGGGGTGGTTTAACGGAAGGCGTCCCTTCGGACGAGGTAGGCGAAGGGCTGCTGATCGCGTCCTATAACGTGCACAAATGCGTCGGTGTTGATGGTAAATTCGATCCGTATCGTACCAAGGAGGTGATACGCGAGATTGGGGCTGATGTGCTTGCACTGCAGGAGGCCGATACGCGCTTCGGAGAGCGGCGCGGTCTTCTGGACCTCGATTGGCTGGAGCGCGAGACCGGGCTTCTTCCGGTGCCGGTTGCCGGCCTTTCGAAGGCGCATGGCTGGCACGGCAACGTCATCCTGTTTCGCGAAGGTCTTGTTCGCGACGTGCACCAGGTCAAGCTGCCCGGTCTGGAGCCTCGGGGAGCGTTGATCTCCGAACTCGAACTCAAAGGTGGGGGTGTGCTGCGAGTGATCGCGGCGCATCTCGGCCTTCTTCACCGGTCGCGTCATCAGCAAACGCGGATGATCATCGATCTGCTCCGTTCGCGTGACGAGCAGCCCACCATCCTCTTGGGCGACCTCAACGAATGGCGCCTCGGCGACCGATCCTCACTCAACACCTTGACTGCGATGTTTGGCTTACCCTCGGCTGTGCCAAGCTTCCCATCACGTCTGCCGGTTCTCGCGTTGGACAGGATCATGTCGAACCGGCCGGAGCTTCTTGGTCCGGTAGAGGCTCATAATTCTCCCTTGGCGCGTCTGGCCTCGGATCACCTCCCCATCAAGGCGCGCGTGCGTCTGTCCGGTCCGGCTGCCTCAGAAGAGCCAAGCGATAACATTTAATCATACTATTGAACCTGAGTGCCTGACGTCGTAAGGCATCGGCCGACCGATCAACAAAGGAGCTGACCATGACCATCTACCAAAACCTGATCGCCGGCGAATGGGTTGGCAGCGAAGCCTCCAACAATATCAGCCCGTCCGACACCGGAGACATCGTTGGATCCTACGCTCAGGGCACTGCAGACGACGCGAAGGCTGCCATCGCTGCGGCGAAGGCTGCCTTTCCGAAGTGGTCGCAGTCCGGCATTCTGGAGCGTCATACGATCCTGAAAAAGGCCGCTGACGAGATCCTCGCCCGCAAGGAAGAGCTCGGCAAGCTCCTTGCTCGCGAAGAGGGCAAGACACTTCCGGAAGCCATTGGCGAAACGATCCGCGCCGCACAGATTTTTGACTTCTTTGCGGGTGAAGCACTTCGTCTCACCGGAGAAGTCTTGCCTTCCGTACGTCCGGGCATCGGCGTTGAGATCACCCGCGAGCCGCTTGGGGTGATCGGCATCATCACGCCGTGGAACTTCCCCATCGCGATCCCGGCGTGGAAAATCGCTCCAGCCCTCTGCTACGGAAATACGATCGTCTTGAAGCCGGCCGACCTCGTTCCGGGTTGCGCCTGGGCCATCGTCGACATCCTTCACCGCGCCGGTCTTCCGAAGGGCGTCTTGAACCTTGTCATGGGTCGCGGCTCTGTCGTCGGCCAGGCCATGCTGGATAGTCCAGACCTTTCAGGCATCACCTTCACGGGCTCGACCGGCACGGGCAAGCGCGTGGCACTTGCTTCCATCGAACATAACCGGAAGTTCCAGTTGGAGATGGGTGGCAAGAACCCGATGGTGGTTCTGGACGATGCGGACTTGACCGTTGCTGTGGAAGCCGCTGCAAATTCCGGCTTCTTCTCGACCGGACAGCGTTGCACGGCCTCCTCTCGCATCATCGTGACCGAGGGCATCCACGACAAGTTCGTCGCTGCATTGACGGAAAAGCTGAAGACGCTGACGGTCGACAACGCGCTGAAGCAGGGAACGCATATCGGTCCGGTCGTGGACGAGAAGCAGCTGCAGCAGGACATGGACTATATCGAGATCGGCAAGAAGGAAGGCGCGAAGCTTGCCTTCGGCGGTGAGCGTCTGGAGCGCGAGACCCCCGGCTTCTACCTGCAGCCGACGCTGTTTACCGAGGCAAACAACCAGATGCGCATCTCGCGCGAAGAGATCTTTGGCCCGGTCGCAAGCGTGATCCGCGTCAAGGATTATGAGGAGGCTCTGGCCGTTGCCAACGACACGCCGTTCGGTCTCTCGGCCGGCATTGCTACGACCAGCCTGAAGCACGCCACACACTTCAAGCGCAACTCGGAAGCCGGGATGGTGATGGTCAACCTGCCGACAGCGGGCGTCGACTTCCACGTCCCGTTTGGCGGTCGCAAGGCGTCCTCCTTCGGACCACGGGAGCAGGGGAAATACGCAGCAGAGTTCTTCACTGTCGTGAAGACTGCTTATACGCTGCCCTGACCATTGCGTCGGTTCTTCGGCGCCCAATCAGGATTGCCTATGACCGACATCTCCATGATCGAAGCCGCACGCGACCGACTTGCCGGTCGGGTGCGGCGAACCCCGTTGCTTTCTTCCCCTTTTCTGGACGAGCTTGCAGGCAGACGCGTGCTGGTAAAGCCGGAATGCTTGCAGCACACCGGGTCCTTCAAATTCCGCGGTGCCTGGTCGGCGATTTCCGGACTTGCTTCCGATGTCCGCGCTCAAGGGGTTATTGCCTTTTCATCAGGCAATCATGCGCAGGGGGTCGCGCTGGCGGCAAAGCTTCACGGCATCCCAAGCGTCATCATCATGCCGGCCGATGCACCGCGCATCAAGATTGAGAACACCCGGGCGTTTGGCGCAGAAGTGGTTCTTTATGACCGTGCCACAGAAGACAGAGATGCAATCGGTGCGCAGATATCGCAGGAGCGGGGACTCACGCTGATCCGTCCATTTGACGACCCTCTGGTCATCGCAGGTCAGGGGACGGCTGGTCTGGAGATCGCGGAGCAAGCTGCCGAAGAAGGCGTAAACAGCGCAGATGTTCTTGTTCCGACCGGAGGCGGTGGCTTTGCTTCCGGTATAGCGCTCGCTCTTGAAGCCAAGGCTCCCAAGCTTCGTGTGCGAACCTGCGAACCCGTTGGGTTCGATGACGTAGCGAGATCACTTTCCTCTGGGAAGATCGAGCGCAATGCGAGCCAAACCGGCTCGATCTGCGACGCGATCGTGACGCCACAACCGGGAAACATCACTTTCCCCATCCTGTCCAGATTGTCCGGCCCGGGTATCGCAGTCACAGATGAGGAAGCACTGCGGTCGGTGGCACTTGCCTTTCAGCGGCTAAAGATCGTGGCGGAGCCAGGCGGTGCAGTGGCGCTCGCGGCGGCGCTCTTTCATGGCGGCAGTTTGGGCGAGACCGTTATCGCAGTCGTATCAGGCGGCAACATAGACGGAAATCTGTTCGAGACGACGCTGAGGAACTACCCGTAACGACGTTTGCCTTTCTAAGCGTCCTATGTTCACCATTTGGTAAGATATTCCACGCGCCTGCACCTTCTGGAACATCTATCTCTACCAAATCAGTAGAGATAGATTACATTGGAGAGATATCGAGGCTTCAGGAGGAATGCATGGAAGCTGGTCTTTCTAACCGCACGGCACCTTCATCGCGAGGTGTGGCCCCCTCCCACCGGTTGACGCGGCTAGCCAATACCTCCCTGATCGTGACGGCCTTCGTTTTTGTCGCCGCGCTGACATTTGGGGTGCTGGGCTAGCCTTTGCCGAGTGCTCCCGTCGCCTCGTCATGCTGGAAGCCAGGTCTCCGCGAGCTCGACCCAAAGGCTTACCCCGATCGGAAGAGCCTCATCATTGAAGTCATAACGGGGATGGTGCAGTGGCGGGTCTTTCTCTGAGCGCCGCGTCCCCAAGAAGAAGTAGCTGCCCGGACGCTCTGCCAGCATGTAGGCGAAGTCCTCGCTTCCCATCATCGGCCGGGGTACGTCATGTACCTTCATTTCCCCCACCACCTGCTTGGCTATCTTGCGAACGAACTCCGTCTCCGCCGGGTGGTTGATCGTTGGCTCATAGCCCCGCTCGTAGTCGATGCTCACGGACATGCCATAGCTGGCAGCCTGACCCTCCGCGATGGCTCGGATACGATGTTCCAGAAGATCACGAACATTCGGATCAAAAGAACGGATCGTCAGAAGCATCTCTGCGCGCTCAGGAATCACGTTGCTTGCCTGACCGGCATGGAAGGCGCCAGTCGTCACAACGGCACTGTCCAGCGGATGCAAGTTGCGCGAGACCACGGTCTGTAGCGCCATGATGATGCTGGCTCCCGCTACAATCGGATCAGCGGTCTCTTGCGGCTCCGCCCCATGTCCGCCGCGGCCGTTGACGGTGATGCGGCATTCATCCACCGCCGCCATCACCGGTCCTTCGCGAACATAAACTTCCCCGAAGGGAAGGCCCGGATCGTTGTGGAGGGCAAAGACCGCGTCGCAAGCGAAGCGGTCAAAAAGGCCGTCTTCAATCATCAACTTCGCGCCGCCGAAGTTTTCTTCAGCCGGCTGAAAGATCAGATGGATTGTCCCATCGAAGTTCCGGCGCTCAGCAATCAGCTTGGCTGCCCCGAGCAACATCGTCGTGTGCCCGTCGTGGCCACAGGCATGCATCATCCCAGGGGTCAGGCTGGCATAGGGTGCGCCAGTCTCCTCCATGATGGGAAGAGCATCCATGTCGGCCCTGATGCCGATCGAGCGCTCGCTCGTCCCATGGCGCAGCGTTGCCACGAGACCTGTCTTCGCCAGGCCTCGCGTTACCTCGTATCCCATCGCTTCCAGCTGCTCGGCGACGAAGTCTGATGTCTTGAATTCCGAAAGGCCAAGCTCTGGATACTGGTGAAGATGCCGGCGCATCGCGAGAAGGTCGGGCATCTGGTTTGAGATAAGGGTGGTCATTCTTGAACCTCGTGGGGGGCGGTCGTTTGCCCCTCCATAGCAATCTCCAAGGGAGGAGGTAAGGTTCAACGGAAGGGCCAAAGCCATTCTTTTCGTTCAGCTGTTATTCAGAGTCCCCGGGGTATGCGCAAAGCTGGCATTTCCGTCACCGTGCAGGCGCCCGTTTGTTTGCAAAATATACAAACCCCTCTAGTTCATCTTGTCGCGGAGGTCTTCCCAGCCTTTGCATGTCCAGACCAGCACTAAGATGAACGGCTCCCTCCAGAGCCTGCCAGCATTACTCCCGACGTCAGTCAAAGCCAGAAGCTGAACCCATGTCATTTCATACCGCTCCGCCCGCCTCGCGCCGCGATCCTGATGTAAAGCAGATCGACCACAACGATACGATCCGGGCAAGCTACCTCGCCAACGAGGATCTGCGGGAACTGGGGCGCGTGTTTGGCCGAGACGGGCTGCAGAGCCTGCCGGAGTTCACAGGGCTGGATTTCTTTTCTCGCCACCGGTCAAACGACAAGGAAATCCTCCGAGTTTACCGGACGATTGCTGCGGATCTGGATGCTGGCGCCGCCATCACGCCGGCTGCCGAATGGCTTCTGGACAACCATTACATCGTGGAAGAGGCCGTCCAGGAGGTCCGTCGCGACTTCCCCAAGCGTTTCTACCGTCAGTTGCCTCGCGTCACGATTGGTGGCCACCCGGTCCCGCGGGTTCTGGCTTTGGCCTGGCTTTATGTCGCGCACACCCATAGCACGGTCTCCAAAGACTCGCTTGCGGCGATGGTTGAAGGTTTCCAGGAGACAGATCCGCTGGAAATCGGCGAGCTATGGGCGCTGCCGTCGATCTTGCGCTTCGTCTTGATCGAGAACTTGCGGCGCATCGCCGTGCGCGTTGATCGCTCCCGCCGGATGCGCATCAAGGCGAACGATCTGGCCGATACGATCATCCGACTGAACGATGAAGCGGCAAGTGCCGGGGTGCTCAAGGACATGGAGCCGCTTTCAGCGGATCCTACCTTCACGACGCAGTTCTTCTACCGGCTGCGCAATGCGTCGCAGTCTTCAAACTTCGCAGTCGCATGGCTCGAGGAACGTTTTAGGAGTGCCGGCACCGATGCCGAAGAGGTGATGATGGCGGAACACAACCGCCTGGCCTCCGGCAACGTGACGATGGGCAACATCATAAAGAGCCTTCGCGAGATCGACGACACGGAGTGGAGCGTCTGGTTTGAAGATGTCTCGCATGTCGACCGGATCCTGCGCGAACATTCCAATTATGCGGAGCTCGATTTCGGTTCGCGCAACAGCTACCGCAGTCGCATTGAGCAGCTGGCACGTCGCTCGCCTGAGACGGAGATTGCCGTCGCGAAACGGGCTATTGCGCTCGCCGCAGAGGCCCGCGACAGCGGAACGGATGCCGGCGAGGCGGACATCGGCGCTTTTCTTGTCGGTCGTCGGCGAAAGGAGCTTGAGGCGGACGTCGGATACCGCTCGCCTCTCTTGCAGCGAACAATCCGCCAGGTGCGGCGTCTGCACTGGATAGCGATTTCCGCCCCGGTCACGCTGCTGACGTTGCTGGCGATGGCTGTGGTTGGCTTTTTCCTTTCGAACGCTGGCATGGGAGGTGCGCTCCTCGTCCTGTTCCTCTTCCTGTTCGCTCTGCCAGCCTCAGAAGGAGCAACGGGCCTCTTCAACACGCTGGTCACCTATTTCGTCAAACCTGCGCGTCTCGTCGGCTACGAGTTCAAGGACGGGATCCCCGAGGAGGCGAGGACTTTGCTGGTGGTGCCCTGCATGATCACCAGTCGGGATGTTGTGGACGAACTCGTCCGCAATCTTGAGGTCCACTATCTGGCAAACCCGCGGGGCGAGATCTACTTTGCGCTCCTGAGCGACTGGAAAGATAGCTCGAGTGAGCAGACTCTGGCTGACCTCGAGGTGCTGGACTACGCCAAGGCGGAGGTTGCGGCACTCAGTGCCAAGTATTCCTTTGATGGCAAGCAGCGCTTCTTTCTCCTGCATCGTCGGCGCCAGTTCAACCAGGGCGAAGGCGCCTGGATGGGGTGGGAGCGCAAGCGCGGTAAATTGCATGAACTGAACTTGCTGCTACGGGGCGACCAGGACACCAGCTACCTGCCCGGCGCCAACAGCGTCCCTGAAGGCGTTCAGTATGTCATGACGCTCGATTCAGACACGCGGCTGATGCGCGATGCTGTCACAAAGCTTGTAGGAAAGCTGCATCACCCGATCAATCGACCGGTTCACGATCCGGTTTCGAACCGGGTCGTCGAAGGTTACGGCATTCTTCAGCCTCGCGTGACGCCGTCCCTTACCACCGGCAAGGATGCATCGGTCTTTCAGCGGGTCTTCTCCGTCGGCCGTGGCCTTGATCCTTATGTCTTCACCGTTTCCGACGTGTATCAGGACCTCACTGGGGAAGGATCATTCACCGGCAAGGGCCTTTACCACGTCGATGCGTTCGAGCGGTCCATCAAGGGTCGCATCGACGAGAACTCTGTGCTGAGCCACGACCTGCTCGAGGGATCCTTCGCCCGCTGTGGCTTGGTCACCGATGTCGAGTTGGTCGAAGATTTCCCGACGCGGTACGAGGTCGAAGTGTCGCGCCAGCATCGTTGGGCGCGGGGTGATTGGCAGCTTCTTCCCTATATCCTCGACACCGGTCGGGGCGTCACGGCGCTCGGACGCTGGAAGATGGTCGACAATCTACGTCGCTCGCTGACGCCGATTGCCTGGTTCTTCGCTTCGGTGTTCGGCTGGTACTTCTTCGAACCCCTCGGCGCGCTGGTCTGGCAGATCTTCTTGATCTTCCTGCTTTTTGTCGCGCCGACAATGTCGCTCGTCACAGGCATCTTTCCGCGCAGCACCGATATCGTCCCGCGCGCGCACTTCTATTCCGTTTGGTCGGAGATACAGTCCGCCAACGCACAGGTCGCCCTGCGAATCGTGTTCATCGCCGACATGGCCTGCCTCATGACGGATGCAATCGGCCGTTCTCTCTATCGGCTTTTCGTCAGTCGCAAGCTTATGCTGGAATGGAAGACTGCGGCTAGTATCCAATCCAGCGCGCAGGGCAGTCCGGCCGACTATTACCGGCAGATGTGGCATGCCCCCGTTCTTGCCGTGTTCAGCCTGATCTTTGCGTCCATTCCAGGTGACAACGCGTTCCTCGTCGGCCTTCCTTTTGCGCTGCTCTGGATCCTGTCTCCGCTGGTGGCTTGGTATGTGAGCCAGTCTGCCGAAACCGAAGACCGGTTGTTCGTGCCGGACGAGGTTGCGACCGAGCTGAGAAAAATCTCCAGACGCACCTGGCGTTACTTTGATGCCTTCGTGACCGCAGACGACAATCATCTTCCGCCTGACAATTTCCAGGAGCAGCCGGAACCACTTCTGGCCCGGCGCACATCTCCCACGAACATTGGCGTATATCTTCTCTCTACGGTTTCTGCGCGACAGTTCGGCTGGATCAGCTTCACCGATACCATCGAGCGGTTGGAGAACACGATCGCGACCGTAGACAGGATGGAGAAATACCGCGGTCACCTTTTCAACTGGTACCACACGGATAGTCTGGCCACGCTTGGCCCGCCCTATATATCGGCCGTTGATAGTGGCAACCTTGCGGGCCACCTTATAGCTATTTCTTCAGCATGCCGCGCTTGGGCCGAGGCACCCTCGGCACACCTTCAGGCGAGCCTGGATGGCATTGGTGATGTCGTCAGCATCCTTTCAGACAGCATGACCGCGCTGCCGGATGATCGCAAGACCGTGCGCCCCTTGCGCCGCCGGCTGGTAGAGCGCATCGCGGGCTTCGGCAATGCTCTTGCGGCCGTCAAACGCGAGCACGAATTCGCGTCGATCCGGATCATCAACCTTGCCGTGCTGGCACGCGACATCCAGAAGCTCGCCGCCAACCTTCAACATGAGATCAAGTCCGGATTTGGCGAGGAACTCACTTACTGGGCCGGCAAGCTTGTTGATGTCTGCGAAGCTCATATCTCTGACAGTGTTTTCGACCACTCCAACATAGATGCCCTTCGCAAGCGGCTCGTGGCATTGGAAAGTCGCGCTCGCGACATCGCGTTCTCGATGGATTTTACCTTCCTGTTCCGCAAGGATCGGCGGCTTCTCTCCATCGGCTACCGCGTCGACAGCAACGAACTTGACGAAGCGTGCTATGACTTGCTGGCGTCCGAGTGCCGCCTGACCAGCCTTTTTGCCATCGCCAAGGGTGACCTGCCAAACGAACACTGGTATCGCCTCGGCCGCCAGATCGTTCCGATCGGTGCAAGAGGCGCACTCGTCTCCTGGTCCGGGTCGATGTTCGAATATCTGATGCCGCCGCTGGTGATGCAGGAGCGACAAGGCGGGATCCTCAACCAGACCAACAACCTGGTGGTAAAGGAGCAGATCGCTCACGGGCGACGCCTTGGAACGCCGTGGGGAATTTCGGAAGCCGCCTTCAACGCGCGCGATCACCTGTTGAACTACCAGTATACCAACTTCGGCGTGCCAACGCTGGGTCTGAAGCGCGGGCTCGGTCAGAATGCAGTCATCGCGCCCTATGCGTCGATCTTGGCCAGCCAGTACGATCCTCTCGCGGCCATCGAGAACCTCGGACGATTGGAAGCGCTGGGCGCAATGGGCCGCTATGGTTTCCACGACGCCGTGGACTTCACGCCGACGCGCGTGCCAGCCGGCTCCCGTTGTGCAGTGGTCTATAACTACTACGCGCACCACCACGGCATGTCGATCGCGGCTGTCGCAAACGTCGTATTCAACGGCTATCTTCGCGAACTCTTCCATGCCGATCCCGTGATCGAGGCTGCCGAACTTCTGCTGCAGGAGAAGGCGCCACGCAACGTGCCCGTGATGAGCGCCAAGTACGAGGAAACCCCGGGCAAGGGTCCAGGCGAGTTGCTGAGATCGGAGGTCAGAACGGTCGAAGATCCGGCCTATCGGGATCGGGAACTGGCGCTTCTGTCCAACGGCCACTACTCGGTGATGCTCACGGCCACCGGCGCTGGCTATTCGCGCTGGAATGGGCAGGTTGTATCGCGCTGGAAGCCGGATGCGACGGAAGATCGCTGGGGGCAGTTCATTTTTCTGCGTGATACAGCCACGGGCGACTGGTGGTCGGCAACCGCCGAGCCGCGTCGTGCCCCGCACGAGGTAAGCAAGACCTTCTTCGGCGACGACAAAGTTGAGTTCCACAAGAGCGTTGGCGAACTGAACAGTATCGTGGAATGCCTTGTCGCGACGGAGCATGATGCCGAAGGGCGCCGGGTGACGCTTCTCAACTCCGGCGGAGAAGATCGCTTCGTTGAAATCACGTCTTATCTGGAGCCCGTCTTGGCTCTGGAGGAGGATGACAATGCGCATCCCCTGTTCTCTCGGATGTTTGTCCGGACCGAGATCGGGCGGCGCGGGGACGTCATCCGCGCGTGGCGCAACAAGCGCAACCCGAACGAGCCGGACATGATGGTGGCCCATCTGGCCGCCGATAATGCCGGTTCTGCTCGGCCGACCGAATTCGAAACAGACCGGCGGAAGTTTCTTGGCCGTGGCCGCAGTCTCGCGGAGGCCGCAGCCTTCGACCCTGATGCGTCGCTGTCTGGCACCGATGGCTTTACCCTTGATCCGATCATGGCCCTTCGGCGCGTGGTGCGCGTTCCGGCCGGCAAGAAAGTCAGCGTGATCTTCTGGACAATCGCCGCACCAAAGCGCGAAGAGCTAGATCAGGCAATCGAGCGCTACCGCCACCCGGCCGCCTTTGCTCACGAACTGGTGCAGGTTTGGACGAGGACGCAGGTGCAGATGCGGCATCTCGGCATCACGTCCCAACAGGCCGCCGCCTTCCAGCACCTGGCGCGCTACCTGATCTATCCCGACATGCACCTGCGTTCCGACCAGGAAACGCTTGAGGCGGGCCTTCAGCCACAGTCCGCGCTCTGGCCGATGTCGATCTCCGGAGACTTTCCGATCCTGGTGCTGCGGATCAACGACGAGATGGATCTCGCGGTCGCCAAAGAGGCGCTCAGTGCGCAGGAATATCTGCGTTCGCGCGGGGTCACTGCGGATCTTGTCATCATCAATGAACGAGCGTCCTCCTATGCTCAGGAG
>JAEWOP010000083.1 GCA_023399635.1 Pseudomonadota bacterium
GCCGACTACGTGACGCAGGGCATCCGTTGCAACTGCATCTGCCCCGGCACGGTCGAAAGCCCGTCGCTGCAGGACCGCATGCGCGCCCAGGGTGACTACGAAACCGCACGTGCCGCCTTCATCGCCCGCCAGCCGATGGGCCGCCTCGGCTCGCCGGCGGAGATCGCCGATCTCGCCGTCTATATCGCGGGCGCCACCTACACCTCCGGCCAGGCCTTCTGCATCGACGGCGGCTGGACCATCTGATCTCTCCCTTCCGAATAAAGAGATAGCCATGACCCGCATCACCGATCTTCGCGTCTTCGACTTGCGCTTCCCGACCTCCCAAAGCCTGGATGGCTCCGACGCGATGAACCCGGATCCCGATTATTCGGCAGCCTATGTCATCCTCGACACCGACAGCGAGGGGCTCGCCGGCCACGGCCTGACCTTCACCATCGGCCGCGGCAACGACATCTGCTGCATGGCAATCGAGGCGATGCGGCATCTCGTGGTGGGGCAGGATCTTGAAGCCTTCCGCCATAACCCAGGCAAGTTTTGGCGGCACCTGACCAGCGACAGCCAGCTGCGCTGGATCGGTCCCGACAAGGGCGCCATGCACCTCGCCACAGGGGCAGTCGTCAACGCCTTCTGGGATCTGCTTGCCAAGCAACAGGGCAAGCCAGTCTGGCAGCTAGTGTCCGAGCTCTCGGCGGAAGAGATCGCCGACATCGTCGACTTCCGCTATCTCACCGACGTGCTGACGCGCGACGAGGCCGTCGCCATCCTGAAAAAGGCCGAGGCCGGCAAGACGGAGCGCATCGCCACCCTCAAGCAGGAAGGCTATGCCTGCTACACGACCTCGGCCGGCTGGCTCGGCTATCCGGAAGAGAAGCTCCGCCGCCTCTGCCAGGAAGCAGTCGATGCCGGCTTCAACCACGTCAAGATGAAGGTCGGCCGCGATCTCGAGGACGACATCCGCCGCCTGACCATCGCCCGCGAGGTGATCGGTCCGGACCGTTACCTGATGATCGACGCCAATCAGGTCTGGGAGGTCGACCAGGCGATCGACTGGGTGAAGAAGCTCGCCTTCGCCAATCCCTTCTTCATCGAGGAACCGCCCAGTCCCGACGATGTCGCCGGACACCGCAAGATCCGCCAGGCCATCGGCCCCGTAAAGGTCGCCACCGGCGAGATGTGCCAGAACCGCATCATGTTCAAGCAGTTCATCGCCGAAGGTGCGATCGACATCGTGCAAATCGATTCCTGCCGCATGGGCGGGCTGAACGAAGTGCTGGCCGTGCTGCTGATCGCCGCGAAGTACAATCTTCCGGTCTGGCCGCATGCGGGCGGCGTGGGCTTGTGCGAATACGTCCAGCACCTGTCGATGATCGACTATGTCGCCGTCTCCGGCACCAAGGAAGGCCGCGTGATCGAATATGTCGACCACCTGCACGAGCACTTCGTCGATCCCTGCGTCATCAAGGACGCCGCCTACATGCCGCCGTCACGCCCCGGCTTCTCGATCGAGATGAAGCCGGAGTCGATTGCGGAGTATACGTTCAGGGGGTGAGCGGGCGTCGCCACCTCTAGAAGAGGAAGGTGATCCGGTTGGCCGCTTGGGTTTGGATCCTCGGGTCAAGCCCGAGGATGACGAAAGGGATGTTGTGCGAAGGGTGCCAGGAACGTTGGCGCCAGTTCACCGGATCTACGATCATCTGCGGCGGAGATTGCGCTTCGGCCCCCGTCGCTCCTCGACGTCGATGGTTCTACCCTTCCCTGGCCACCCTCTCCTTCGTCATCCTCGGGCTTGACCCGAGGATCCAAACACACACCCTCCAGCAGGACCGACACCGACGGGCCGGCGGCTAAATCCGTTCCGCCTCGATCTCCGCAAGCCTGGCATTGACCCGGTCCCGCCACGCCCGATTGTCGATCAGCGCCTGCGGGAAGAGGCCCGGCAGCGCGAAGAAGGGTGCCGAGGCATCATCGCCGGCAGGCTCGGCTGCCGCGCGACGCAGTTCCTCTCGCCGCGGATCGTCAATGTCCGGCGTCCGCTTGGCATAGGCGATCCAGAGCGCAGTTGCCAGTGCCGCCGTGTCGGCCTCATCGCCCTTCGCCAGCGCCTCGACCGTTCCGGCGAAAATCCGCTGCGGCAGCTTCTGGCTGCCGTCCATGGCGATCTGCTTTGTCCGGTGGGCGATCGTCGGGTTCTCGAAGCGCTCGATCAGCTGGTCGATGTACTTGTCGAGATCGATCCCCGGTACCGGGTCCAGCGTCTTGCGCGCGGAGTGCATGTGCCGGCGCGCCAGGTCGCGATATTCCGGGACGGCCATGACGTCGCGCACATATTCCAGCCCCTTCAGCTGGCCGAGATAGGCGATCATGGAGTGGGCCCCGTTGAGGAGGCGAAGCTTCATCTTCTCGTAGGGCTCTACATCGTCGACGAAAAGCGCGCCGGCCTTGTCCCAGGCCGGATGGCCGGAAACGAAATGATTCTCGATCACCCATTGCATGAAGGGTTCGGTTTCAAGCGATAGCGCATCCTCGGCGCCCAGCAGACCGGCCGCCCGTGCCCGACCCTCGTCAGTCGCGGCCGGCACGATGCGATCGACCATGCTCGACGGGAAAGCGCCATGGCCGGAGATCCAGTTCGCCAGCGCCGGATCGCGCGCGCCAGCCATCTCGATCACCAGCCGGCGGACGATACGACCATTGGTCGGCAGGTTGTCGCAGCAGAGGACGGTGAAGGGTTCCTGCCCTGCCGCATGACGACGGGCTAGGCCCTCCACGATATAGCCGATGACGCCGACGGGCGCAGTCGGATTGGCAAGATCGGCCGCCACGGCCGGATGGCTGCGGTCGAGGCCGCCGGTCGACGGGTCGAGGCCATAGGCCTTTTCCGTCACGGTAATGGTGACGATCTTGATCGCAGGATCGACCAGCAGGCCAAGCAGTTCATCGCGATCCTCGACTGCCGAGATCCCGCGGACGATAGAGCCGACCACCTGGACGCTTTCGCCGGCGCCGCTGCGGGTGACGACGGAATAGAGATGGTCCTGCGCCTTGAGATCGCGCACGATATCAAGCGAACGGAGGCTGACGCCGACAATGCCCCAGCCGCCCGGCTCCTTGGCCAGCGCCAAATCGTTGTAGACAGCTTGGTGCGCGCGGTGGAAGGCCCCGAGGCCGATATGAAGAATGCCTGGCTTTAGCTCCGGTGGATTGAAGGCGGGCTTGACGACGTTTTCGGCGAGAGAGGTCGAGGCTGACAGTCTTTCCATGATCAGGACAATCCGTATCTGGAGTGGGTAAGCGCGCGTTCGATGCCGCGCAGTTCGGCAAGGCCCTTCAGCCGCCCAATTGCCGGGTAACCGGGCTGGGCGCCGCGGGTGAGGTCGTCGAGGATTTCTTGGCCGTGGTCGGGGCGCATCGGGATCTCGTGATCAGCACGGCCTTCCGCCTGCCGTCGCTGCTCTTCCGCCACCAGTTCTGCGATCACCGCCACCATGTCAGTATGACCTTCCAGGTGTTCGTCCTCAAAGAAGGAGCAGGGGATCGCCTCTTCGTCCCGGTGCACGTTGCGCAGATGGACGAAATGGATGCGCGGGGCAAGCTTCCTCACCATGGCCGGCAGGTCGTTGTCACCACGCGCGCCAAGCGAGCCGGTGCAGAAGGTGACGCCATTCGCACGGCTGTCAACCGCGTTCAGCATGTGGAGGTAATCGGCCTCGGTGGAGAGAATGCGCGGCAGGCCGAGGAGAGCCCATGGCGGATCGTCCGGATGGGCGCAGATGTTGATGCCGACGCGTTCGGCGACCGGGGTCACCTCGGATAGGAAGTCGATGAGGTGCTGCTGCAGTTTCTCCCGGCTGATGCCGTCATAGGTTGCCAGATGATCGCGCAGCTGCGGCAGCGTATAGCCATCGGCCGAGCCCGGAAGCCCTGCCCCGACGTTCTTGGAGAGAGCCACCCGACGCTCCTCCGGCATATCCGCGAAGCGCTTAGCGGCCTTGTCCCGCAGCGCCTCGTCATAGTCCTCTGAAGCACCGGGCCGCTCCAGCAGATGGATGTCGAAAGCGACGAAGTCCACCAGGTCGAAGCGCATCGCACGCGCGCCATGACGTGTCGGCCAACGAAGATCGGTGCGGGTCCAGTCCAGCACCGGCATGAAGTTGTAGCAGACGGTGCGGATGCCGCTTTCAGAAAGGCGGCGGAGCGTCTCCTGCCAGTTGGCGACATGCTGGCGCCAGTCGCCAGTCTGCGTCTTGATGCTCTCGGAGACCGGAACGCTTTCCACCACATCCCAGAACAGCCCGCCCGCCTTGATCGCCTCGTGCCGCTTGGCGATCTCCTCGACCGGCCAGACATCTCCAGTCGGGATGTGGTGCAGCGCGCTGACGATGCCTTTTGCACCAGCCTGGGCTGCATCCTCCACGCTCACCTTGTCGATCGGGCCGAACCAACGCCACGTATGCCGCATGAAAACTCCTCAGGAGAAAAACGTGATTTGAACCTTGCAGGCAGCGGAACGATCGCCGGCCTGCTCGAATGCCGCTAAGGCATCTGAGATGGGAAAGCTATGGGAGATGATCGGCCGCACGTCGATCTCGCGACGCGCGATCAGATCTGCCGCCTGTGCAAACTCTTTGTCGAAGCGCTGTGTGCCGATCCAGCGCAATTCCTTGCCGACCAGCGCATTGAGCGGCACGGTCATGTCGCCGGTCACGCCGACCTGGACGATGAGGCCACGCGGACGCACAGTGGCGATCGCACTTCGGATCGCCGGCGCCGCCGCCGAGCATTCGAAGGCAACGTCGAACTGACCCTTGTCGGCTTCGTATCCCGACAGTTCACCGGCATCGGTTGCGACATTGATCGTACGCGTCGCACCCATGGCGCGCGCACGCTCAAGCGCGGCATCGGTCAGATCCGTCGCCACGATCTCGGCCGCACCCGCATGCAGCGCCGCAGCGATCGTCAGTACGCCGATCGGGCCCGCACCCGTCACGAGCACGCGCTTGCCAGCCAAGTCACCGGCACGCGCCACCGCATGCAGGCAGACTGCAAGCGGTTCTGTGCAGGCCGCCTCGCCGGGCGTGACCGTCTCGCCGACCGGCACGCACTGCACCGCCGGAACCACCAGCCAATCGCAGAACATGCCCTGAGCATGCGGCAGGCGCATGGCGCTGCCCATGAACTGCATGTTCAAGCAGTGGATCGGCAGCCCCTCGCTGCAGAAGCGGCATTGACCGCAGGGCCGGCTCGGATTGACCGCGACCAGCTGCCCCGCGGTCAGGCCGGATACGCCCTCACCCACGGCCTCAACATGGCCGGACCCTTCGTGCCCAAGGATGATCGGCTCCCGCACCTGGACCGGGCCGAAGCCGCCGTCTTGGTAATAATGCAGATCCGACCCGCAAATGCCGCCCGCCGCCATTCTGAGCAGCACCTCGCCAGGTTGAGGCGTTGGCACCGCCGCCTCCTCGACCTTCAGGTCCTGCTGTCCGTAGAGCCGCGCAAGCCGTGTCAGCATGACAGAGCTACCGCAGAAGACCAAGCTGTGTCGGCAGCCACAGCGTGATTGCCGGAATAAAGGTGATCAGCAGCAGCGCGACAAAGAGCGGGATCATCCAGGGCAGGATTGCCATCGTCGTTTTCTCGATGGACAGCTTCGAAATCCTCGACAGCACGAAGAGCACCATGCCGACCGGCGGCGTCAGCAGCCCGATCATCAGGTTCAAGGTAAAGATGATCCCCATATGGACCGGGTCCACACCATAGCGGGCTGCGATCGGCATCAGGATCGGGACCAGGATGCTGATTGCGGCGATGGTGTCGAGAAAGGCACCAACGATCAGAAGCAGGATGTTGACGATGATCAGGAAGGTCCACCAGTTGTCCGTCAGCGAGAACATGAAGTCGGAGAACAACTGGGCCGCCTGGCTGACCGTCAGAAGCCATGCAAAGATCGAGGCAGTGGTAACGATGAACAGGACCGAGGCTGTCGTCTCGATCGTGTCGAAGCTCGCCTTGGCAAGGGTCCTGATCGTCATGGTGCGGTAGCGTACGAGCCCGAGGAAGAGCGACCAGATCACGGCAGCGACGGCGGCTTCAGTCGGCGTGAACCAGCCCATGGTCATTCCGCCGATCAGCAGAACCGGTGTCATCAGCGCCATGACCGCCGAGAAGTCATAGTACCAATCGAGCGCGATCAGGGCGACCAATGCGATGAAGACAGCCACGTTGATCGAGAGCCCGGCCAGGATCAACAGGTACACCGCGACGGGGAAGCAGAGAACGATGAAGACCTCCAGCGAGGCGCTGGCGAGCCTTTTCAGCTCGAAAGGCGTGTCGGATCCCCAACCCTTTCGATAGGCGAAAATGAAGACGGTCAGCATCATCAGAACCGTCATCACGATACCCGGCAGGATGCCGGCCATGAACAGAGCACCGATCGAAACATTCGCCATCATGCCGTAGATGACGAAGGGGAGCGACGGCGGGAAGATCGGCCCGAGCGTTGCAGACGCGGCGGTGACCCCGACTGCGGCCTCGACGGGATAGCCATGATCCTTCATGGCCTTGATTTCGATCGTGCCGATGCCGGCGGCATCCGCGAGCGCGGTGCCGGACATGCCAGAGAACACGACCGAACCGATGATGTTCACCTGCGCCAGGCCACCCTTCATCCAGCCAACGAGGGATAGGGCAAAATGGTAGATGCGGCCGGTCACCCCGGCGATGTTCATCAGGTTGCCGACCAGGATGAAAAAGGGGACAGCGATCAGCGGGAAGCTTTCGACACCGGCGATCATGCGCTGGGCAGCAATGATGTCGGGGGCGACGCCATAAATGACGAGGTAGAGCAGAGAGGACACGCCAAGCGATACCGCAATCGGAGCGCCGACGATCATGAGAAGCAGGAAGGAGCCGATAAGAAGCAGCATTTGGTCAGATCCCCTGCACGCCGGTTTCGCTCGCCTGTTCGCGAACGGTTTTTTCGTTGATCATGTCTTTGATGAAGTTCTGGACGGACCGGGCAAGCATCAGCGCAAAGGCGGCGAAGACGGTATAGAAGACATAGCCGCGCGGCAGATTGACGGTGACCATGCGTTCCTTGCCCACGATCCCGATATAGCGCCACATCAGCCAGGTCGTGTAGGCGAAGAAACCAATGACGATGAGATCGACCAGTAGTTCCAGCGCACGGCCGGCCTTGCGCGGCAGGAAGCGGTAGAGAATGTCAACGGAGATGTGTCTGCACATGCGAACGCACATCACCGAGCCCAGAAAAACGAGGACGACGAGGCAGTTGGCGGCGATCTCCTCGGTCCAAGCCAGGCTGTTGTTCAGGGCATAGCGGGTGAAGAACTGCAGGAAAACGCAGGCGGCCATGGCCCAGAAGATCGCCATGTTGACCCAATCCTCCACCGCATATGGCGAGAGATCCACAGGGCCGGCATCTTCCTCGAAGGCGTGCGCCATTTCCTCGACGCTGACCGGAGCGTGCTGTTGTTCGTTCATCGGAGAACTCCGCCAATCCGAAGGATGGAGCGAACGCCCGGCATCTGCTGCCGGGCGTTGCAGAAGGTGCGTGTTATTGAACGGCGCGGATGGCTTCCCAGTCAGCCTTCTCGTAACCGAACTCTTCGAAGGTGACCTTCTCCATAACGGTCTTTTCGAAGTCTGCCTTGTCTACCTCGGTGACCGTGAGTCCGTCGGCCTTAAACTTCTCGACCAGGGCGTTTTCACGCTCCTCGATGATCTTGGTGCTGCGCTCGGCGGCTTCCTGCATCACTTCGGTGAAGATTTGCTTGTCTTCATCGGAGAGGCTCGACCAGAGGGTCGGCGAAACAACCGTGTTCAGGTGGTCAACGATGTGGCCCGTCAGGATGATGTTCTTCTGGACTTCGTAGAACTTCTTCGCCTCGATCGTCGTCAGCGGGTTTTCCTGTGCTTCCACCGTGCCATTCTGAAGCGCAAGATAGACTTCCGCAAAGGCGATCGGCGTGGTGTTGGCACCGCAGGCGCGCGGCATGGCGAGATAGGCCGGGACGTCCGGAACGCGGATCTTCAGGCCGGCCATGTCGGCGCACTTCTCGATCGGCTTGTTGGCCGTCGTGTGGCGCGTGCCGTAATAGGTGACGGCGGTGATGTGGTTGCCGCCGGACGCTTCCTCATATCCCTGAGCCAGCTTCTTGAAGACATCGCTCTTGGTATAGGCGATCAGGTGGCTCGGATCGCGGAAGATGTAGGGGAAGTAGGTCACGCCGATCGGGGGATGCTCGCGCGATGCGAAGCTGGAGCCCGAGATGATGATATCGACGGTGCCGAGCTTCAGGCCCTGGTTGATGTCGGCTTCCTTGCCAAGCTGCGAGGCCGGGAAAACGTCGATCTTGTAGCGACCGTCAGTACGCTTGGCGATCTCTTCCGCCGCCCAGACCGATTCGGTGTGGAAGGGCTCTGATGTTTCGTAGACATGCGCCCACTTCAGCGCCGTCTGGGCATGGGCTCCAAGCGCCGATACCAGGACCGCGGCAGTGGCGCCGAGGATTGTAGAGAGTTTCAACTTCATTTCATTTCCTCCCGGTTGAAGTCAAAGGTTGCTACTGGCCGCCCGCACGTCTCCATGCGGCGGGTATGACGCTGTCGGCCGGCTCCTCGCCGAAACTTTCCGACAAGCGGATCTGGGACTGGTCGAGATGGGCGCGCATGGCGGCACGTGCGGCATCAGGATCACCGGCGGCGATAGCGTCGCGCACGGCACGGTGCTCCTCCATGGCGGCGCGCCATGTCTGGGGATTCTCGAAGTAGCTAGCCAGCTTTTCGAAGTAGGGCGTCATGCGCAGGTCGTGAATGCTGCCGACGAAGCGGTTCAGCGTGCCGTTGTCGATGATGCCGGCAACCGCGATGTGGAAGTCGCGATCAAGGGCAAGCGCCATGGGACGGTCATCGAGGCTTTGCGCCATGCGGGCAAGGTTATCATCAAGGATCGTGATCTGGTCAGGCCGGACCACGCGCGCCGCCTCCTCCGCAATCGCGCATTCTACCACGGCGCGGGCCCGTAAAAGCTCGAATGGGCCTTCCGCTGTCTCCGGCGGCAGAGGTTCGACCTTCCTGGCGGATGAGACATAGACACCTGATCCCATCCTGATGTGGACGCGGCCTTCAACCTCAAGCACGATCAATGCTTCACGAACAGTGGGGCGGGAAACGGCCAGCAGCTCCGCCAGCTCACGCTCGGCAGGAAGGCGGGATCCGACGGCGAAAACGCCACGGTCGATCAGGCTGCGCATCTGGTCCGCAACCTGATGATACAGGCGGCGCGACTCCACGACCGAAAACATGCATCCTCCCAACGCGTCCTCCTCGACGCGTGACTGGTAAGCTGGCCTTACCAAAGTTCATCAGTCATATATCGATGTCGGACAACCTGTCAATGGTATGCACTAGACGTCTGCCTGGTCAATCCGCTGCTGGCCCGATGATGCGGTCTTGTCTGCTGAGATCCCTTTAAAACGAAAAAGGCGCCGAACCCGGCGCCCTTTCCTTACGTGCGGATCTGCGTCGGCTCCGCCGCCGCGGAGACACTGTCGGTTCGACTGGAGAACCAATTGGCCAGAAGGGCACCGGAGATATTGTGCCACACGCTGAAGATCGCGCTCGGCACGGCCGCGACCGGCGAGAAATAGGCGTTCGCAAGAGCTGCACCGAGGCCGCTGTTTTGCATCCCCACCTCAACTGCGATCGCCTTGCGCTTGGCAAGCGACAGGCCGAAAGCCTTGGCAGCAAAGAAGCCGAGCAGATAGCCAAGGCTGTTATGCAGTACAACGACGGCAAAGATCAGAAGACCTGACTGGGCGATCGCGCCCTTGCTGGCACCGACCACGGCCGCGACGATAAGGACGATGCCAATCACGCTGACCAGCGGCAATACCGGAAGCGCACCGCGCACCAGGCCGGGCGCGAGCCGCTGCAGCGCAAAGCCAAGCGCCAGCGGAACCAGCACCACTTTCACGATGCTGAGGAACATCGCCATTGCGTCGACCGGCAGGTACTGGCTGGCAAACATCCACACGAGGAAAGGCGTGATGATCGGCGCGGCAAGTGTCGTCACCGAGGTACAGGCAACGGAAAGCGCCACATCGCCCTTGCTGAGATACGTCATGACGTTGGAGGAGGTGCCACCGGGGCAGCATCCGACCAGAATGACACCCGCCGCCACTTCCGGCGACATCGGGATGATGCGCGTCAGGAGCACGGCGAGCAGCGGCATGATCAGGAACTGCGAGACGACGCCGATGCCGACTTCAGTCGGGCGCTTCACGACTTCGCGAAAATCGTCAACAGAGATGGTGAGACCCATCCCGAACATGATGATCGCCAACAGCGTCACGATCCACGGCGCGAGCTGTCGGAACGTTTCGGGGAAGAAGAAGCCGGCGACGGCAAAGAGGATGACCCACAGGGCGAAGCTCTTGCCCACGAATGCGGAGAAGGATGCAAGGGTTTTCACGAAAGACCTCGTTCAACGTGTTTGAACCTGCTCGTGCCTGTCACGGCGCAAGCCTGTCAAGGCCATCCTCGGGCGCCGCCGTCCCCTCCTCCACGCGGGATGCTTAACCAATGGGTTGACTATTTCTCCAGAAGGCGCATATTCAACTACATGGTTGAACTTGACGCACCCAGACTCGACACGATCTTCCACGCGCTTGGAGACGCCACCCGGCGAAGCATGCTGCGGCAGCTTGCTTCCGGCGAGCACTCGGTCAGCGAGTTGGCCGAACCCTATGCCATTTCGCTCGCCGCCGCTTCCAAGCACATCAAGGCGCTCGAGCATGCTGGGCTCATTCGGCGTGAGGTGCGTGGCCGCACCCATATCTGCCGGCTTGATCCTGGTCCGCTTGCAAGCGCGCAGGAATGGCTGGGCTTCTACGAGCACTTCTGGACCAGCCGCCTCGATGCCCTGGAGCGGATACTCCGGGAGGAAAATGACACTCAACCCGCCAACGGCAAAACAGGAGAATGAGCATGAACGATACCGCCACCCTTGACGCCTTTGGCGTCCTGATCGAGCCTGCCACACTGAAGATCGAGCGCTTGTTGCCCGGTCCTGTGGAGCGAGTTTGGGCTTATCTTACCGACAGCAATCTACGCCGCCTCTGGCTGGCTTCCGGGGAAATGGAGCTCAAGCGGGATGCGCCCTTCGAGCTCGTCTGGCGTAACGAGGAACTGTCCGATCCTCCAGGCAAACGTCCCGAGGGTTTCCCCGAAGAACAGCGGATGGACAGCCGCATCCTGGAAGTCGATGCACCGCACCGTCTCACCTTCGCCTGGCGGCAGGGCGAGGTGTCGTTTGAACTGCGCCCCGTTGGCAATGAAGTCTTGCTGACCATCATTCACCGGCGCATCTCGGACCGTTCCAACAGCGTGATGATCGGCGCCGGCTGGCACATGCATCTCAACATTCTCTCGGCGCGGCTCGCGGCCAAAGAACCGCCGGCATTCTGGGACGGTTGGACGCGTCTACGCGACGAGTACGAGCGGCGCATTCCGGCATGATCAAGGGCAAGATCCCGCCTTCGGGCGGGATCTTGTTTGCTGTGATGCCCGCCCGCCCCCCGGGGGGGG
>JAEWOP010000084.1 GCA_023399635.1 Pseudomonadota bacterium
CCGAAATTCTTGATCAGCGGCAGCATCCATCCCGACAGATCGCGCAAGTCCTGGCGGAGGGCAACATCCGCTTCTAGGCGAGACAAATCCATAAGGGTCGCGAGCTCCAGAACCGCCGCCCGCAACACCTCCGTCTGCAGCCGCATGTCAAGCAACTGGCGTCTCACGTCCGGATGATCGGCGATCGGCACCGCAGGCAGCTCCGGCGGCCCACCCTGCCGGCGCTCCCGGGCGTAACCTTCTGCGATATCCACGGACGCTGATGCGAGCGCGAGTCCTTGGCAAGCTGTCTGCAACCGCATGAGCTCGATCATTGAAAAGAGTTTAGCCAGACCGCGTCCCTCCTCTCCGATCAAGATGCCTTGCGAGCCTTCGAAACGAAGAGCGCAGGTGGGAGAGCCATGCAGGCCCATCTTGTCTTCGATTCGATCAAGAGAAACGCCGTTCCTGTTGCCGCCGATCATGTCCGGCACGAGGAAGAGACTGATGCCGCGGGTTCCAGGTTCTTCAGTAGTGCGGGCCAGCAGGCAATGACCGATGCGCGTCGTCATGTCATGGTCTCCGAAGGAGATCCAGGTTTTCTGCCCGCTCACATACCACGCCTCATCGCGGCGTTCCGCCTTCGTCCGCAGGCGTCCAACGTCCGATCCCGCGTCAGCCTCAGAGATGCAGATCGTCGCCGCCCATTCTCCTGTGGCGAGTTTCGGAACCCACTCACTTGCCGTCTCATGGTTGGCAGCCTCAGCCAGCAGATGCGCTGCTGCCCGCGTTGAGCCGGCGCACATCATCAGAGCCACGCATCCTCGCTCCAAAAGTGGGCCACATGCCGCAGCAATCGTCAGCGGAAGATCCTGCCCGCCGTAGCGCACCGGCAGATCGAGCCCCAGCCAGCCAGCCGCACCGTAGCGCCTGAAGGCATCACCGAAACCGGCAGGCGTCTTCACCCGGCCCTCAACGACTTGCGCGCCTTGCCGGTCACCCCGAACATTGACGGGTGCCAGTACGTTCTCTGCAAATCTTGCAGCCTCCCCCAGAACCGACGTAACGGTCGCGTCATCAAGATCCGCTCTCAGTTCACGAAGGCGATGCCAGCCCGGTGTCACGGCCAGTGTATCCAGAGTTCGACGAGCCTGCTCGGCGAAGCTCATCCTCTTCTACCGGGGTTGCATGCGAATGGCGCCGTCAACTCGAATAACTTCGCCGTTAACGTATTGATTTTCGATGACGAAGCGGACAGCATCGGCAAACTCGGCCGGAGCACCAAGTCGAGCGGGATAAGGGATTGTCGATGACAGGCTCTCTTGCGCCTCCGTCGGCAGGCCGGCGAGAAGGGGCGTCAGGAAGATGCCTGGCGCAATGGTGTTGACCCTGATGCCGAAGCGAGCCAGTTCCCGAGCCGCCGGCAAGGCCATGGAAACAATTCCGCCCTTGGAAGCGGAATAGGCAACCTGTCCGACCTGCCCCTCAAAAGCCGCAACAGACGCTGTATTGACAATAACGCCGCGGCAACCGTCTTCCCTCTCTGCTGTCGTCGCCATCTGTTGCGCTGCCAAACGCATCAAGTTGAACGTCCCGATGAGATTGACGCGTATGACCCGCTCAAACTCCGCCAACGGCATTGGTCCGTCCTTTCCAAGCATGCGTGCAGCCGTTCCGATACCGGCGCAGTTGACGAGGATCCGCAACCCGTCGCCAGCCCGCGCTGCGCTTTCCAGAGCCTCCTGTGCATCCTCCTCATCCGTTACGTCCCCGGGCAAGGCAACCCCACCAATCGAGCGCGCCACCTCATCCGCGGCATCCGCATTACGGTCAAAGACGTGGACAATGGCGCCGAGGTTTGCCAACAACCGAGCCGTTGCTTCACCAAGTCCCGATCCCGCCCCCGTGATAAGTGCACTCGACCCGTCGATCCTCATGCCGCCACATCCTTGTCGACCTGGATGACTCCAGCGGCATCGGCGTAGAGTGCTTCCACGAGATCGCCTCTGTGCGCCAGCACGGCACGCTGGTTGATGGAACCCTTGTCCGTGATTTCACCTTTCTCGAAGCGCAACGGCTCCTTCATCAGCATTAGGCGCATGACCCGAGTTGCCGATCCACTTGCCTGGCGCTGGTGGTACGCCAAGCGTTGGGCGATGGCTGCACGCACCATGGGGTGCACGATGATCTCTTCATCACTCAACCCGGGTTCCGCAACAAGGGCATGTAGGGCGGGCATGAAGGGGACAGCCAGGGCACCTAGCTCACTACGGTTCTCGCCCGTAATCACCGCGTCACGGATGAGGCCGCCGAGCTGATTGACCAATTGCGCGCGCAATACGCCAACGGCCACCCAAGTGCCTGTCTGAAGCTTGAAGTTCTCCGCGGTTCGGCCATCGAAATAGAAGCCACGTCGAGGATCACCAGGCACTGCAAACTTCACTGCGTCTCCGATCCGATAAAACCCCTCCTCGTCGAAGGCCTCTGCCGTGAGATCTTCGTTGCGCCAGTAGCCTGGGGTGACGTTGGGTCCTTTCAAGCGCAACTCATATTTCTCATCGACCGGAACAAGCTTCATAGTCACCCCTTGCGCCGGGATGCCGATATTGCCCGGCCTGTCCTGCGGGTCGGTGCAAAAAAGCGCAAAGGGGGCGGTCTCCGTGGAGCCAATGCCTGTGCAAAGCGGGACATGCCGGCCGACCGCCATCTGCGAAAGCTCGAGGAGCGCATCCCATGTATGTTGAGCCATTCCTGCACCCGCATACATCAGCAGCTTCAGATCCTTGAAGAAGTTCGCGCGCAGCGCCTCGTCGTCGCGCATCGCTTGGATCAGCATTTCGAAGCCGGCTGGGACGTTGAAGTACCACGTCGGTGCAATCTCCCGAAGATTGGCAATCGTCTGCCCGATGAGGGCCGGTGTCGGCTTTCCGCGGTCGATGTAATAGGATCCACCATTGTAGATCGCGATGTTGAAACACTTGTTGCCGCTGGCGGTGTGGTTCCAGGGTGCCCAATCCACGAGAATCGGCGGCTCGTCACGAAAATAGCTGTAGCAGTCGGCGATCATCTCCTGGTTGGAGCACAGCATCCGCTGCGTCTGGATCACCGCTTTGGGCGAGCCCGTCGTTCCCGATGTGAAGAGAAACTTCGCCACTGTTTCAGGACCGACACGATCGAAGGCCCGATCAACCGCGTCTGTCGGCTGCGTCCTCACAATTTTGTCGAAGCAATAGGCATTCGCTCGTTGAACGGGAAGGTTTTCTCGGGCCACGAGCGGGACAGCAGGATCCAGAACCGCATCTATCGCTTCGCGAAAGACATCCGCGTCCTCGGCAAAAACCAACCCTGGAGTGATCTGGCGGGTGATGTCGTGCAGCTTGGAAAAGCCTGAGGGGTGGCTTGCATAAGCAGGCGCTATCGCGGCCGAGGGAACACCGACATGCTGCGCCCCGAGCGCCATCAGCGCGTGTGCAATGGAGTTTTCTGAAAGGATCACCAACGGCCTCTCTGGCGACAGATCGAGGTCCAGCAGGAACTGGCCGATACGGCGCACCCGGTCCAGCGCTTCTGAGTAGGTGACGGTAGTCCACTTCCCAGTCCCCTCCCGATCCGCCATCCAGATGCGCTTTGGGCTTAGCTTCGCCCAATGAACAAGCCGTTCGTTGATCTTGTCTGGGTAGGGCCCGAGCGGATCCTCCCGCCAAACCAGGACCTCTCCATTCGATCGCGCCTCCCAGCTCACAACTGGCGACCACAGCTTCGCATCCCGCACGGCTTCGGCTGCCATGACATCTCCTCCCAGAGATCGCTGCTCTCATTTTTTGTTTACAAGGAAACAATCTATCTGTAAACGATCGTTACTGACGGGAGGATCTATGAGCGCATCGCGCCGAGGGAGTGGAGCGAGCATGACCGATCCAGCAGCAGTCGGTTTTGTGACCTACGAGTTGTGTGATGGCATTGCGCATGTTGGCCTGAATCGGCCGGAGAAGCGCAATGCGATCAGCGATCGCTTCGTGGAGACAATCGCAGAAGCAGTGGCGCGGGCAGAAGAAGAAGCCAATGCTGCAGTGATTTTCGGGCACGGTGACCACTTCTGCGCCGGACTCGACCTTGCAGAGCACATCAAGAAGACGCCAATGGAAGGCGTGCGCGGATCGCGGCGATGGCACGCAGTTTTCGCCAGCATCGAACACGGAACTATCCCGTGGTTTTCGGCGCTCCATGGCGCGGCGGTTGGCGGCGGGCTGGAACTGGCCGCCTCCACCCATATCCGGGTTGCCGATCGCTCTGCATTCTTCGCCCTTCCCGAGGGCCAGCGCGGCATCTTCGTTGGCGGCGGGGGCTCCGTTCGGGTTGCGCGGCTGATGGGAGCCGCCCGCATGACCGACATGATGCTGACAGGACGGGTTGTCGCGGCCGACGAAGCTGAGCGGTGGAATCTCGTACAATATGTGGTGGATAAGGGTGAGGCGCGTCGCAAGGCTCACGAGCTTGCCTGCTTGGCCGCGAGCAATGCCGAGATCTCAAACTATGCAGTCATCAACGCTTTGCCGCGAATTCAGGACATGGCCAAGGAAGACGGCCTGTTCGTTGAATCCTTTATCGCCTCCTTCACCGCAACCAGTCCGGAAGCAGAGGAACGACTTCGCGCCTTCCTCGACAAACGGGCTGCACGGGTGAAGGCACCGGGGAGCTAAAAGATCGATGGATATCTCGAGCCGACGTTTGGGAAAGGTGAATGTGGGAGAACTGGCGCATTCGCTAGGTTTCCTGCTGAGGCTCGCCCAGTTGCGTGCCTTCGAAGACTTCTTTTCCGATCACGGCCCCCCTGGCCTGAAGCCGGGTGAGTTCTCCGTTCTTTGGGTCATTGCCTGCAATCCCGGCATTCGCCAAAGTGCTTTAGGCAACCGCCTGATGATCAAGCGGGCCCACATGACGAAGCTCATCCGCGCTTTTGAGGATCAAGGGCTGGTTTCCCGTGCCATACCCGACAGTGACCGACGCGCAGTGGAACTCACGTTGACGCCGGCGGGGAGCAAGGCAGTCGATGGAGCGAGCGCCGCCTTCTTCTCCTACGAGGAAACGACCGGCGCACCCTTGAGCTCTTCGGAACGAGCCCACCTCATCGCGCTGCTCCAGAAATACGTGGGCCTTGCCGGGGAGGTGCGCCGTTGAACATCGACAATCTGGTAGCCCTCGATATCCATACGCATGCGGAGGAGCCGTGCTGCGGGCCACGTGACGATGGCTATGACGACTTTCAGGCCGGCATGGCGAAATACTTCAAGAACCCCGCTGGTGCCAAGGGCATGCTGCCAACGGTAGAGGAAACCGCAGCCTATTACCGGGAGCGCAACATCGGCTGCGTCATCTTCCCCGTGGATTCGGAGCGTGAGACCGGCTTTCGCCGCTACGAAAATGAAGAAGTTGCCCGGATCGCTGCCGACCACGCCGACATCATGATCCCGTTCGCCTCCATCGATCCGGCAAAAGGAAGGCTGGGAGCACGTCAGGCCCGACGCCTGGTGAGAGAGTTCGGCGTCAAGGGATTCAAGTTCCACCCGACGATGCAGGCTTTCTATCCCAATGATCGCAGCGCCTACCCCTTATATGAGGCGATTGCCGAGGAAGGAGCCATCACCCTCTTCCACACGGGCCAGACCGGCGTCGGCGCGGGTATGCGCGGCGGCATGAACATGCGCCTCAAATATTCAAACCCGATTTACCTCGATGATGTGGCGGCCGACTTTCCCGACATGCCCATTATCCTGGCGCATCCTTCCTTTCCTTGGCAGGAGGAGGCGCTGTCGGTCGCGACCCACAAGCCGAATGTCTACATCGACATGTCGGGTTGGTCGCCGAAGTACTTTCCCCCGATCCTGGTGCGCTATGCCAACACGATGCTGAAGCACAAGATGCTGTTCGGCTCTGACTGGCCGGCCATCACCCCGGATCGTTGGCTAGCGGATTTCGAAATGATCGACATCCGCGACGAGGTCCGACCGTTGATCCTCAAGGAAAACGCCCGGAAACTGCTCAGACTTTGAATGCTATCCGCAACATGTTCTGAACTGGGAGGAAATGAACATGAAACGAATGCTGACACTGATGCTCGGTCTTGCGGCACTTGCCGCAACGACCGCCGATGCCCGCGAGCTTCGTATCGCCCCCGGGGCTCCGCCGGCACACCCTTCGCATAGCCACCTATACTCGAAGCTCGCAGAGATCCTGCCTGAGGTATCTGGAGGCAGTCTGACGGCTCAGGTCCTTGGACCCGAAGTGGTGGGGCTCGGCCAAATGAAAGATGGCCTGCAAAGCCAGCTTGTCGAAGTGGGCAATCTCCTGCCGCTTTATTTCCCGGCCGATCTGCCAAACATGTCCCTAGCAGGCGAGCTGGCACTCTCGGGCCGAGAGCCACACGCCATGGCTGCGGCGATGACCGAGTACATGGTCACTTGCGACACCTGTCAGCAGGAGTTGAAGAAGTTCGGCGTGACCTATCTGGGATCAGGGTCCTCCGATGTCTACGCTCTCCTGACGACAAAGCCAGTTCGCACGGCAGAAGATGTTAAAGGCTTGCGCCTGCGCAGCGGCGGCGCGCCCTTCTCTCGCTGGGCTGAACACTTCGGCGCTGTACCTGCCAGTATCGGTGTCGGCGAAACCTTTGAGTCCATGTCCCAAGGCGTCATCGACGGCTCGATAGCGTCCATCGGCGACCTTCTATCCTTCCGACTTGTGGAACTCGTGAAAAGCATCACCTTCATTCCACTTGGCACCTACCACGCCACATCCGATTTCACGGTGGCGGATTCTGCCTGGCAATCGCTCAGCCCCGAAGAGCGCAAGCAGCTTGCCACCGCCGCTAACCGAGCCAACGTGATCTTCACACAACGCTGGGGTTATGACATGGCCGCAGAGGCAAAAGCGGCTGCGGAAAAGGCTGGAATAGATTTCATTGAAGCGGATCCAGCATTTGTACAGGCAGCTGAAGCATTTGCTGAAGCGGACAAGGGAACGGCAGCAAAGGTAGCGCAGGAGCGCTTTGGGTTTGCCGACGCTGCCGAACGGGTCGCCCGCTTCTCTGAACTGGTCGCCAAGTGGGACGGCATCATTAAAGAGACCGGGAATGATCCTGACGCGATCGCTGCCCGCCTAGACCAGGAAGTGTGGAGCAAGATCGATTTCGGCACATACGGGCTCTAACGCGCCTGGCCTGCGGGTTTTCCCCGCAGGCCACTAACGCTCTCGATGTGCCAAGGCGGATCCTTCCATGTCCATCATCTCGAACTTTGCTGACAAGCTGTCACGGATGCTTGCCTTCGTCGCCGCAATCGGCGTCGTGTTGATGATGGTCCACGTTTGCGCGGATGTGATATCACGTCTGATCACAGGGGCTTCCCTGCCGGCCACTGTGGAGATGGTGTCTTACTATTACATGGTGCTGGTCGCGTTCCTTCCGCTGGCTTGGGTTGAGCGCAGGGGTGGTATGATCTCGGTTGAACTGGCTGAGGTGATCATGTCGGAACGGATCCGGCGCATCTCGGATGCCACCGTCGCCATTCTGGCTTTGGGTATCTATGCCATCATGGCCTATGCCAGTTGGCTCACAGCAATAAGGAACTACAACACCGGCACGTTCGTCGTGGCATTGCAGACCAAGATCATAACCTGGCCTGGCTATTTCCTACCGCCCGCCGGTTTCGCTCTTGCTGCGCTGATCGTCAGCGTGCGTCTTCTTCAACTTGCCATTGAACGACCCGTCGCCGCGCAGGAGCCCCAGACATGAGCGTCGACATAGGCCTCTACGGCGTCGCGATCCTCCTGCTGCTGTTGATATTCCGCGTCCCGGTGGCGCTCGCCATGATCGCAGTCTCGTTCGGCGGTATTGCCGTCATGCTCGGCTTTCAGCCTGCCCTCGGCATCATCACCTCCACTCCTTACAGCTTCGTTGCAAGCTGGACCATGAGCGCAGTCCCAATGTTCCTGCTCATGGGTTTTGTTGCCTTTCACGCAGGTTTGACCACATCCCTTTTCGAGGCGGCCAAAGCTATCCTGTGGAGAGTACCGGGTGGACTTGCCATTTCCTCCATCTTCGCCTGCACCAGCTTTGCCACTGTCTCCGGCTCCTCCATCGCCTGCGCAGCAGCCATGGGTCGTATTGCGATCCCGGAGATGATTGCTGCGGGTTATCGTCCGAGCTTTGCGGCAGGCGCGATCGCGGCAGGGGGGACAATAGGCGCGCTGATCCCTCCATCGATCCTCATGATCGTCTACGGTGTCTTCGCCGAGACTTCTATTACCCAGGTCTTCATCGGCGGCATAGGTGTCGGCTTGCTCACAGCTGTCTCCTATTGCGTTGTTGTGTTTGCCTTTTGCTGGATGAGACCGGACATCGTGCCGCGACGACTGGACATTAGTGCGACAGGCGCAGGCGGCTTCCAAGCCGTCCTGAAGACATGGCCGCTCGGTCTCCTGGTGGTTCTGGTATTCGGCGGACTGTTCTCGGGATACTTTACGGCAACGGAGGCTGGAGCAGTCGGTGCCGGTGGCGCAATCATTCTGTCGGCGATCACGGGACGGCTGACGGGAACGGTCATCCGCACGTCCTTGATGGAAACCCTGATCACCTGCGCTTCGCTGTTCATCATCGGCATCGGTGCCTCGATGTTCACCCGCTTTCTCGGTATCACCGGCCTCTCGTCATTTATTGGATCCTTTGTAGCGGGTGCGGACCTTAGCTATGTTGAATTGATGACCATCATCGCGGTGATCTACCTGATGCTTGGCATGTTCATGGAGCCGTTCGGCGCGATGCTGATCACCCTTCCAGTGCTTCTCCCGGTGCTGAAATCGGAAGGGATCAGCCTTGTCTGGTTTGGCGTCTTTGTCGTGAAGATGCTCGAGATCGGCATGATCACGCCACCTGTGGGCTTAAATGTTTTTGTCATCAAGAATGTAGCCGCGCGCTATGTCAGCGTGGTGCAGGTATTCAGAGGCGTTATGCCGTTCATCCTCGCCGATATTGGCGTTCTTGCCATGATCATCGCGTTTCCGGCGATCATCCTCAGCCTTCCGCAGTTTTTCGTGTGACGGGTGAAGCGACCAACAAGTCCGATTACTCCTCGAGCCAACTGGGGAGACGACGAGGAAATCTTCCGCTGACAGCTGCTTCGGCACAATCTTCCAGACTGCCGAGACAAACACTTCGGCCACTGAGGCCCGGACCGTAATGGGCGTATTTGCCGGAGTTTGTAATCACCGTGCGCGCGTTCGGCGGAAACACTGGTTCGCTGATCGAGCACCAGCAAAGATCTGGCAGGACTGTTACGCCTGCTTCCCGCAGCCGCGCCAGCGTGCCCTCCTCGTTTGCATGCTTGATCACTTCGCGCCCAGCCGTGATGATGACGGAAACATCGGGGTGGCGGCTCCGCCCGTTGAGTGCGGAGGCAAAGGCGCGGCATTCGCTGAATGACGCGTGCGGGCTGCCAAGAGCGACGAGTTCGACTTCTTCAGGCCCCGCCGACAGCTGCTGCCAAGCCTCTGCCAATTCCGATCGGGTAACGAGCCGCCGCGGCAGACTGGGCGACACGGAAGGCGGAGCCTCCGGCGTCACGCCCTCAATATGCAGCATGGGCGCGGCCGACGTCGTCCCGAAAGCGGCACACAAAGCCTTCAGATCATCCTGCGAGGGCTTCGCTGGGGCAAGACCTCGCAGGAGGGGTACGCAGCCTGGAGCAAGCTGCCCGGCCAGGTACCCGATGACGGGCCAGAAGAGGTCGTCAATCTGCTCAGGAAGCGCCACTTCAATGTTGATCTCCGCCCGACGATTGCTATCCAGATAAACGCCTGAGAGCGGTGCCCTGCCCGTGAGGGCAATGCAAAGGTCAAGGAAGTCCGGGTGCTTTGGCGTGCGCGCGCCCAGAACGGAATTTGCGAAGATGACAGCGTTGGATTCGGCCCAAGCGATTAATTCCCCAAATTCTGGGGCGCTTGGAAGGAGGTAGGGCGAACAGGTGTAGGTAGGGCGGCACCCCATCCGCACATAGGCTTCCGCAAGCTGTGCTGCCGGCGCGCCGAACGAGATCGGCACGTTCTGTGAACGCCAATGAGCGTAATCAACAGAGATGGCGTTCATGGTGGTCGGCACTCGAACCTGCGCCCCCATCTCCGACATCCGCTGCGCAAACACCAGATTGGCGGGGCTCGCATAGATACAGCCATCGACATGGACCTGCGTAACGTCCACCAGCGTGCGCGCCCCTTGCTGCACCGCCATGGCGCACATGATTTGCATCGCCTGCTGGACGGCTGGGCCAGCCTCTCCCCTCAGCATGGCGCGATCGCCTTCAGTCAGATCAAGTTGCGAATTAAGCGGCGGCGCCAGCACAACCGTCAGGTCGTCGCTCTCGATCGAGGCCGGCGTGATGCGCAGGCTCCCGCCGTTCGACAATTTCTCAAGTATTGCTGGCGGAACGCGAACCACGGGGATCGGCCGTGCGAACATCATGGCGCCAACCAGGGCGCCAAGCGTCAGAACGTCCTCCGCCCCACTGAAAATGATCGCCGCAGGCGCCAGATCGTTAAGAACCAGGTCGAGCAGAACCCCGGAGCCGCTACACGACCCCCGGCTCGACGGCATCAGGAGCACGGCCCCCGCAAGACAAGTGCCGTAAAGAGGATGATGAACGTCCACCACGCGCCCGTCTTCCGGCGAAACCCCACCCCAGAAGCTGAGCGGGACCGATGTTGCCACCACGGGGCCTTCCGCGTTCCCCGCAAGGATGCTGAACGAGGGCGCTTCAGCGCTCACTTGACGACGAAACCATGCGCAAAGGGATCGCGATCGTCGATGAAGATGGTGTTGATTCCTGTCATGCGCGCCCAACCGGCAATGGAGGGGATGATGGCATCGCGACCTGCGACGGTGGTGGCGGCTTCAACCTTGCCCTTGAACAGGGACCCGATGATGGATTCGTGGACAAACTCGTCACCGACCTGCAACCTCCCCTTGGCGGCAAGCTGCGCCATACGGGCGGATGTGCCCGTGCCGCAGGGTGAACGGTCGATTGCTTTCTCACCATAGAAAACAGCATTCCGGCCATGGGCTTCGGGTTGGGTCGGAGCGCCTATCCACTGAACGTGGCTCAGCCCGCGGATTTCAGGATGCTCCGGGTGGACGAACTCATATTTTGCATTGAGCGCGGCGCGCAGCTTGGGACTCCAGCCAATAAGCTCACCGGCCGTGTGATCAGCCATGTCACGAAAGTTCTTCTGCGGCTCGACGATTGCATAGAAATTGCCGCCATAGGCGACGTCGACGACGATCTCGCCGAGCCCTTCGATCTCCGCCGTCAAACCCTCCGCATAAAGAAAGCCGGGGACATTGGTCAGCCGGACCTCTTCGACAAAGCGGCCTTCTTGCCGGTAGGTAATGTCCACCTTACCGGCGGGCGCATCTATGGAAAGCCTGCCGGGTATGCGTGGGGTGATCAGGCCGTTTTCGATGCCCATGGTGATCGTCCCGATCGTGCCATGGCCGCACATCGGCAAACAGCCGGAGGTCTCAATGAAGAGAACCGCGACGTCGCAATCAGCCCGCGTTGGTGGATAAAGGATTGAGCCGGACATCATGTCATGGCCGCGAGGCTCATACATCAGGCCGGTCCGGATCCAGTCGAACTCCCGAAGAAAATGAGCGCGCTTCTCCAGCATGTTCGCGCCCTCTAGTCGCGGCCCGCCGCCGGAAACAAGGCGGACCGGATTGCCGCAGGTATGCCCGTCAATGCAGGAGAAGGTGAAGGAAGCCATGGATGAACTCTATCGGAATCGTTGCGGGGAGAAAGGGGTGATGTCGATTGGAAGCGCTCGCTCCGTCAAAAGATCCGCCACCAGCCGTGCCGTCCCGACCGACTGCGTAAGACCAAGATGACCGTGGCCGAAGGCGTAGATAACCCGTCGTGCACCACGGGACCGTCCGATCGCGGGCAAGCTGTCAGGCAAGGATGGCCGAAATCCCATCCACTCCTTGCCGCCCTCCGACTTCAGGCCCGGCAAGAAAGCTTCCGCCTTTTTCAACATCGCCTTCGATCTGCGGAAGTCAGGCGGCAGATCCAACCCTCCGAGTTCGACGGCACCTCCGACACGAATACCGCCGGACAGGCGGCTCACCACGAAGCCGTGCCCGCCGAAAGTGACTTGCGTCCTCAAATCGAAAGCCCCGACAGGGAGGGTCGTGTTATAGCCACGTTCGGTTTCCAGCGGTATGCGCTCGCCAACCGTACGTGCAATGCGGTGTGAGAAGGCGCCGGCGGCGAGCACCACCTGCTTCGCCCGCCTGGGTTCTTCGCCAACCGCAACGACCATGACGTCGTCCACCTCCGGCAGCAGCGCCGTTACCTCCGCTTGCTCGATTCTACCGCCTCCTGCGCGAAAGTGCTCGCCGAGCGCCAGCGTGTAGAGTTTCGGGTCGGCGATTGAATACCAGCCGGGGGTGAATGTCCCATGGGTGAAGCGGGGTGAGATACCGGGCTGGATCTCAGCCATCCCAGCCGGATCAAGATGCTGAAACGTGATGCCATGCCTTTCCCGCACCTCCCAGCCTGGAAGGGAAGACTCAAACTCTGTCCTGCTCTCATAGACCTGGAGGTTACCCTCCTTACGCAGCATGTTGAGCGTTTCGGTCTGCTGCAGGAAGGGCTCCAGTTCTGCTTTGGATAGATCCATCAAAGCCGTTTGAGCGGCTGTCGAGGACGCAACGCGGTGGGATGAGGAAGCCCGCCAGAAGCGGAACATCCATGGCGCGATGTGGAGGGCATAGGCGGGAGGCACGGATAAAGGACCAAGCGGATCGAGTAGCCACTTTGGCGCCTTGCGCATGATGCCAGGGGACGCGAGCGGCAGGATGTCGGTGAAGGCGAAGGCACCTGCATTTCCGGCCGATGCCCCGGCTGCAGGACCTTCTCGATCCAGAACCGTCACCGAAAGTCCCCTTACCTGCGCGGCGATGGCCGCGGATAGACCTATGACGCCTGCGCCGATGACGATCACGTCGGGTAGGCTCATTCAAGACATCCGCTCAAGGAACCCCCCGCGCTGACGCGCGCCGCAGCCGTTGCCATGCTTGTCTCCTGCTAAATCCTTGTTAGTCTGACGTATTCATACAAGCTGTGCCTGCAGCCCTTTGCGCCAATAGCACTTTTGTATACAGTTTGTATGCGAAAGAAAAGTTCTGGCACGGCCATGAAAATGCAGACTGGAGAAAAAGATGACGCCTTCCACCTTGACCATCAGCGCTCTGCACGAACGGGTTGAAGCAATCTTCCTCAAGGCCGGACTTAATCCGGTTCAGGCAGGCGGTCTTGCGCGAGTGATCGCGGCCGGCGAACGCGACGCCTGCAAGTCGCATGGAATATATCGGATCGAAGGCGCCTTACGCACCATCAGGGCAGGAAAGGTCAAACCCGATGCCACGCCAGTGCTGGAGCCGAATGACCAGTCTGCGATCGTGAAGGTGAACGCCCAAGGCGGCTTTGCCAATCCTGCCTTCGAGCTCGGTCTTGCAGTACTTGTAGAGCGCAGCCGAACGCTTGGCATGGCGGCTATGGTCATCAACGACTGCACCCACTTCTCTGCTCTTTGGCCGGAAGTCGAGGCTGTCACCGAAAAAGGCCTCGCTGCACTGGTAATGTGTCCAAGTTATGCGACGGTGGCACCTACTGGTGGTAACAAGCCTTTGCTAGGCACCAATCCTTTTGCTTTCGGATGGCCGCGCAAGAACGCGTTTCCCTATGTCTTCGATTTCGCCACATCGGTGGCCGCCCGTGGCGAAATCGAACTGCACCGCCGCGCCGGAAAGCCCCTGCCTGAAGGCTGGGCAATCGATGCGCAAGGCAAACCGACAACGGAACCCGAAGCCGCACTTGCCGGAGCCATGCTGCCGTTTGGCGGGCATAAGGGTTCAGCGATCGGAACGATGATCGAACTGCTTGCCGGGATCATGATCGGCGACCTCACCAGCCCGGAGGTCCTGGATTATCTTGGGACCACCACCCTTGCCCCATTCCACGGCGAACTTATCATAGCCATGTCTCCGGAAGCCTTTTCGGCAGGGCGCCCAGGCGACCCCTTCGCTCGCGCTGAGATCCTGTTCGATGCCATTGTCGGTCAAGGAGCCCGCCTGCCCTCACAGCGCCGGTTTGAGGCTCGCGAGAAATCGAGATCAGAAGGCATAACGCTAACGGCTGCCGAGATAGAGCAGCTTGACCGTCTTCTCGAACAGGGACTGGAAGCGGTTGCTTGAGGGCAACTGCTTCAACAGAAGCAAGGCCGTTCTGCAGAAGAGCCTTGCTTGACGATCAGAGGCTTAGACCTTGTACTTCTGTACCGCGCCCGGGAGCTTGCTCCACTCCGCGTACCATGTATCGAAAAGCTTGAGCTGCGCCTCGACATAACCCCGCTGACTCTCGGAAAGTACGTCGGTCTCGTTGAAGTGCAGCGCGTACTCGCTGTCGCCCTTCAGCACCATCATGTACTTGAAGAACAGGACGAGGTCTGGCCCCTCATCGAACGAGGAAAGTACGGCAAGCGCGGACTCCAACTCCAAGGCGCGCTGGCGAGCGTCGGGATCACCCTTGGCCGCACCCTTTGCAAGGCTGCACAAATGCAGGACCTCCTTCGGGAGCACGCAGCCGATACCCGTGATCGCTCCCGTTGCGCCGCAATTGACGAAGCCATGGAAAACACAGGTGTCGACGCCGATCATCAACGAGACGCCATCATCGCGGCTGGTGATGTTCTCCGCTGCATAACGCATGTCTGCCGCGCCGCCGAACTCCTTGAAGCCCACCAGGTTCGGATGGTCGGCACGTAACGCGAAGAACAGGTCGGCGCGCGTGGCGAAGCCGTAGTAGGGGCTGTTGTAGATCACCGCCGGCAGATCGGGCGCAGCAGACAGGATCGCCTTGAAGTGGTTCTTCTGCGCAGCAACGACAGTGCCTCGGGAAAGCACCCGCGGGATGACCATCAGGCCTTTTGCCCCGACCCTTTGAGCGTGCTCGGCAATTGCTACAGCGGATGCCGTGTTGACGGCACCGGTACCGACAATCACCGGAATGCCCCCCGCGACCAAACGCTCCACGCCTTCCATGCGCTGCTGATCCGTCAAGAGTGGCCAGTCGCCCATGGATCCACAATAGACAACGGCTGACATGCCCTGCGCGATCAGTTCCTTGCCCTTGCGCACCAGCGCATCGAAATCAGGAACGCGATCCTCCGTACAAGGGGTCATCAGCGCCGGCACTACACCGGAAAAGATTGGGGCCTTCATGTTGATCTCCTTGTGCCGATGCCGCGCCTAGGAAGGCCCCGGAATGAGCCATCCACGACAAGAGATTTACTGCTTTGCATTTTATTTGTCGACAAGAAAGTCCGTGATCACAGTTCAATATCCAGCTGCGGGTCCCGCGCGAACATCTTTTGCACCTGGGCGACGATCTGCTCGGCATGTGCTTTACCTAATGCGTCTGCTTTCTCCACGTCGCGAGCCTCAACAGCAGCGATGATTTCTGCATGCTCATCGACAAAACGCTGAGGGAACTGCTCGTCATAGGAACGATAGTAAAGCCGAAGTATCCGCTGCCCCTCATCGAGAAGACGGCGAAAAAGCCCGGTAAAGTAGGGGTTACGCCCTGCCTCGGCGATGGCGACGTGGAAGGCGACATTGGTGGCAATCATCTTCAGCGCGTCCCGCGCTTCGACTGCTGCTGCGTATTCTCGATGGAAGCCATGGATAGCCGGTAGATCACCGGTCTTATGGTTCTGCGCCGCGAGCCTTGTCGTAACCCGGTACATCAGAACCAAGGCGTCAAAGAACGTATTCATGTTGAGGAAGTCGATGTTCGACACCATTGTGGAACGGTTCGGCAGCGTCTCAATCAACCCGTCACCCGCCAGGCGGACCAGCGCCTCGCGGATCGGCGTGCGCGACATCTTGAATCGTTCGGCAAGCTGCACTTCGTCTACCAGGCTGCCAGGTGCGAGCTTCAGGTCAAGGATCTCGTCACGAAGAAGGTCGTAGACCATCTTGACGCCGGAGCCGCGTTTGCGCTGGGGAACGGGGACTGGACGCTTCTGTGCCATCAAGGCCTCTCATCGACAAACATTGGCTATTCCAGTAGCTCGGACCGAGCACGATCACCACCATCCATCAGCAGCGATCTTGAGGAAGCGACTGGCTCCCATGCTCTACCTCGTAAAACAACTGACTGTGAAGCTAGGCAAGCAACCTGGCAGCGCCTTTGGCTTGTCCGACGAGCGCCAAGAGATCCTCCGCGGTCTGCGGTTTGCCGAAGTAGTACCCCTGCCCCTGCTGGCAACCGAAGCCTTTCAACAAATGCCACTCGGCCTCGCCTTCAATTCCTTCGCAGACGGTGGCCATTCCGACACCGTCGGCCAGAGATTGGATTGAGCGCACGATAGCTTGATTGGCAGGATTATCGGCGATTCCGCGGACGAAGCATTGGTCGATCTTTATCTTGTCGAACGGGAAGCGCGCAATGTAGCCGAGGGAGGAATAGCCGGTCCCAAAGTCATCAAGCGCGACAGCAATGCCAAGAGACTTCAGGTCCGTCACTTGCTTCAAGAGCCGCTCCGGATCGAGGAGAAAAGCCGTCTCTGTGACCTCAAGGTGAAGCCGATGCGGTTCCAGCCCAGATGCGGCCAACGCATCGCGCACGTCGGCGCATAGATCTGCCTTGGCGAACTGAACAGCAGAAACATTCACGGCAACGGAAAGATGATCCGGCCATGACGAAGCCGCCGAACAGGCTTCCATCAAGGCCCACCGGCCCAACTCGCAGATGAAACCGTTGGATTCGGCGACCTCAATGAAATCGAGCGGCGACACCAACCCAAGATCTGGATGCTTCCACCGCATCAGCGCTTCTGCCCCCGAGATAGTTCCTGACTCCAGCTCGACCTGCGGCTGATAGACAAGGAAAAACTGGCTGTCGCGCAATGCCGTGCGCATCTCCTGCTCCAGGCGCATACGTCGTGCTTGCTGCAAGGCCGCGACCGGATCATAGATATGCCATCCAGAACCGCCGATCTTTTTGGCCTGATCGAGCGCAAGCTCTGCCGCATCAACGGAAGCTGCGGCATCGGCGGCACTTGTTACAAGACACGCTCCGACGCGCACATCCACATGAACCTTGATACCGCGCGCATCCACCGGGTTGGAGAAAAGCGAGAGGAGAGCCTCCGGAAGAGACATGATGCCGCGACCTCCTGAAACAGCAACCGCTATGCAGAAGACATCACCGCCAAGCCGGGAAACAAAGGCGTGGCTCGTCTCCGTTGAGAGCTCGTGAGCGCCAGCCATTAGTCGCCGCGCCACCGCCGAAAGCAAATGGTCTCCTGCGGCTCGCCCGAATGTGGCATTGATGGCCGCGAAGCGATGAAGATCGACAGCCGCGACTGCCATGGCAACGCCTTCCTCCATACTGCGTGCAACGCGGCTGACGAATTCGCGCCGGTTGAGAGTGCCAGTCAGATCATCAAGTTGCGACAACCGACGTAACTTCGCTTCGTAGATCTTTCGGTCGGTGATGTCGCGAAGGGTGAAGCAGGTTGCAAACGTGTGTTTGGTGCGACGTTCAAGGCTGCGCTCCTCGAACCGTGAGATGGTTATGACAGCTTCCAGATGAACCACCTGGCCATTGCGCACCAGCTTGATCTCTTCGCGCACGGCAGGCTGAAACGTCCCATCGGCGGTGAGAGCGCCAATCGATCGATCGAGAGCCTTTACAAGCTCGATCGGCATCGACGCCCTGAACTCATCACCTCGCCTGAGGCCCCGAGAAATCTCGAAAAAGGTCACAGCAGTGCGACTGAGGTCTACGATCCGTTCATCGCCATCGATGATGATCACCGCATCGCTGCTGTCACTGATGACCCGCTTGAGAATCCGCCGGCTGTTTCGTCGTTCGGCGCTCGCAACCTCGAGAAGCCATGCCGTAACGCCAATCCGCTCAAAAAGAAGGATGACAAGCCCAAAGATCAGCATGACGTGATACGTGCCGGAAAGCAGATGCAGTGACCACTCCTTCTGAAGAAGGTATCCGCTGCTTTCGATCAGAGCGCCCATTGCGAATGCGGTCAGCGCTGCCACCTCGACCCGCCGCTCGCGAAGTGCATGCATGGCGGCAATCATAGCAAGCGCCAAGAGAATGCCGCCTGGCCAGACCGGTATCTGGCGTGGCACCCGGTCTTGAAGAAGCGTTTCTGCGGCCAGGATATGGAGCATGGGTCCGCTGAGGATTCCATGGACCGGCACTGAAAACAGATCCTTCAGCTCGGTGGCATAAGCCCCAACCACAACAGACCGACCCGCCAGCAAGCTCATGTCGACCTCACCCCGCAGCAGGTCGGCAACGGAAATGGCCTTCACCGTGCCGGGATTTATTGAAAAGTCGACCGGAAGGACAGGCATGTCCAGCGCTCGTCCTTCAGCAAGCAGTACAGGAGCGACAGGCAGCGTGGCACCATCGAGGACAAGGCTGGTGCCAAAGCCAAGGAAGCGACCTGCATGGTCGACCGTGACATTCGCAGCGGCGAGCCAGGCATTTTCCGCGAGCATCTCGATCGGTCTCGTCAAAGCGACTGATGAAGCATCCTGTACATGCTGGTGCTGTTCGAAGACCGGCAGAATGACGCCCCCAGCCGCCCTTTCAAGCGCTGCGGCCAATTGCTTGTCTTCTTCTGGTCTGGAGGGCGTGCTGAAATCAACGTCGAGGAATATATCTCCCGCCCCGGCCTCCACCAGAGCATCTACGATGGCCGCATGAACCGAGCGCGGCCAAGGCCATGTGCCGACGTGATCAAGGCTTTCCTTGTCGATTGCAACAAAAACAAAGCGATCGGAAGCGCTGCGTGGGGAAAGTTCAGCGCGAAGATCAGCAAGCTCGTCGTCGATCTGCTGAAGCGCGCCTACCGCAGGCAACACAAAGGGCATCGACAACAGAAAAGCGGCCACGAGGAGCCGCCCTTTGTTAAGCCGAGCAAGGAGATTCGCCACGCGCAAGGACAAGTGCTTCGCTAAGCTCCCCTGATCATGCCGTTATTAATTTCCATTACCATTGCCGCCGCCGTTCCCGTTCCCGCCGCCGTTCCCATTGCCGCCGCCGTTGCCGTTTCCGCCGCCATTGCCGTTGCCACCACCGTTGCCG
>JAEWOP010000102.1 GCA_023399635.1 Pseudomonadota bacterium
GCGAAATGTTGCGCCTGCGCCTTCGGCCAGCCACCGAAGATTGGATCTTCTATTGTCACCAATCTGGTCTCCGGAAATTGTTGAAGCAGCGCAGCATCGACGCCCGCGGGATTGGCGGGACGATAGAAGTGCTTTGCGATGAGGTTCTGCGCCTCGTCCGAGTACAGGTACTGCAGATAAGCCTCGGCTGCCTTGCGCGTTCCCTTCTTGTCCACATTGGCATCGACCACGGCAACGGGGGGTTCTGCAAGTATGGAGATGGGTGGCACAATGATGTCAAAGGCGTCCGGACCGATCTCCTTGGTTGCGAGATATGCCTCATTTTCCCAAGCCAGCAGTACGTCGCCGATCTCTCGTTCCGTGAAGGTTGTTGTGGCGCCGCGGGCTCCAGTATCCATCACAGCCACATGACTGAAGAGATCGGCCATATAGGCCTCGATTTTCCCTCGGTCACCGCCGTAGGCTTGGTCCGCCCAAGCCCAGGCCGCCAGATAGTTCCATCGGGCTCCGCCCGATGTCTTCGGGTTGGGGGTCACGATCTCGATGCCATCCTTCACGAGGTCATCCCAGTCCTGGATGGCCTTTGGATTTCCCTTCCTGACGAGGAAGACGATCGTGGAGGTATAGGGTGCAGAATTGTGCGGAAATTTTCCGCGCCATTTCGGAGAGATTTTCCCGCTGTTTTCGACGATGGCGTCAATATCGCTGCCAAGTGCCAGCGTCACGACATCGGCTTGAAGTCCTTCTATCACCCCACGTGCTTGCCGGCCGGATCCGCCATGCGATTGCTCGATCCGGATGGCTTCACCATTCTCCTTCTCCCAGTGCTGCGCGAAAAGGGAATTGTACTCCTCATAGAACTCGCGTGTCGGGTCATAGGAGACATTGAGCAGGTTGGTCTGCGCTTGTGCTGGAGCAAACACCCCGACAGTGAGCGAGAGGCTCAGGGCGAGGGCGCCCAATCCCTGAAAGAACTTGAACATGCTGACTTCCTCCGTTACCGGATTAAGTCTACCGAACAAGTAGTCTTTCACAATCCTACATTTTCCCCGGGCAAAACTCTTTCCCTTTGGTAGCCGCAGTGAGCCAAAATTCGATTGCGGATGAGATGAGGAAGAGAAATTTAGCAGCGGAGATGCAGCAGTCGGCAGTGAAGACATTCCGCAGATTTGGGCGGCAGAGAAGTCCTAGGCGCTGAGTAGCTCTCTGGATTTTGCCGTTTTGTCCAATGCGTCGGCGATCGTCGTGCTGAACAATACGTCTCGCGTGGCGTCGGCGACGCGGGCGAAGACATGCCGGATCTCGCAGAGCTGCTCCCCGTCGCAATCTTCGCATTTGCGGTAAGCCGTCATTGACAGGCAGGGCAGGGGAGCAATCGGCCCGTCGACCAGCCGCAGCACATCACCATAGGTGATCGTGTTCGCCGGTTTCAGCAGCAAGTAGCCGCCCTGTTTGCCGCGCCGGCTGGCGACGATACCGGCCCGCTTCAAGTCGAGGAGGATCTGTTCGAGAAACTTCTTCGGGATACACTGCTGGGCCGCGATCTCGGAGATCATCATCGACGAGCCAGTCTCCGACTGGGCCAGAGCCGTCAGCGCTCGTAGCGCATACCTCGCCTTTTGAGAAATCATCCTGCAACCACGCCTTCGCCGTTCCGCCCGTGAGAGGAAGCGGCGTCATCCTTGGTTCTGGCCATAACGGAAACAGCAAGGAAATTCAAACGCTGGAGCGCCTTTGGGGACGCATGCCAGCTTTTCTTCCTCAAGCCCGCTTTGGAGAGAGATTTGCTCATCCTGCTCGCTGGATGAAACCGCTGTTTCTGTCTCTTGTGGGGCAGAGCTTTCATAATCAGCAAAACAGTGGAACTACCCCATGACGATCCATGACGCCTCCGGCCGCCATCTGGCCGAAATTGCCGCGAGTCTTGATGCACAGTTTGAAAAGCTCGAGCTCGCTTCACGCCTGTCGCTTGCCGGTGAACTCGGCCGTGCAGTCTTCACCACCAGTCTTGGTATCGAGGATCAGGTGATCGCGGCAGAGATCGGGATCAGGCGTCTCGATATCGTAATCGCCACGCTTGAAACGGGCCGGCTCTTTCCGGAAACGCTGGCCTTGATCGACGAGACCGAGGAACGCTTCGGCATCTCGATCAGCAGATTTCGGCCAGAACAGGCGGAAATCGATGCCTATGCTGCCCGCTACGGCTTGAACGGCTTCTACGAGAGCGTCGAAGCGCGCCACGCCTGCTGTCACGTCAGAAAGCTGAACCCGCTCGCGCGGGCCCTTCAGGGTGCCGCTGTCTGGATCACCGGCCTGCGCCGCAGCCAGTCTGGCAACCGCGCCGCAACGGCCTTCGTTGAGTACGACGCTGAGCGTGGTCTTTTGAAGGTCAATCCGCTTGCCGACTGGTCACTGGAGCAGATCAACGCCTATGTTGACGCGCAGGCGGTGCCCGTCAATCCGCTTCACAAGCGTGGCTATCCTTCTATCGGCTGCGAGCCCTGCACCCGCGCCATCAAGCCTGGTGAGCCGGAGCGCGCCGGCCGCTGGTGGTGGGAGAACGATGAGAAGCGGGAATGCGGCCTGCACGTTCCCGAAGCCGCCGCCACTCCACTGAATTCAAGTTCCATCTGACCGTGCGAGCGGCTGTCGCTCGCCCTGGAGACTTATTGAATGACCGATGCCCTCCACGCAGCAGAACCAAAACCTGCTTCGTCGACCAAAGCCCCGCTTGATCCGCACCTGAAGGCGCTGGAGAATGAGGCGATCCATATTTTCCGTGAAGTGGCGGCCGAGTTTGAAAACCCGGTGATGCTTTACTCGATCGGCAAGGACTCCTCCGTTCTGCTGCATCTGGCGCGAAAAGCGTTTCACCCTGGCCGCATTCCGTTCCCGCTCCTGCATATCGACACGGGCTGGAAGTTCCCCGAGATGATCGCGTTTCGCGATGAGATGGCGGAGCGTTTCGATCTCGACCTGATCGTTCACCCCAATCCACGCGGTGCGGCGGAAGGGATCTCCCCGTTCAGCCATGGTTCGGCCTATCATACGGACGTGATGAAAACAGAAGCGCTGCGTCAGGCGCTGGATGCGGGAAAATACGATGCGGCCTTCGGCGGGGCGCGTCGTGACGAGGAAGCCTCCCGCGCCAAGGAACGCATCTACTCCTTCCGCACACCCGAGCACAAATGGGATCCGCGCAACCAGCGGCCGGAACTGTGGAACGTCTACAACGGGATGATCCGCAAGGGCGAAAGCGTGCGCGCCTTCCCGCTGTCGAACTGGACGGAGGTCGACATCTGGCGCTACATCCAGGCGGAAAACATCCCGCTCCCACCACTCTACTATGCCAAGCACCGTAAATACGTGGAGCGCGACGGCATGCTGCTGTGGGCAGAAGATCCACGTTTCGAGGCACTGCCGGGCGAGCAGATCCAGGAGGGGATGCTGCGCTTTCGCACCCTCGGTTGCTGGCCGCTGACCGGCGGTATTCGCTCCCACGCCACCACTCTGGAAGAGGTGATCGCCGAACTCGAGATCGCCACCGTTTCCGAACGGCAGGGACGCGCCATTGACCGCGACCAATCTGGCTCAATGGAAAAGAAGAAACGCGAAGGGTATTTCTAAGATGACCGCATCCGCCACAGCCACCTCGGCTGCCGTTCATGTCGCTCCCGAGGCCCTGCCGGCAACGCGTGACATGCGTCCGCTGCGGCTCATCACCTGCGGCTCGGTCGATGACGGCAAGTCCACCCTGATCGGCCGACTGCTTTGGGACACCAAGGCGGTAAAGGAGGATCAGGCGGCGACGCTGCAGCGTGATTCCGGCCAGCAGAATGATCTGGGCCTTCCGGACTTCGCGCTGCTGCTGGACGGGCTCCAGGCCGAGCGGGAGCAGGGCATCACCA
>JAEWOP010000109.1 GCA_023399635.1 Pseudomonadota bacterium
TTTCGACCGGATGCTCTACCGTCATGGGCCGATGGGGCTATCGATGCGATTGAGGCTCACCTTGGCTGCGGTACGCTTGATGACCGAGAGCGATCCTCACGCAATGCGCAAAGCTGCGCGTCTTTCCGTGCTGCTTGAGCGGTGTACCGGCTATCGCAAGCCGGTCTTCCCATTGAGCGGTTCGGACATTCTTGCTGCCGGGGTGCCGGCAGGAAAGCGGGTGGGCGAACTGCTCGACAGCCTGGAGACCTTGTGGGTGGAGCGGAACTTCTCACTGGATCGGGCAGCGTTGACCGCCCGGCTTAACGAAATGGTGGGAGAAGCTCCCTCAGCCTAACCGGACGTCAGGCAGCGGCTGCGTCATCACGAATCCGTGCCTTGATGTTGTCGACCATGTTTTCCCGGATGATTTCTTCCCCGTGGACGGTGCGCATATGCTCGACCGCACGACGGACGATTTCCGCATCCTCGTTGGCGCGGGTATGCCAAGCGCATCCAGGGACCAAGGTTCCGCATTCGAATAGTCTCATTGCGTCCTCCTTCCGTATTGCTGGACGGGGAAGCTCAAACCCCGTCCAATCAGACACACAGCAGATGACTTCGCGGGTTCCGCTGGAGCTATTCCGGCATGGCCCAGGCGCGGAAAACCGATGCGGATTGCAGAGGCATCTTGCGGGTTCCCAGGATATGCTCTCTAGCAGCCGCGTTGCTCAGCCCATTGCGACCGGCCAGTTGCCGTCTGACCTGCTGGATATAAAAATCCTGCGGCAGATCCGGGTCGCTACGAAGACGAAGTTCGCGCGCAAGACGTTCGATGAGTTCGGGACTGTCCATGAAACGGCCCCGATCCAATCCTCCATCGGACACGGGCGTACGAGGCACTGGCATTTCCCTTGACGCTATCATTGCGTTCCTCCTCCGGTGCTATGAAGAGGAGGCTAGCATCAAAGCCTGGGCTTGAACATGTCAAATGTTAGCTATGCGACATATTGCGTGAGCTGATGCCGTTCAAGGCCAGCGCACCACTGGTGGGAGGGAGGAAAGGATGGATTCCACGTTTCCTCCGGTCTTCAATCCAAAGATCGTTCCACGGTCGTAAAGCAGGTTGAATTCCACGTAGCGACCGCGTCGAACGAGTTGCTCGTCTCGATCGGCTTCCGTCCAAGGATGGTTGAAGTTCGCCCTGACAATTTTCGGATAGACGAGGTTGAAGGCGCGCCCGACGTCCTGAACAAAGGCGAAGTCCGCTTCCCAACCGCCTTTTTCCGCGTCCGGATGTAGCCAATCAAAGAAGATGCCGCCGACGCCACGGGCCTCGTTGCGGTGCTTGAGGAAGAAGTACTCGTCGCACCAGGCCTTGTAGCGGTCGTAGTCGGCGATAGGTTCGTGACGGCGACAGGTGATCTCCATTGCGCGATGAAAGAGGCTGGTATCGGGATCGTCCTGTGTGCGGCGGCGATCGAGCACCGGCGTCAGGTCGGCGCCGCCACCAAACCACTGACTCGACGTCACCACCATCCGTGTGTTCATGTGAACGGCGGGCACGTTGGGATTGACCGGATGGGCGATCAACGAGATGCCGGAGGCCCAGAAGCGGGGATCTTCCTCGGCACCAGGCATCTGGCTGCGGAAATCGGCAGAGAACTCTCCGTGAACCGTGGAGGTATGCACGCCGACTTTTTCGAACACGCGACCTTCCATCATCGACATGCGACCGCCGCCGCCCACGCCTTCCTCGCGCAGCCAGTCTTTTGCGACAAAGCGGCCTGCGGGTTGGTCAGAGAGAGGGCCTGTGAGATCGTCTTCAAGAGCTTCGAACGAAGCGCAAATGGTGTCGCGCAGGCTTTCGAACCAAGCGCGCGCTCTCGCCTTCTTGTCCTCGATGTCTTCCGGCAGGTTCTTCGGCAAGACTGGCCGTTCCATCGTCACGATTCCCGATCTGTTTTTCCTGTTGCAGATTGTCCTTATCAGCAATGGGAAGGATGAGCCATGGCGGGCAGCCCACTGAGTATCCGTCCAACCGGCCGCGAGATTCCGACTCGCTAAGCGGGAATTTGCGCACTATCTTCACCTCAGAGAGGTAGAGTGAATGGCGAAGTTTACACCGCCGCCGCTCGACGGCTTGAAGCGCCGGATCGATCGGCATCGTCAGGAAAACGCCGGACGGTCATCTGGCCTTTTCGTCCGCGAAACCTTTACGATGTCCCGCGAGGAGGCTCGAAACAAGGCGCGGGAATGGTTCGAGGCCTTCCCCAAGGCCGCCTACTGGACTGAGGTGGAAAGCTGGCGGCAGGTGGAAGGTGGTAGGATCGAGTTCACCATGCGCCGTCTGCCCAGTGCCGACTGAGCTTCATTCTCTGCCGCGGTAACGGCACGTCTCACAGGCTTCTTTCAGGCGCCGCTTTTGCGTTGGCGCAGACGGCTTTCACGCAACAGGCCACTGTCGTCCAGGATCGGGTGGGCGACCGAAACGAGATGGGCATTGATGCGCTTCAGGTCGCGCAGGATGTCGAGATGCAACGAACTCGTTTGCAGGCTTTCAACGCGACCGGCCCTTAGCCGCTCCAGATGCCGCCCCGCCGACAGCTTTTCAGCCTTACGGACGCTCAGCTTGATCTCCATCAGGTGCAGCGCAAGGTCTAGATCGCCGGTGACGAAGACCGTCTGAGCGGTGCGAAGATTCTCGATTGTCAGGTCGAAAAGACTCTTCAGTTCTCGATATCCGTCCTCGGAGAATTTGAGGTTGTGAGAAACCTTCTTGCGAACTTCCTCGCTCAAGCCTTTCTCGATGATGTCGCCGACATGCTCCAAGTTTATCACATAATCGATGATAGCGATCGAGCGGCGCCCGTTGTCTGAATCGCTGCCTTCGCGTCCCAGCCTTGACAGATAAACCTTGACCTCCTGCTGAATGCGGTCGACGCGCCGTTCCAAGGCCTCGATCTCCGCCAGTTGGGTGACGTCGTTGTTCTGGAAAGCGCTTTCCACCCGGATCAGCATCCGTTCAACGAGATCTCCGACGGCCAGGACCTCGCGGGTCGCGTTTGCAAGCGCCACCACAGGCGTGGACAGCGCGTCCGCGTCCAGAAATTGAGGGCCTGTATCCTCCTCTTCCTTGGCCGGTATCCATTTCTTCATCGCCTCGGAAAGGAGGCCCGAGAAGGGCCAGGCCAGAACAGCAAGGGTGATATTGAATGCAAGGTGGATGTCTACCGGGAGGCCCAGCCGGTCGAGCGGGAGGGCATCCAATGCGGTGGCCCCATAGCCTGCCAGCGGCAGCGCGATCGCGCAGCCGACTGCCCGCACCACAAGATTTCCGGTGGTGATACGGCGGGCGGAAGCGGGACCGGCCAGGGTGGCGAGAACTGGAGGTATGGCTCCGCCCAGGTTGGCGCCAAGAATCAGGATGATCATCAGCGTCGTCGACAGGATACCCGTGGAGGCCATCGAGAGAACAAGAACCACGACGGCAAGGCTGGAGGATGATGCCACCGCAAGCACGGCGGTTAGTGCAAGCGCCACCGGCCACGCCCCGTCGAGCAGCCTGACGAAGGCAGCAAGGGCGGGAGAGTCGCGCATCGGCTCTGTCGCCGATGACAACAGGTAGAGCGACAGGAGCATCAGTCCGATTCCGACGAGCGCGGTCCCGCCACCCTTGCGCGCACTGGAACCGCCGCGTTGGAGCGCGACCCCGAGCAGGATCAGTAGCGGCGAAAGCCATTCAATTCCGGTTGCGACGATCCAGGCGGTGACGGCAGTGCCAACATTGGCGCCAAGCAGAACAATCTGCGCCATGCGGGCGCGGATCAGGTCCCGTTCAACAAAGGAGGCGACGGTGAGGGCGGTTGCGGTCGAACTTTGCAGCGCAACGGTGGCGACAAAGCCAGAGACGAAGGAGCGTAGGCCGCTTTGCGTCCCGCTTGCCAGCCCGGTTCTCAGGCGGGGGCCAAAGGCGCGGTTAACGCCATCTTTCACCTGTGCGAGGCCGAAGAGCAGCAAGGCTACGGCGCCGAACAGATTGATGATGACGATCGTCGATTGCATGACGAATTCCGAGCAGTCGCGGGGGATGATAGGCAAAGATCGGTGCCCGGCTAAGTAATTATGGCAGACAATGGTGAACGAAAAGAGTTTATCTGCGTCATGTGCCGGAAATCGATGTCGCCGTTAGCGCCAGGCGGTCTGGCGAAGGGCTTCCCCAGCAATCATGGCGACTGACATGGCAACATTGAGAGACCTTTGTCCCTCCACCATCGGGACAAGGACACGAGCATCCGCAGCATCGTGAACGTGATCCGGAACGCCAGCGCTTTCGCGGCCGAACAGAAGCACGTCTTCGTCCCGGAAGGAGTGCTGCACGTAAGGTTCTGCGGCCTTTGTGGAGGCGAGAACAAGTCGCCGGCCCGTAGCCGAACGCCATGTCTCGAACGCTTGCCAGTTGACGTGGCGGACAAGATCCACACTTGCCAGATAATCCATTCCCGACCTCTTCAGGTTGCGGTCCGAGATGTCGAACCCAGCAGGTTCAATGATGTCGACACCCATGCCCAGACAGGCCGCAAGGCGGAGTATCGTCCCTGTGTTGCCAGGAATATCAGGCTGATAGAGCGCGATGCGAAGGTTTGACATGAGCAGGCCATGGTTGATGCCCGACCAATGGAGGTCTGCCTCCGTTGAGCCAAGGCCAGCGAGAATGCAGCGTGACGACGGTCGGTCTCTGATTCAGGAAGACGAAAGATTTCGCTCTTCCCACGGTTCCTGTTGCGCGATACAACGCGCTTGTCTTTAACACCAGCCCCAGGAGGCCTACATGGATATTGCCGTGCGTACCTGCCTTCTGGTCCGGATGCGTCCAGCGTCCGCCTGAGGCACCCGCGGTTCCCGCACCCGTTTCCTTTTTTCGTTCCTTTGGACCATTAGCGGCTCCGTCTTAGTTTTCAGCGTCCGAAGTCCGTCCATTTCACGGACAGTGGTCGCCCTGCGTACCTCGTGGAGAAGATCATGTTTTCGTGGTTTGAGCGGCGTGTCGATCCCTATCCGATCGACCAGCCAAGCTTGCCCCCAAAGGGGCTGGTTGCCTTTTGCTGGCATTACACCAGGCCGGCGGGCTTCTGGCTGCTGGTGCTCGGCACCTGCTCCATGGTCATCGCAGTGGCCGAGGTGTTCTTGTACCAGTTCCTCGGCAATATCATTGACTGGCTGTCCAACGCCAATCCCGACACGTTTCTGGCGCAGGAGGGCGGGCGGCTGGCCTGGATGGCGGCGATCCTTCTTCTTGTGCTTCCCATCGCCGGTGCAGTCCACACGCTCACCATGCATCAGGTGCTGGCCGGCAACTTCCCGATGATTGCCCGCTGGCAGATGCACCGCTTCCTGCTGCGTCACTCAATGACCTTCTTCGCCAACGAATTCGCCGGCCGCGTCTCGACAAAGGTGATGCAGACATCGCTCGCCATCCGCGAGACGGTGATGAAGATCATTGACGTCTTCGTCTACGCGATCAGCTTTTTCGTCTCGATGCTGGCGCTGGTTATCGTTGTCGACTGGCGACTGGTGGTGCCTCTCGTGCTGTGGTTCGTGTTCTACAGCCTGATCCTCTGGCATTTCATTCCGAGGCTCCGGAAGCTTTCCAGCGAGCAGGCGGACGCGCGCTCGATGATGACGGGCCGGATCGTTGACAGCTACACCAATATCGGAACCGTGAAGCTGTTCTCGCATGCGGGTCGTGAAGAGAGCTATGCCCGTGAGGGAATGGACGAGTTCCTTGGCACGGTTCACCGGCAGATGCGCCAGATTTCGCTCCTCAATATCTGCGTCGATGTCAACAATGCCCTGACCATCTTCGCGGTGGCTGCGTCCAGCATCGCATTCTGGCTGACCGGCGAGGTTTCCGTCGGATCCGTCGCCGTCGCGATCGGTCTTGCCATGCGCATCAACGGTATGTCGCAGTGGATCATGTGGGAGGTGTCGGCGCTATTTGAGGCGATCGGTACCGTTTATGACGGCATGTCGATGATGACAAAGCCGCACGACGTGACGGATGTCCCCGAAGCGATGCCCCTCCAAACGAAGAAGGGTCAGATCCGCTACGAGAACGTCCGCTTCCACTATGGAAAGGAAAAGGGTGTAATCGAGAATCTGACGCTCGATATCGCGGCCGGTGAGAAGGTCGGCCTTGTAGGGCGCTCCGGTGCCGGCAAGACGACGCTGATGAACCTGTTGCTACGCTTCTATGATCTTGAGGCAGGCCGCATCACGATCGATGGACAGGATATCTCCACGGTCTCTCAAGAGAGCCTCCGGGCGCTCGTTGGCGTGGTGACGCAGGACACGTCACTGCTGCATCGCTCGATCCGAGACAACATCGCCTATGGCAAGCCATCGGCGAGCGATGCCGAAATCATCGAGGCGGCGAAGCGCGCCAATGCCTGGGAGTTCATTCAGGGGCTGTCCGACTTGCAAGGCCGCAGAGGTCTGGACGCTCATGTTGGCGAGCGGGGGGTCAAGCTGTCGGGGGGGCAGCGGCAGCGGATCGCTATCGCGCGGGTGTTCCTGAAGAACGCGCCCATCCTTGTTCTCGACGAAGCGACCTCTGCGCTCGATTCGGAGGTCGAGGCGGCCATCCAGGAGAACCTGTTTTCGTTGATGGAGGGCAAGACGGTGATTGCGATCGCGCATCGGCTTTCCACCCTGACGGAAATGGACCGGGTGATCGTGCTCGACAAAGGCGTTATCATGGAGACCGGCACGCATCAGGAGCTCACCGCCTCCGGAGGCATCTATGCCGATCTGTGGAGCCGCCAGTCCGGCGGTTTTCTGGCGCATGATACGGACCAAGAGGCGGCTGCCGAGTAGCCGTCGCTTCCTCCTTGGGTGCCGGCGAAGGGACACCGAATCAGCCCTATTCTGGTAACCCATTGTTGATGCAAAGCTGCGACGAAGTGGCGGGCGCAGTGCCCTCCCGCCACTTCCTCTGGATTCCGCATGAGCAGCATCAAGATCAAAGTTCTCCTTCCTGCCCTTTTCGCTTTCGTCGTTCTTCTGGCGATCATCCAAGGCGTCCTCGGGATGCGCTCCGTTTCCGAGCTGGATACCCAGGCAAACAATATCAGCCGCCGGATGGAGCGTTCGCTCAGCGTCGCGAATATGGATCGTGTATTTTCCGAACTGCGCCGGCTGTATCTCACGGCGCTGTCGGCAAGCTCTGCGGCTGAGAAGAAGCAGGTTTTGGAACAGCTTGCCTCGACAAACGCGGTGCGCAGCGAAGTATTCGGGGCCTTCGCATCCGGCATCACCACCGAAACAACACGTGTTAAGTTCGATCAGTTGAACGCGCTGATGGGGGAATACGACGCCCTCGGCGCAGACTTCGTGAAGCTGATCGGTTCCTCACGCGTCTACGAGGCCCGGGCGCTCATCGCGAAGATGGTCCCCAAGGAGGCCGAGGCGCAGGCCGTTCTGCAGGATCTGATCGAGGACAATCGCCTGCGCGGGATGGCAGACCGCGACGTTGCTGCGCAGGCAGCGTCCTCCGCCTTTATCACCACGATCATCGGGGTGGCGATCGCAGCAGCGGCAGCACTGGCGGCAGCCCTTGTCAGCTATCTGCGCGTTACGCGTCCGATCGGCGACATCACGGCGGCCATGAAAACGCTGGCCGACGGTCGAAGCGACCTGACGATCCCGCATGACGGACGCAAGGACGAGATTGGTGACATGGCGGCGGCGGTTGCGGTGTTCCGCGATAACGCGCTGGCCCGTGAGAGGCTGGAGCGGGAAGCAGCCGCTGAACGTTCGCTCAGCGAAAGCGAACGCATGGCCCGCGAGGAACAGAAGGCGCGCGAAACTGCCGAAGTCTCCTTCGCGGTCGATGCGCTTCGTCAAGGGCTGACGCGTCTTTCAGAAGGCGACCTGACCTTCCGTCTCGACACACCCTTCGCTGGCCAGCTTGAGCAACTGCGAGAGAACTTCAACGAGTCGACTACCAAGCTCCAGTCGGTGCTGCGCGCCGTCGGCGACAACGCACGAATGATCGATGCGGGGGCGAAGGAGATCAGCGCTGCGGTACAGGATCTGTCCAAGCGCACGGAGCAGCAGGCGGCTTCCGTGGAAGAAACGGCCGCTGCACTCGAGGAAGTTGCCACCGCGGTCAAGGATTCTTCCGTGCGTGCCGGCGAGGCCGGCGAGTTGGTCGATCACACTCGTGCGGGTGCAGAGCGCTCCGGTCAGATTGTGAGGCAAGCCGTGAGCGCGATGGAAGCAATCGAAACCTCGTCCAGCGAGATCAGCAACATCATCGGCGTGATCGATGAGATTGCGTTCCAGACCAACCTTCTGGCTCTCAATGCCGGCGTTGAGGCAGCGCGTGCGGGCGAGGCCGGCAAAGGTTTTGCTGTGGTTGCCCAGGAAGTCCGTGAACTGGCGCAGCGGTCTGCGAGCGCAGCGCGCGAAATCAAGGCGCTGATCGCTACCTCCGGTGAGCGCGTGCGGGATGGCGTCGATCTCGTGGGGCAGACAGGTGCGGCTCTGGAGACCATCGTTGCCGACGTCCAGCAGATCAACAACAACGTTGCCTCGATCGTGATCTCGACCCGCGAGCAGTCGACGGGCCTCACCGAGATCAGCAGTTCCGTCAACCACATGGACCAGGGAACGCAACAGAACGCGGCAATGGTCGAGGAGACAACAGCTGCAACACACAGCCTGGCCAGCCAGGCGGAAGGCTTGCGGGAGCTCCTGTCACAGTTCAAGCTGGACGGCCAGGAAAGGGAGCTGCGTCCAGCATCCTCCGCAGCCCAGCCGGTCGCTTCACCGGCGCGATCGTTGGGGGCACGGGTCCGCTCGGCCTTTGCCGGCCGGGCAACGGCTGCCCAGCCCGAGTGGTCCGAGTTCTAAGCGGCAGGGCGGGACCGCTTCCATCATCATCAGTGTTATCGGCAGCTTCGGCTGCCGATTTCGTTTGCAGGATCCGGTGGCTGGAGCCCGGATTGTGACGGGTGCTCCTTTGCCGTTGCGCTGATGGCTCCTATATCGGCGCAATGATCGAACGCATTTTCCGCCTTTTCGAGAACTGGATCCAGCCATTCGAGAGGCAGGATGACGTCAAGCCGCCGCCAGGGCTGGTGGCCTTCGTATGGTTTTACGTCCGCCAGGCCAAAGCGCCCTTTCTTGCCATGCTTGTTCTCGGTGGGCTTGCGGCGGGTGTCGAAGCGGCGATGTTCTGGTTCGTTGGCCGTCTGGTAGATATTCTCGACACGATCGAGCCGGCCGATGGCTGGAGCGGACTTATGGCGCAGCACGGGCAGGAACTCCTGCTGATGGCGCTGGTCGTTGGGGTGGGTCGCTTTCTGATCGCCTTCCTCACGGCCCTCGTGGATCAACAGATCATCACGCCGGGCTTTTACAATCTCGTGCGTTGGCAGTCCTACCTTCACGTATCGCGGCAATCGCTGTCCTTTTTCCAGAACGATTTTTCCGGCCGCATCGTCACAAAGGTATGGTCCGCAGGTCAGGCCACGGGCGACGTTCTGACCACGCTCATGGAGAGCGTCTGGTTTGTCCTGATCTACTCCGTCTCGACGCTCGTGCTCGTGGCACAACTCGACCTTCGCATGGCCGTTGTCGTGCTTGTCTGGCTTTTCGTCTTCGGGCTCCTCGCTAGGTTTTTCGTGCCCCGGATCCGGGAAAACGCAAGGGCTTCGGCGGAAGCGGGTTCGATGATCAGCGGCCGAATGGTGGACGCCTATTCCAACATCCAGACGCTCAAACTCTTTGGCAGCGACGAGGCCAATGATCGCTACATGCGTGCGGGGTTTGAGAGCTTCCAGGACACGATCCTGCGCTTTACCCGGATGTTGACGGGGGTGCGGGCATCGATGGCCCTGCTGTCCAGCACGATGATTGTCTTGATGGCTGGGCTCAGCATTCACCTGTGGCTGGGCGGTATCATCAGTTCGGGCGCAGTTGCCTTTACACTTGCGCTGATGTTGCGGCTCAACTTCCTGCTCGGCAGGCTGATGACACAGTTGAACGGGCTGATGCGCAATATCGGCACCATCCAGAATTCGAGCGACCTGATTTCCCAGCCCATCGCCTTGGTGGATGCGCCCGGTGCAAAGGTGCTTGACGTTCGGGTGCCGGAAATCCGCTTCGACAATGTCAGCTTCAACTACGGCAACGACAGAAATGTCATCCGCGGCCTCTCGCTCCATGTGCGGCCAGGGGAGAAGATCGGCATTGTTGGCCGCTCCGGCGCCGGCAAGTCGACATTGGTGAACCTGTTGCTGCGCTTTTACGATATCGAAGCTGGCCGTATCCTGATCGATGGACAGAACATCGCCGACGTGACGCAGGAGTCGCTGCGCGCACAGATCGGGATGGTGACACAAGACACATCGCTCCTGCATCGCTCGATCCGCGACAACGTCCTGTTCGGTTTGCCCGAGGCAACGGACGAGCAGCTGCGGCAGGCGGCAAGGCGTGCCGAGGCCGATGACTTCATAGCCTCCCTTGAAGACCAACGGGGGCGGAAAGGTTACGACGCCCATGTCGGCGAGCGCGGTGTGAAACTCTCGGGCGGACAAAGACAGCGGATCGCGATCGCGCGGGTGATGCTGAAGAACGCGCCCATCCTTGTCTTGGATGAGGCGACCTCAGCACTCGATTCCGAGGTGGAAGCGGCTATCCAGTCCAACCTTGTGCGCCTGATGCAGGGCAAGACGGTGCTGGCCATTGCTCATCGCTTGTCCACGATCGCCGCACTGGACCGGCTGATCGTCCTGGACAAGGGGCAGATCGTCGAGCAGGGCACCCATAACGAGCTCGTCGCGGCAAATGGCATCTATGCCGATTTGTGGGCCCGCCAGTCCGGTGGGTTCCTTGCGGCCGATGCCGCGCAGTAAACACTGTCTGCTACGGCCGCGGGACGGCTATCTCCGCGAGGAGGCCGTAGTGGTTGGACCCCAGAGCGTCTGGCAGTCGCTCGAGAGACTTGATCGCCAGAGGCGGCCTGACGAAGACGTGGTCGATCGCCACCCCTGCCCATCGGGCTCTGACCGGCCATGTTGCCGGCTCGCTTGCTGCTGTTCTCAGCCCCGTAGACCTCAGGAAGGTCCTCATGCCTGGTGAAATGCTTGAGGCATTGAAATCTCCGGACACGATGATCGGTCCGTCAAGTTTATTTAGCAGCTGTGCTGCGTTGCGCAACTCAAATGCCTGAAAACTGTCGAAATAGGGTTTGGTTGTATGGATCGCGGCTAGGTGAAGCTCCTGACCATCCACGTCGATCGTTGCCGTCATCATTCGCTCGCCAAAGATATCGCTCAGGCTGGCGATCGCTCGCCCCTTGAGAGGGCGCGTAGAAAGCATCATCAAATCGCAGTTGTCGGTGAGTTCTCCGCAGCCGATGCGGTAAGGGTACAACTTGGCGAGGGCCGGCAGATGCGCCTGCAGCGGTTCCGCTTCCATGACGTTGACCACGTCTGCGCCTGACGAAAGGATCAGGTCGCGGATCGCTTCTCCACCTTGGTAATTGGTCATGAGAATATTGAAGGACAACAGCCTGAGAGTCGGCGTCTCGGAATCCGGCGTAGCGTCTCCACCGGCAAATTCTCGGCTCATCCAGATCGCGTGAGCGAGGAAGACCAAGGCGATGATCAGTAGTCCTGCAGGGAGTACGCCGCGCCTGAGGATCAGAGCGACGAGAAGCGCAAAACTGCTAGCGATCGCCAGATGAAGCTGGAGGTTGTGGATAGTCGCAAAGACCCAGACGCTGCTGACATAGCGCGTGCCGAGCGAAAGCAGCACGAGCGACACGATGACGCAGATCGCCGCCGACAGAAAGTCTTTCATGCAAAGCCGTCCCCACGGTCAACGCTGCGCGGCAGGTAACACGCGCCGCCCAAGGCCGCAACTTGTGGGACGTTGGGGGCAACGGCGGTGGATCAGCGGATACCGCTCATGCTTGTTGGATCATGCCATTCCAGAGTCCGGCTGCAAGGCTTAGGAGAAAGCCTTGTGGAGTGCGGTTTTTGCCGCGACAAACTGGCTTCTATGCTCTTGCCAAGACTGGACATATTTTGCGATCAAGCATAGAAGGCGCCGAATTGCCGGGGAATCTGTGTTCCAATCATGGCCAGGCTCATTTTCCGGTAGAGGGGCATATGCGGTTTTTCGCGAAATGCGTGAGAAGGATGTTTAAGCCGTGAGCGAACACGAGACACACAGCGAAACACTGGGCGAGCCCACTCGCCGTGATTTCCTTTACCTGGCCACTGGCATGGCTGGCGCTGTTGGCGCCGCGTCTTTTGCGTGGCCATTCATCGACCAGATGCGCCCGGACGCATCGACACTGGCGCTTGCCTCCATCGAGGTGGATGTTTCAGCCGTTGAGCCGGGGATGTCGCTGACCGTCAAGTGGCGCGGCAAGCCGGTCTTCATTCGCAATCGGACCGAGCAAGAGATCGAAGCTGCCAATGCAGTGGCGCTCGAAGAGTTAAAGGACCCGATCGCTCGCAACGATAACATCGATGCGGCTGCCGATGCGACTGACCTTGCCCGTTCGGCAGGCGAAGGCAAGGAAAACTGGATCGTCATGATCGGTTCCTGCACCCATCTGGGATGCGTTCCGCTCGGCCAAGCCGGTGATTTCGGCGGATGGTTCTGTCCCTGCCACGGCTCGCACTATGATACGGCGGGCCGCATCCGTAAGGGTCCCGCGCCGACAAACCTGCCGGTGCCGACTTTTACATTTACGTCCGACACAGTGATCCAGATCGGGTGAGGGGTTCTAATCTATGAGCGGTCATTCCACATACCAGCCGGCGTCCGGCATCGAGAAATGGATCGACTCGCGGCTTCCGCTGCCGCGCATGATCCACGACAGCTTCGTTTCCTATCCCGTCCCCCGCAATCTGAACTACGCCTACACCTTCGGCGCCATGCTGTCGGTGATGCTGATCGTCCAGATCGTGTCGGGTGTCGTGCTGGCCATGCACTACGCCGCGGAAACAACCGTCGCCTTCAATTCGGTCGAAAAGATCATGCGCGATGTCAACCATGGTTGGCTCCTGCGCTACATGCACGCCAATGGCGCGTCGTTCTTCTTCATCGCCGTGTATCTGCACATCGCGCGCAGCCTGTACTACGGCTCATACAAGGCGCCGCGCGAAATCCTCTGGATCCTCGGCGTTGTCATCTACCTCTTGATGATGGCAACCGGCTTCATGGGCTATGTCCTGCCCTGGGGTCAGATGTCCTTCTGGGGTGCAACGGTTATCACCGGTTTCTTCTCAGCCTTCCCGCTGGTTGGCGAGTGGATCCAGCAGTTCCTGCTCGGCGGCTTTGCCGTTGACCAGCCGACGCTGAACCGCTTCTTCTCCCTTCACTACCTGCTGCCGTTCATGATCGCGGGCGTCGTCGTCCTGCACATCTGGGCGCTGCACGTGACGGGCCAGACGAACCCGACGGGCATCGAGGTCAAGACCAAGACAGATACAGTCGCGTTCACGCCCTATGCGACGCTCAAGGATGCGCTCGGCGTTTCCGTGTTCCTGCTCGTCTTCGCCTGGTTCATCTTCTACATGCCGAACTATCTGGGCCATCCGGACAACTACATTCCGGCTGACGCTCTGAAGACGCCGGCTCACATCGTTCCGGAATGGTACTACCTGCCGTTCTACGCCATGCTGCGTGCGATCACCTTCAATGTCGGCCCGATCGATTCCAAGCTCGGTGGCGTGTTGGTGATGTTCGGTTCGATCATCGTCTTGTTCTTCGTGCCCTGGCTCGACACGTCGAAGGTGCGGTCTGCTGTCTACCGTCCCTGGTACAAGCTGTTTTACTGGATCTTCGCGGTGAACGCCATTTTCCTTGGCTGGCTCGGCGCCATGCCGGCGGAGGGCATCTACGTCATCCTGTCGCAGCTTTCCACCTTGTACTACTTTGGCTTCTTCCTCGTCATCATGCCTCTTCTCGGCCTGTTCGAAACGCCTCGCCGCATTCCGAATTCGATTACCGAGGCGGTGCTTGAAAAGAAGAACAAGTCTGACATGGAAAAGCTCAAGCCTGGCGAAGCTAGCGTTCGATAGCCGAGACCGAGAGGGAAAAAGAGTTATGAAAAAGCTTGTTACAAGCATCCTTTCGCTGGCCTTGGTTGCTGGGCTTGGCATCAGCGGCGGAGCTCTTGCGCAGGAGCATGCGGAGGAAGGCGAAGCCCATGCCGAGGGTGGTACGCCGCACTATCCCTTGAAGCATCCTACAGAGGTCGACTGGAGCTTTGCCGGTCCCTTCGGTCACTATGACAAGGGACAGCTGCAGCGTGGCCTGAAGATCTACACCGAAGTCTGTTCTGCCTGCCACTCCATGTCGCTTGTGTCCTTCCGGACGCTGGAAGATCTGGGATACTCGGAAGCGCAGGTCAAAGCATTCGCGGCCAACTACCAGGTAACCGACGGGCCAAACGACGCGGGTGACATGTTTGAACGCACAGCCGTGCCTTCCGACTATTTCCCGTCCCCGTTCCCGAACGCCCAGGCTGCTGCCGCCTCCAACAACGGTGCGGCTCCGCCCGATCTGTCACTGATCGCCAAGGCGCGCGGCGTGACCCGGGGCTTCCCGCAGTTTGTCTTCGATATCTTCACACAGTATCAGGAAGGCGGGCCGGATTATCTCTACTCGCTGTTGACTGGCTATGAGGAGCCGCCAGAAGGCGTGGAAGTGCCGGAAGGTACCTACTACAACCCGCATTTCATCGCTGCTGCGTCGCTTGCGATGGCGCCGCCGCTGTCGGACGGTCAGGTGACCTATGACGATGGTTCTCCGGAAACGCTCGACCAGTACGCGAAGGACGTTTCAGCCTTCCTGATGTGGGCTGCCGAGCCGCACCTTGAGGAACGCAAGCGCACCGGCTTCATGGTCATGGTGTTTCTGCTGATCTTCACCGTCTTGATCTACCTGACGAAGAAGTCGGTCTACGCCAACAAGGAACACTGAGGCTCGGCCTCATCCTGAAAGAGGCGGCCCTTGGGTCGCCTTTTTTGTTGGGCGCTGACATATCAGTTGCTAGGCTTTGCCCGATCTTCACTAGTCCACCCATGGAACCATCATGACCAAGTCTATCGATCTCGCCGCGTCCGTTCGCTCGATCCATGACTACCCCAGGCCCGGGATCATATTCCGCGACATCACGACACTTCTTGGTGATGCATCCGCCTTCCGGCAGGCGGTGGACGAGCTGGTGCGTCCCTATGCCGGCCTCGGCGTTGACAAGATCACAGGCATCGAGGCGCGCGGCTTCATTCTCGGCGGAGCGCTGGCCCACCAACTAGCCGCGGGCTTCGTGCCCATCCGCAAGAAGGGCAAGCTGCCCCACGAGACGGTCCGCATCGCCTACAGCCTCGAATATGGGGTGGACGAGATGGAGATGCATGTGGATGCCGTGAAGCCGGGGGAGAAGGTGATCCTGACGGATGACTTGATCGCGACCGGAGGCACGGCCGAGGGTGCGGTCAAACTCCTGCGCCAGCAGGGGGCGGAGATCGTGTCTGCTTGCTTCGTAATCGACCTGCCGGATCTTGGAGGGCGTCGCAAGCTGGAAGCGCTTGGTGTCGAGGTCCGTACCCTGATGGAGTTTGCAGGGCACTGATGCGAACGGCGTGAAGCCAATCGGCGGGAAATCACGCGAATTCTAGGACGGTGCCTTCGTAGCGCATTACGACATCCCCATGCTGGTTGATGCCGTCATTGGTCGTGATGTTGATCCACGTGCCGGGGCGCGAAGCAAGGGCGCGGCTTTCGATGAGCTCCGTTGAGTAGGTGATGCTGTCGCCGGCGTAGACTGGCTTCAGCCACTGCAGCTTCTTGAACCCGGCAGATGGCCCAAGCTTTGGAGCCACGATCCCCTCTGCCTCGAGCCGAGCAGTCTCGGCGCTCCAGTACTGCAGAAACATTTTCATCCAACCGGCGCAGGTGTGCCAACCGGAAGCGCATAAGTCGCCGAAGACATAATTCTTCGCCGCCTGCGGATCGACGTGGAACGGCTGGGGATCGAACTGTCGCGCGAAGCGGATGATGTCTTCGGCGGTGAATTGCATGGTGCCGGTGATCACCTTCTTGCCCGGTGGCGAGAGTTCGATCAACCTCATGCCTGTTCCTCCTGCGGCATCGCCGAGCGGATCATGATCGGGTTCTCGCCGCGCATGACCAACTGGCCCTTATGGTTTTCGACCTCATGGAGGAAGCGAACGAGACCGATACCAGGGCGTGAGCGGAGAAGGCGGGATTCGATCACAGTGGATCGCCCGGACAGGTGATCGCCGGCGAGCACTGGTTTCTTCCACTCCATGAACTCAATACCGGGTGAACCCTCCGAGGCGGTTTCTGAGAGCCAGCCGTCGAACATCATGCGCATGAACAGGCTTGCCGTATGCCAACCGGAGGCAGAGAGGCCACCCAGAATGCTTGCCTTGCCTGCTTCTTCGGAAAGATGCATCGGCTGCGGATCATATTCCGAGGCAAATGCGATGATCGCTTCGGCGCTGACATCGGCCTCGGATAGCAGAAGGACGCGGCCGGGCGTGAAATCCTCGAAGAAATACCTGATCTGCGCCATGCTCATCGGAGGTCTCAGGTATTGAAGCGGAAGTGGATGACATCGCCGTCCTGGACGACGTATTCCTTG
>JAEWOP010000113.1 GCA_023399635.1 Pseudomonadota bacterium
CTTTGGGAGGGTATCAAAGGCGTGTTCGCGAGGATTGCGTTGGCTGTCGCGTCGTTGATCGTTCTGCTGCCCGTTTATCTCCTGGACTTGCCTCAGTCGCTGACATTGGGATTGATCGTTACCGGAACCCTCGTCGGACTCACCATCTCAATCTACTGGCTCTGCCGACTGGTTTTCTTCATCGAGATCGAGCGGCATGTGCACGGGCGCCGTTTCGGGGAACCGTTGTGAGGCCGGATTTCAGATCTCACATCAGCGAGTCCCAGAGAAGTTTGAGACCGGTCACCAGGGCAAGTCCGTAGGTCAGGGGATAGAAGACCTCCGTTCTCAGATGGCGGATAATCCAGGCGCCGGCCATGGTCGCAACCAGCGCCACGGGGAACAGGGTCGCAGATGCCACGAGATTTTCGGTATCCAGGGCGCCAAGAGCGAAATACGGGATCAGCTTGATGGCGTTGACCAGCGCGAAAAAACGCACGCTTGCGCCTGTGTAGGACTTCGGGTCGAGCTTCAGCGGCAGTGTATAGATCTGGAAGGGTGGGCCGCCCGCATGGGCAACGAAGCTCGCATAGCCGGAGAGCGTACCCCAGGCGGTCGCCGCGGCGGGGCGATGCACCTTGGGCGCTTCCTCTCCCGCCGTGCGCGGGCCGTAGACCTGATAGAAATAACGAGCCGCAAAGACGATGGTCGAGACAGCGATCACGAACTTCAGGGCGTTCGGCGAGACATAGGCCGAGGTCGCCCATCCAAGACCAATCCCCAATAAGCCCCCCGGAAGCATCATCATCAGGGTGCGTTTGTCGTTATAGCCGCGCCACGCCCACAGAGCGACGATATCCATGACAATGAGGATCGGCAGGAAGATAGCGGCCGCTTGCAGCGGGTCAACGACCAGCGCCAGCAGCGGCACGCCCATCAGCGCAAACGCGCCCCCGAAACCTCCCTTGGACAAACCGACAAGAACGACGGCCGGGATAGCCGCGGCGAAAAACATGAAATCCAGATGCATGACGGGCAGTTGATCCAAGTATCGGTCCGGTCTATCGAACGGGGGAGGGACAGTACCCGTCTCATAGAACGGCCGAACAGGAAACACCATGAGCGAACCGGACAACCGCTGCAGACTCGTATTGATCCTGCCGTCGAACGAGGACCTCGACCAGCAGGCGACGCAGCTCGAAGAGGCGCTTACGGCTGGCGACGTGGCGACGGTGATCCTGCCGCAATACGGCCGCGACGACCAGCAGTTCCAGATCGTGGCGGAGCGACTGGTCCCGATCGTCCAGGCCCATGGCGCCGCGGCATTGATAGCCGGCGACAGTCGCATTGCCGGTCGCGCCAAGGCCGATGGCCTGCACTTCGAGGGGCCCGCTGAGGATCTGCACGACGCGCTTGCCAAGCATACGCCGAAGATGATCGTGGGCGCCGGCGGCGCTTCCGACCGCCATCGTGCTCTGGAGGTCGGTGAAGCCCAGCCCGATTACATCTTTTTTGGTAAGCTCGACGGAGACATAAAGCCGGAGCCCCATCCAAAGAACCTCGGGCTCGGCGAATGGTGGGCCTCCATGGTAGAGATCCCTTGCATCGTCATGGGCGGCAGTGACGTTTCCTCGGTTGCCGCTGTTTCCGAGACCGGTGCAGAATTCGTGGCACTGCGGACCGCGGTGTTCGATCATCCTGAGGGTGCCGCCGCGGCGGTTGCCGCGGCCAATGCACTTTTGGACGAAAAAGCGCCACGGTTTGAGGCTTGATGGCCATATGCGGTCAATCCCTTCCCTTCGCAGTTGCTGCGCATTTCTTCTGACCACGGTGCTTGTTGGGGGCATCGTCGTTGCTCCTGCTCTTGCTCAGCAGTCCGAGCAGGCTGTCACGCGGCCGCTGGATGCGGAAGCTCAGCCGATCAAACGAGGGCGGGTCGAGGGTGAAACAGACGGACAGCCCGACGGCATCGTCCCCTCCGGCGGTGTTCAACTCTACCAGCGCATGGGTGCGACGCTTCCACCGGCGCCGCCCGAAAAACCTTATGAGGGTCCTACCGACGAGGCCTACGGCGCCTATCAACGAGGGCTTTATGTGACGGCGCTGGAAAAGGCGCTGCCGCGCGCGCAGCAGGGCGATGCAGCCGCCCAGACGCTGGTGGCCGAGATGATGACGAAGGGGCTTGGCATCAAGCGCGACCCGCAGGGCGCCGCCTTCTGGTATGGTCAGGCCGCGGAGCGCGGCGACCCGGCAGCGATGTTCCAGTATGCGCTTCTGCTGATGTCAGGCCGCCACGTCGACCGCGACAAGGCCAAGGCTGACGACTACATGCGCAGGGCTGCGGAGGCAGGCAATGCGTCTGCGCAATTCAACTGGGCACAGATCCTGCTTTCCGACAATCCCGGCGAAAAAGGCCTGAAGCTCGCGCTGCCCTTCTACGAAAAGGCGGCGGAACAGGGGCTGGCAGACGCCCAATACGCGGTGGCGCAGCTTTATGTCGCGGTGAACGGCCTGCCGGAAGACAAGAAGACAGAGGCGCGGCTCTGGCTGGAGCGGGCGGCGAAGGCCGGCTTCGACACGGCACAGCTCGACATGGGCATCTGGCTCGTCAATGGTGTGGGAGGGGAGCGCAACTTTGATGACGGCTTCCAGTGGTTGCGCACTGCTGCCCTTCGCGGCAACGTCGTGGCGCAAAACAAGCTGGCGCATCTTTACGTCAATGCGCTGGGAACCCGACCAGATCCGGTCGAAGCCGCCAAGTGGTATGTGCTGTCGCGCCGAGCAGGTCTGAAGGACCCGGAGCTCGAAGACTTCTTCCTAGGCATCAACGAGGAGCAGCAGAAGAAGGCCATCGAAGCGGCCAACAGGTTTCAGCGCAGCAAGTAATCGACCGCATCGTGCAACGCGTGGGAGTGCTGCAACGCTTGTCAGCCGGGCGCGAGTCGCCTGGCTGGAGGGGGGAGACTTGAAACTGACACCGTTTTGTGGTCTTGACCCGCCCATCATCGCATTGGCTATGACATCTGTCCGCCGCAGACGAATGCGCGGCAAGCTCCGCACTTCAAGGATTTCCCTGCATGGCTCGTTCCGCCCTACTCAACGTCATGGTTCAGGCTGCTATCAAAGCCGGCAAGTCTCTTTCGCGCGATTTCGGCGAGGTGCAGAACCTGCAGGTCTCGGTCAAGGGTCCCAGCGATTTCGTATCGCAGGCGGATCTGAAAGCGGAGAAGATCGTACGCGACGAACTGATGAAGGCGCGCCCTACCTATGGCTTCCTCGGTGAAGAAGGCGGCGAGGAGCAGGGAACAGACGGCGCTCATCGCTGGATCGTCGATCCGCTCGACGGCACCACCAACTTCCTGCACGGCATCCCACAGTTTGCCGTCTCGATTGCGCTGGAGCGCAACGGCGAGATCGTCGCCGGCGTCATCTTCAATCCGGCGACGGACGAACTCTATACGGCAGAACGCGGTGGTGGAGCCTTCCTCAATGACCGCCGCCTCCGTGTCGGTGCGCGCCGGGCGCTTTCCGACTGCGTCGTCGGTTGCGGCGTTCCCCATCTCGGCCGCGGCAACCATGGCAAGTTCCTGCTGGAACTGCGCCATGTGATGGGAGAAGTCGCCGGCATCCGGCGCCTTGGCGCTGCGGCCCTTGATCTTGCCTATGTGGCAGCTGGCCGGATGGACGGGTTCTGGGAAACGGACCTGTCCCCGTGGGATGTCGCAGCCGGTCTTGTATTGATCCGTGAGGCGGGTGGCTTTGCAAGCGACATGAGCGGCTCCACGAACATTTTCGAGAGCCGCAATGTGGTTGCCGGCAACGAGTATGTTCAGAAGGCCCTGCTTGAGGTGGTCAACCGGCCAGTGCCCCGGTAGCAGGCGCGTCGCCTGCCCGCGCTTCAGCACTTCAATTCGTCGCATTTTTCCACTAGCCTCCGGCCAAACATTACCGGAGGCCGAGTCACGACATGGTGAATGCGAGAGTGGACGATCTGGATGAGTCGGAAACGGGCCGCGGCGGCTACAGTCACAAACTCTCCAACCCCGTCCCCTTTCTTTGGACGATGCTCATCTTCCTGATCCTTGTCGGGTTCATTGCGGCAATCCTATACCGGCAGGCGCACAACGCCTTCATGACGAACCCGGGGCTGAACGGCTTTATCCTCGGGGTGCTGATCATCGGCATCGTGCTCGTGTTCAACCAGGTGATCAGCCTCATTCCCGAGGTGCGCTGGTTCAATTCCTTCCGGGCGGCGGGAAGTGCCGACAAGGTGGGCCGCGAGCCGCGCCTCCTGGCCCCGATGCGGGCCCTGATCGGCCGGCGGCAGACCATGTCGCTCTCGCCGTCATCGCAGCGCTCGATCCTCGACTCGATCGGTACCCGGCTGGACGAGTCGCGGGAAATCTCGCGTTACCTGATCGGCCTTCTGGTTTTCCTCGGGTTGCTTGGCACCTTCTGGGGCCTGATCGGAACCATCAGCTCGATCAGCACGGTCATCCAGACTCTGGATCCGAATGGGGGCGACACGAATGACGTGCTCGCTGCGCTGAAAAGCGGGCTGACGGCGCCGCTTGCGGGCATGGGCACAGCATTTTCATCGTCACTTCTGGGCTTGTCCGGGTCCCTGATCCTCGGTTTCCTCGATATCCAGGCGGGGCGTGCGCAGAATCGCTTCTATACGGAACTTGAGAATTGGCTGTCTTCGGTCACCGATGTCGGCGTCGACCTAGCGCCGAACGGGAGTGCGGGTGCGCTTGCGGGGTCTTCGGAGGAGATGAAGGCTCTGACGGACCAACTGCGCAAGCTCACGGCGGCACAGGCCAGGGCAGCAGATGGTGGTGGCCAGAACGAGAAGTCATTGTCGGCCATGGCCAATCTGGCGGAAGGCATCCAGGGGCTGGTGAAGAACATGCGCAACGAGCAGCAGATGTTGCGCGATTGGATCGAGGCGCAGCAGGAAGAGGCAAAGGCTCTTCGCAGGACGCTCGACCGGCTTTCCGAGAAGATCGGGAGCAAATAGCATATGGCGCTCGTCAAGAACCGCCGCCGGGAGCGCGGGGTCGACTATTGGCCAGGCTTCGTGGACGCGCTTTCCACGCTTCTGCTCGCCATCATGTTTCTGCTGACGGTCTTCGTGCTGGCGCAGTTCATTCTCAGCCGCGAGATCACCGGGCGTGACGAGGTCCTGAACCGGCTGAACAGCCAGATCGCCGAGCTGACACAGCTGCTTGCGCTGGAGAAGGGCAACGCGCAGGATCTGGAGGATACACTTGCCAATCTTCAATCCTCGCTGGCGTCTTCGGAAAATGAACGCAGCCGGCTGCAGTCGCTGCTTGAGCAAGGCGCTGGCAGCAGCGATGCGGCCAATGCCCGAGTGGGACAACTGACGGAGCAACTGAACGAAGAGCAGCAGGTCAGCGCCCGCGCGATGAACCAGATCGAACTGCTCAACCAGCAGATTGCCGCGCTTCGTGCGCAGATCGCTGCCGTCGAGCAGGCGCTGCAGGCTTCCGAAGCCAAGGACCAGTCGTCGCAGGCGCAAATTGCCGATCTCGGCCGTCGCTTGAACGTTGCGTTGGCGCAGCGGGTGCAGGAGCTTAACCGCTACCGCTCAGACTTCTTTGGCCGCTTGCGCGAGATCCTGTCGGACCGGGAAAACATCCGCATCGTCGGCGACCGTTTTGTCTTCCAGTCGGAAGTTCTTTTCCCTGTTGGAGGCTCCGAGCTTGATGACGCGGGACGGGCGGAGATGGACAAGCTGGCGGCAGCGCTGCTGGAGCTCGCCCGCGAGATCCCGCCGGAAATCAACTGGGTCCTTCGGGTGGACGGACATACGGACAATTCGCCTTTGAGCGGAACGGGGCGCTACCGCGATAACTGGGAGCTTTCATCTGCCCGTGCGACATCCGTCGTGAAGCACCTGATCTCTCAGGGTGTGCCGGCAAACAGGCTGGTCGCTGCTGGCTTCGGGGAGTTCCAGCCGATCGCGGAAGGTGAGACGCCGGAGGTGCGAAACCAGAACCGCCGCATCGAGTTGAAGCTCACAGAGCGCTGACGGTGTCGCGCTCGATGTCGTGGAACTGCAGGCGCGCAAGGCGCGCGTAGATGCCGCCCCCGGCGATCAAGCTTTGATGGGTGCCTTCCTCGACGATCCGACCCTGGTCCATCACGAGGATGCGGTCGGCCTTCAGCACCGTTGCCAGGCGGTGGGCGATGACCAGCGTCGTACGGTCCTTCATCAAGCCGTCCAGCGCCTTTTGCACCAGCGTCTCGCTTTCAGCGTCCAATGCCGAGGTTGCCTCGTCGAGAAGCAGGACGGGAGCGTCTCGCAAGATGGCCCGCGCGATGGCAATCCGCTGACGCTGCCCTCCCGATAGCGTGATGCCGCGCTCGCCTACCGGCGTGTCGTAGCCGTCCTGCAGTTTGGCAATGAACTCGTCCGCCTGAGCGGCGACGGCTGCGGCGCGAACGGCTTCTTTTGTTGCTTCGGGGGAACCGAAGGCGATGTTGTCGTGGATCGACGCCGCAAAGATCGTGACGTCCTGCGGTACGATCGCCATCCGGTCGCGCAACTGGCGCAGCGACGTTTGCCGTAGGTCGACGCCGTCCAGGCGGATAGCGCCGGAGATGGGGTCGTAGAAGCGCAGCAGCAGCGAGAAGATGGTGCTCTTGCCGGCACCCGACGGGCCGACGAACGCGACGGTTTCGCCGGGCTGAACATGGAAGGACAGACCATTCACCGTAACCGCGTTCTCCCGTGTCGGGTAGGCAAAGGAGACGGCATCGAAGATCACCTCGCCGCGCGCGGGCGAGGGGAGGGCAACAGGCTGGGCCGGATCTTGCACGGCCGGTTGCTCATGGAGCAGTTCCGTCAGCCGCTCGGCTGCACCTCCGGCTTGCGACAATTCTCCCCAGACTTCCGATAACTGGCCCAGAGCACTGGCACCGATGACGGAATAAAGAACGAATTGCCCGAGCGTGCCGGCCGTCATCGTGCCCGACAATACGTTTTGGGCGCCGTACCAGAGAACGCCGACGATGCTGCCGAAGACCATAAGGATCGCGAACCCGGTGAGAAGTGCGCGAGATCTGATCGCGGTGCGGGCTGCTTCGAAGGCGTCTTCGACCGTTCTAGCATAGCGGTCGGCCGCGGCGGTTTCGCCGTTGAAGGCTTGAACCGTGCGGGAAGCGCCCACCGTTTCGGCAGCGAAGGCGGAGGTTCGCGCAAGCGTGTCCTGCGCTGCGCGCGATCGGCGACGCACCGAGCGACCGAAGGCCACCAGCGGGAAGACGATGACCGGGATCGCGCCGAGCGCCAGAGCTGAAAGTTGCGGGCTGGTGTAGATCATCATCCCCATGGCGCCGAGACAGAGGATGGTGTTGCGCAAGGCCTGAGAGGCTGCCGACCCAAAAGCCGACTTGATCTGGGTGGTGTCGGCTGTCAGCCGCGACACGATCTCGCCTGACTGATTGACGTCGAAGAAGGCGGGCGAGAGGGTGGTGATGCGGGCAAAGACATCGCGCCGGAGATCGGCCACGACACGCTCGCCTACGGTAATGACGAAATAGTACCGAAGCGCGCTGGCGATCGCCAGAAGCACGGCCAGGCCAAACAGCATGCCGAAGTAGTTATTGATGAAGACACCGTCTTCTGCAGCAAATCCATGGTCCACCATTCGGCGGACTGCGAGCGGCAGTGCGAGCGTTGTCGCCGCCGAAAGGACGAGGGCGAACACGGCTCCGACCACAAGACCGCGGTAGCGTGAAAGGTAAGGAACAAGCCGGGTCAGCGGCCCGATTGCTTTGCCTCGCGGCGGGTTTTTATCGTCTGCGTATGCCACTTTATCCTCATGCTCGACGGCATCTTTCTGAGGCCGACGGGCCTTGTGCTCCCGGCGCCCTTCCTGTATAGGCTCCGCATCGAATTGGGAAGCCGTGGCCGTCCGGTCTGCGGCTTCATTTATTGAATAGGGTCTGCGATCGCAATTGCGGCATATGGACCCCGGACATCAGGAATAGGGCCATGAAGACTGAAATCCACCCCGACTACCACATGATCAAGGTCGTCATGACTGACGGTACCGAGTACGAAACCCGCTCGACCTGGGGTTCGGAAGGCGCGACCATGAACCTTGAAATCGACCCGAAGTCGCACCCGGCCTGGACTGGTGGAAACCAGCAGCTGATGGATCGCGGCGGCCGCGTTTCCAAGTTCAACAAGCGTTTCGGCGGCCTCGGCCTCTAATTCGCCTCGCATTGACGTTCTCGATCAACCCGGCTTCAGGCCGGGTTTTTTGTTGTCACACCCATGGGCTGAGCAACAAAAAAGCAGGCCGTAGCCTGCTTCAGTTTACACTCGGATTAGGCTGCTTAGGCGCTGAAGGCGGTCTGCAGCAAGTTCAACTGGGCGCGCACGCCGTTTTCGTTGTCGGGCGTAACCACTGGATCGGTTGGGCGATAGATCTCGCGGTCGAGAATGGCCACCCGGTTCTGCAGGCGCAACGACCGCTCGACCAAATCACGAAAGCCCTCCGGAAGATCGAGCCAACCCGGCGCGTGCTTGTCGACGTTGAAGCCGTCGAGACGGACCTTGTTCTTTTCGACCAGGACTTGGTCCTTGCTCATCTCGCCGTTGTTGACGGCGCGCTGCAGCAGCAACCATGATGCCATCTGCATCAAACGCGTCGTCAGACGCATAGACTCGGCGGCGTAGAGGACAGAGGCAACCCGCGGAAGTACCTTGGAGGCGGTGCGTCCAGGACCGTCGAGGTAGGCTGCCGTTTCTTCAACGAGCGACATCCCTTCGGCGTAAAGCGCCTTGAAATGTGATGAGGCGGCAGCGCGACCTGCGAAGTTGACTGTATTCAGTCCCTGTTCCGACATCGTATTCACCTTGCAAACGCATCACTTAGGCAATGAGGACGCGAGAAGAAAGTTCCGTACCCGCGTTTTCTGGAAGTTAAGATGATGTTTATAGCCGCAATCGGCAAGGCGTTTCTTAAGGAAAGGTTAATACCCACACTTTTGCGTATGGTGCCAAAAAAGAAGAGCCGCAAAAGCGGCTCTCAAGGTAAAACAGGGAGAAAGTCAGACCTCTTCGCCAGGTGGTGAAATCGTCTGAGCCCGGGAAGCCCGGATGTTCATGATCATCTCCGTTAATGCTTAATATATCGTTGATAACAGGATTGGTTTACTTTAAATCGGCCCAAGAATTGAAGCGTCAACGAAAGAGGCTGTCAGCGGCGCGTCGTCCCGCGGCCTTCTTCTCCGATTCTGCTCTCAGTCTGACGATTTCCTCCTCCAGCAAGCGGACCCGCTGCTCAAGGTCTTCAACCGAAAGTGAACTGAGATCGCTGCCGACCTCGTGCGTTACCGGCCGTTTGACCGGCCTGTCGTCGTCGATGAAGCTCATGCCGGCTGCCTTTCCTGTGCGTCGTCGCCACCATCATTGGCACGAGGATTAAGCAGCAGGCTTTCCGGCGTCGTCAAGGAGGGTGCCAGTGCCGGAGAACCGGCGTAACTGTCGCGCTCCTCCACGGGCACGGGCGCGCGCCTGCGGCTGCGGAAAATGGCGTAGGCCGTGACGAGGACGTGGCTCATCGCGGTGACGGCAAATAGGGCATAGGGGCCGAGCCAGGTCATCACCGGACCACCGAGGGTCGGGCCTATGATAGTACCCACGCCATAGAGGAGAAGCAGACCGCCAGATACCTTGACGAACTCCTCCGGTGCGGCGTGGTCGTTGGCATGGGCGACCGCGATCGGGTAAAGCGCGTTCGCGGCAGCGCCATAGACGCTGACGAGGATGAGGATCGCATAGACATTGCCCGGCTGGAAGAGACTGAGACCCACGCCTGCGACAGCCCCAAGACCAGCGAGAGCCGCAAGGACATAGCGGCGGTCCATCTTGTCCGAGAGACGGCCGGCAGGAAACTGGGCAACAGCGCCGGCGAGGATGGTGACGCTCACCATGATGGCGATCGTGTCTTCCGAAAGGCCCGCACGGTCTCCGAAAACGGCAACCAGTGTGCCATAGGCGCCGTTGGCCGTGCCGATCAGGAGGATCGCAATGAACGATACCGGCGAATTGCGGTAGAGGGCCTTGAGATCCAGCCTGACCCGCTTCAGCGGTTGGGGCGATGCGGCCTTGGACACCGCTGTCGGGATGATCGCCAGGCAATAAAGAATGCCGCAGATCATGAACAGGATCGGCGTCGAGATATCAGCGAAGGGCACCATCATCTGGCCGCCGACAACACCGAACAGGGTGATGGAGATATAGAACGAGAAGATTGCCCCCCGGCTTTCGTTGGTCGCGCGCTCGTTGAGCCAGCTTTCAATGATCATCGAGGTTCCGGCGGTGCAGAAACCAGTGACGGCGCGCAGGATCAGCCATGCCGTCTGGTCAACGATGATTCCGGTCAGCAGGACATTGAGGCAGATCAGCGCTCCAAAGCCTGCGAACGCACGAACATGGCCGCTGCGACGAACGAGATTTGGTGCCACGAAGCAGCCAACGACGAAGCCAGTCGCCCAGGTCGTGCCGATCAATCCGAGGATTTCGTTGGAATAACCTTCCTGCGACCCGCGCATGGGCAGGAGCAGGCCCTGTAGCCCATTACCGAGGAAGATGAAGAGCGTGCTGGTGAGAAGCGCCAGAACGGGCAGCAGGTTACGTCGCATTTTCAGTTGCCAGTTTCATGCATTCGAGGATCGGCCGGTACGGCAGCATCATCCAAATTCATGTTGCCTCCAGCCTCAATCGAGGATTAACGACCGACTAGGAAAAATCCAATGGCCCGATTCGGGTGACCGGCATTGGTTGCCAGCAAAGATGTCCAGCCTGTGACGGCAAAGGACCAAGGGAGAGAAACATCTCGAAGTTGATCGGCATCCTGTTGCTCCTGGCCATGGTGGTTCACATCATCCGTCCGCTCGGCCTGCCTGGCTTGAAGCGACGCGCCGACTTCTGGAAGGTTGCCGTGGCTGCCTTCGTGATATGGGCAGTGGTGCTCCTGGCTCGGGACTTCACCTAGCGCGACTGTCACTACAGGCAATGAAAAAAGGCTGCTCCGTTTCCGGCACAGCCTTTGTTCATAGCGCAGAAGTCGGTCATCAGCTGCCGGTGCCAGCCGTGGATGGCCGCGATGGCTGTTTAACGCCAGATCAGCCCTTATTCACGCTGGCAGTACAGATCTGGTCAATCGTTTCCGCAAGGCTTGTGTTGAACTCTTCGTCGCTCATCGAAACGCGAAGCTTTTCGGTCAGCGCGCGCGAGAAGCTTGCGATCATGCCGTGGTTGTGGCTGAGCTTCTCGCAGGCCTCGGCGGTGCTGTAGCCGCCGGAAAGGGCAACGACGCGGATGACGGAGTTGTGGGCGACCAAGGGGGCGTAGAAGTCGGCAGCCGTCGGGATCGTCAATTTCAGCATGACGTTTTCGCCGGCCGGAAGCTTGTCGAGTTGCTCGGCGATTGCATCGCGCAGAATGGCTTCGGCCTCCTGCTTCGTCGGGCTCTTGATGGAGACTTCAGGCTCGATGATCGGGACGAGGCCCTGGCCGATGATCTGGCGCCCCACCTCGAATTGCTGCTTCACGACGGCGGCGATCCCGTCCGTATCGGCATGAGCAATGACCGAGCGCATCTTGGTGCCGAAGATTCCCTTCTCGCGGCCGCGGATCAGGAGAGCGTCCAGCTCGGGCATGGGCTTCATCAGCTGGACGCCGTTTTCCTCGGCCTCAAGCCCCTTGTCGACCTTGAGGAAGGGCACCACGCCACGCTTTTCCCAAAGGTAAGTCGGGACGGCTTCGCCATCGACATCGCCGTCCATGGTGCGTTCAAACAGGATGGCGCCGATGACCTTGTCGCCGGTGAAGGCAGGAGCGCTCATGATGCGGACGCGCATGGCATGCATCAAGCGGAACATCTCCTCCTCGCCCTGATAGTCGTTTTCGGAAATGCCGTAGAGGCTTAACGCTTTGGGTGTCGAACCACCGCTCTGATCCAGCGCTGCAATGAAGCCGGGTGCAGAACTCATCTTGTTCAACATCTTCGCGTCCACCATGTCCCACTCCTATTCTAAGGGCAGATTATGCGCCCACATTATTCTGTACGTCAGAGGCGTCAAAGGCCGATAACAGATGTAGGGCGGAAGTAAATCCTGGGATAAGTCATTGAAACGATTGAATTCAATTCAATCGTTTCAAACGACTAAATATTTTAAACGCTGTTGACGAAGGCGCGGGCAGGCCTATCTTCCGCGCCTTCCACGGATCGATGCCTAGCTCGTCAGTACAGCGACGCCCGGCAGTTCCTTGCCTTCCATCCACTCAAGAAAAGCACCGCCGGCAGTTGAGATATAGGTGAAATCCCCTGCGACGCCGGCGTGGTTGAGGGCGGAAACGGTATCTCCACCGCCAGCAACGGAAACCAGGCTGGCGCCCTTGGTGCGTACCGCCGCATGGCGGGCTGCTGAAACGGTCGCGGCATCGAAGGGCGCGATTTCGAAGGCGCCCAGAGGTCCGTTCCACACCAGCGTGTGTGCCTTCGAGATCCAGTCATTCACCAATGCTACCGACTCTGGACCGACGTCCAGGACCATGGCATCGGCCGGAATGGCTTCGATCGCAACGACCTCGTTCGCCGCGCCTGCCTTGAACTCCCGTGCCACCACGCCATCGACCGGCAGGACGATCGAGCAACCGGTGGTTTCCGCTTCCGCCATGATCTTGCGTGCGGTGTCAGCGAGGTCGTGCTCGCACAGTGACTTGCCCACATTGATCCCCTTCGCGGCGAGGAAGGTGTTGGCCATGCCGCCGCCGATCACAAGCGCGTCGACCTTTTGCACGAGGTTCATCAGGAGGTCGATCTTGGTCGACACCTTGGCACCGCCGACGATTGCGACGACCGGACGCGTCGGATTGCCGAGACCTTTTTCCAGCGCTTCCAGTTCCGCCTGCATGGTGCGTCCGGCATAGGCCGGCAGGTGGTGGGCAAGGCCTTCTGTGGAAGCATGCGCCCGATGGGCTGCTGAGAAGGCGTCATTGACGTAGATATCGCCATTCCTGGCCAGTGCTGCCGTGAATTCCGGCTCGTTCTTTTCTTCGCCCTTGTGGAACCGCGTGTTCTCCAGGAGCAGGATGTCGCCGTTGGCCATCTTCTCGATCGGAGCCTCGGCGGGATCCCCGATGCAATCAGCGCCGAAAATCACCGGCTTTCCCAGGACTTCCTGCAGGGCGGGCCTGACGACAGCAAGCGACATATCCTCAACGGGTGTTCCCTTTGGACGCCCGAAGTGAGCGAGCAAGATCACTTTCGCGCGCTTCTCGGAAAGCTCCAGGATTGTGGGCGCCACGCGCTCGATACGTGTGGCGTCCGTCACTTGGCCTTCAGAAACGGGCACGTTGAGATCAACGCGCACGAGAACGCGCTTCCCGGCGATGTCGTTGAGGTCGTCGAGTGTCTTGAACGCAGGCATGGTATGGATCCTCGTCGGCTTGAAAATGCGAAGCGGACCTTACTATTCCTGCGGTTCCACGCAAGGAGGCGGAGCGTAATCGTTCCCCTGTCGGATTATTCCTGCGCCTGATTATCCGGCTCTGTAGCAATGGTCTTGCCGCGGTAGCGTCGCAACCGGTCGCGCACGCGATGGGCGATCTCTCGCATGTTGATGAAAAGAGGCAGAGAGGTTGCCGGTTCGACCGGCTCCAGCGAGACGCCGATGGCGCTAATTGCGTCCTTTTCATCCAGACTGCGCACAATCAGCACGACGGAGCCGAAGCGAACACGGTCGGCGTATTCTGCCCGTCCGCCCAGGCGCGAGGTCATCAGGTCGGCGATGCTCATGTTCTGTTCGGTGGAGGAGAGCATGTCTGGACCATAAGCTGCGTCCAACTCTCTCGCTGGCCGTGAGGGCGAGATGCTGAAGGCACCAAAGAATTCCTGGTCGTCCGACTCGACGGGGACGCGGCTTGCAAACAGGCGGTCGAGGAGACGGATATAGGTTGGCGTGACGAACAGATAGACCTGGTCACCTTCCTGCAGGCGTCCAGCATACTGGTACCGCATGCTGCGCCCGTCGCGGATGACGAGCGACGGCATGGCCCAACGCGGTATGCGTTCACCGCGCAAGATCGGGCTGTCTTTCATCACGCGATAGGAAAGAAGTTCGTGCGTGGACTTTCCCGGCAGATCCAGTTCCACCTTGTCGATCTCTCCCATGCGCGGTGGGATGATCAAACCAAGCTTTTGCGCCATCGGCTTGATCGTCCATCCCTGCAGGAGGAGCGACACCATGACGATAATGAAGGCGGTGTTGAAGAAGAGCAGGCCGTTCTCGAGGCCGCCGAGAAGAGGCATGATCGCCAGCAGGATAGAGACGGCGCCTCTTAGCCCGACCCAGGCAACGAAACCTGTCTCCTGCTGTGTCATCTGGAACGGCAGAAGACACAGCCACACGGCCAGCGGACGTGCGATGAAGACGAGGAAAAGGGCAAGGCCCACGGCAGGCAGCAAGATCGTCAGGAACTGCGAGGGTGTCGCCAGCAATCCGAGCACAATGAACATGATGATCTGCGCGAGCCATGTGAGCCCCCCATGGAAGCGGGCAATCGCCTCCCGCGCGAAGATCTTGCGGTTCCCCGCATAGATCCCGGCCACATAGACCGCCAGGAAACCGCTACCGCCAATGCTTCCGGTAAAGGCGAAAACCAGGAGCGAGAGCGCCAGGGCGAATATCGGGGCGAGACTTCGATCCGAGGTAAAACGGTTGAGCACCCAGACGATCATCATTCCGCCGAGCAGGCCAAGGAGTAACCCCAATGACATCTGCTCCACGAAAAGGAGAAGGAAGTCGAGGTTCAGCCCCGCAATGCCTTCGCTGTTTGCCAGAACTTCAACGAGGGCAATGGTCAGGAAGATCGCCATCGGGTCGTTGGTCCCCGATTCCACCTCAAGCGTCGAACGCACATGCTCGCGGATATTGATGCCGCCGATGCGCAACAGGAAGAACACCGCAGCTGCATCGGTAGATCCGACGATGGAGCCGAGCAGCAGCCCCTCCAGCCATGTAAAGCCAAGAAACAGCACCGCCCCGACAGCGAAGATGGACGCGGTGAAAAGGACGCCAAAAGACGCCAGGGTGATGGCAGGCCATGCGGCGATCCGAAAGGAATGGAAGGATGTGCCAAAGCCGGAATCGAACAAGATGACGGCAAGTGCCAGCGACCCGAGCATATAGGCGAACTGGAAATTGTCGAAAGCAATGCCGAGCCCATCGACCCCGGCGATCAGGCCGATCGACAGGAAGACAAGCAGCAGCGGGGCACCGAAACGGAAGGCGATGAGGCTGGAGAAGGCGGCTGCGAGCACGAGGATCGTCCCCACCAGCAGGAATATGTAGAACGCCTCCACCATCGGTGCCTGTGCCTCCTTCTTCAGCCGGGCAAGGCCAACGCCGCACTACCGGTAATGTGCCGCGGGCAGTGAACCTTGATCATCTGGAATTTCGTCGCGCGGACGATTCGATATGCTGAACAGTAGAGGCGGGAACAAATCCGGCAACAGAAGGGCAAGCCGCAAAAGAAAATGACGGACCGGAAGCCGGCCCGTCATTTTTTCTGTCTCGGTAATCCGTCGAGGTCTCTTAGATGAACTTGCCGAGCGCAATCGCCGTATCGGCCATGCGGTTGGAGAAGCCCCACTCGTTGTCGTACCAGGCCAGGATACGGACGAGGTTGCCTTCCAGGATCTTGGTCTGGTCGCCGGAGAAGGTCGACGAATGGCTGTCGTGGTTGAAGTCGATGGAAACCAGCGGCTCTTCGGTGTAACCGAGGATGCCCTTGAGTTCGCCTTCAGCAGCAGCCTTCACAGCGGCATTGACCTCTTCCTTCGTCACGTCGCGCGAGGCGACGAACTTGAAGTCCACGACCGAGACATTGGGGGTGGGGACGCGGATGGAGGAGCCATCGAGCTTGCCCTTCAGTTCCGGCAGAACCAGGCCGACCGCCTTGGCCGCACCGGTCGACGTCGGAATCATCGAAAGGGCAGCAGCACGGGCGCGGTGCAGATCCTTGTGCATGGTGTCCAGCGTCGGCTGGTCGCCCGTGTAGGAGTGGATGGTTGTCATGTAGCCCTTCTGGATGCCGAACTCCCGGTGGAGAACATAGGCAACCGGCGCCAGGCAGTTGGTGGTGCACGAGGCGTTGGAGACGACGAGGTCGTCCTTGGTCAGGCTGCTGTGGTTGACGCCGTAGACGATGGTCTTGTCCGCGCCGTCCGAAGGCGCCGAAACGAGAACGCGCTTGGAGCCATTGGCAAGATGCAGCGAAGCCTTCTCCTTGGAGGTGAAGATGCCGGTGCATTCCATGGCGATATCGATATCGCCCCATGGAAGTTCCTTCGGATCCTTGACGGCGGTAACCTTGATCGGGCCGCGGCCGACGTCGATCGTGTCGCCGGAGACCGTAACGTTGCCGTTGAACCTGCCGTGAACGGAGTCGTACCGGAACAGGTGAGCGTTGGTTTCCACCGGCCCCAGATCGTTGATCGCAACGACTTCGATATCGGTGCGGCCGGATTCGATGATGGCGCGCAGAACGTTACGTCCAATACGGCCGAAGCCGTTGATGCCCACTTTTAATGTCATTTCCAAATACTCCCGCTAGTCTGTCTTCACGTATGGTTGAAACTGCTGACGAGCGAGCGGCTTTACGAAAGTCGCTTCTCTGCCGCTTCCACCACGGCTTCTGCCGTGATGCCGAAGTGCTTGTAGAGTTCCTTGGCCGGACCGGAAGCGCCAAAGGACTTCATGCCGACGAAGATTCCGTCCGAGCCGATGAGGGCGTCCCAGCCTTCCCGAACGGCGGCTTCGATAGCAATCTTCACCGGCGAATTTCCGATGATGGCTCCGCGGTAAGCGTCGGGCTGCTCCATGAACAATTCAACGCAGGGCACCGAAACCACGCGGGTCGAGATGTTGCGTTGCTCCAGCATGCCCGCGGCCTTGACCGCGATCTCGACTTCCGAGCCAGAGGCGAAAATGGTCACCGGAGCCTCGCTTGAGGAGATAAGATCATAGGCACCATAGGCGCACAGGTTCTTCTCCTCATATTCCTTACGGACGGGAGCCAGGTTCTGGCGGGTCAATGCAAGGCCCGAAGGGCGGCGCTTTTCCTTCAGCGCCAATTGCCAGCATTCCGCCGTTTCCGTTTCGTCGGAGGGGCGGAAGAGGAGGAGGTTCGGGATGGCCCGCAGCGCCGCCAGGTGCTCCACCGGCTGGTGCGTCGGACCGTCTTCGCCCACACCGATCGAATCATGCGTCCAGACATGGACGACGCGGATGCCCATGAGAGCTGCGAGGCGAACGGATGGACGGCAATAGTCGGAGAAGATGAGGAAGCCACCAGCATAGGGAATGAGGCCGCCATGAAGCGCAATGCCGTTCAAGGCTGCAGCCATGGCATGCTCGCGAATGCCGTAGTGGAGGTAGCGGCCGGAGAAGTCCATCGGCGTAATCGCCGTCATCTGGCTGGTCTTGGTATTATTCGAGGGCGTCAGGTCGGCCGATCCGCCCAACGTCTCCGGCAACAAGCCGTTGATGACTTCGAGCACATCTTCGGAAGCCTTTCGGGTGGCAACCGTCGGGTTGTTTTCGGCTACTTTCTTCTTGAAGGCATCGATCGCGCTGTCGAAGCCGCCAGGCAGATCGCCGGCGAAGCGGCGCACGAATTCAGCACGCTTCTCGTTGGGCGTGGCCGCCAGACGCTCGTCCCATTCCTTCCGTGCCTTGGCAGAGCGCAGACCGGAAAGACGCCATGCATCCAGAACGTCAGCGGGAACACTGAAGGCTTCAGCGTCCCATTCCAGAGATTGGCGCGCGGCGGCGATTTCCTCTGCACCAAGCGGGTTGCCGTGCACCTTGTGCGTGCCCTGCTTGTTGGGCGCACCAAAGCCGATAACAGTCTTGCAGGCGATCAGGGTCGGCTTGTCGGAAAGGTGAGCGGCCTCGATGGCAGCGGCGATCGCGTCCGGATCGTGACCATCCACGGAAATCGTGTTCCAGTTCACTGACTTGAAGCGTGCGATCTGATCAGTGGAGTCGGACAGGGAGACGGCGCCGTCAATTGTGATCGAGTTGTTGTCCCAGAAAAGGATCAGCTTGTTCAGCTTCAAATGGCCCGCAAGCGCGATCGCCTCCTGGCTGATGCCTTCCATAAGGCACCCATCGCCGGCCAGCACATAGGTATGGTGGTTCTGCAGATCGGAACCGAATTCATCCGAAAGCTTGCGCTCCGCAATGGCCATGCCAACCGCGTTCGCGATGCCTTGTCCCAGCGGACCGGTCGTTGTTTCGATGCCGGAGATATGACCGTATTCCGGGTGACCCGCAGTCTTTGATCCCAACTGGCGAAACTGCTTGATATCTTCAATGGTGATGTCGTCGTAACCGGTCAGGTACAACAGAGAATAAAGCAGCATGGAGCCGTGACCGGCCGAGAGCACGAAGCGGTCGCGATCTGGCCACAACGGGTTCTTGGGGTCAAAATTCATGAAGCGGGTAAACAGCACGGTCGCAACATCGGCAGCACCCATGGGCAAGCCCGGGTGGCCGGAATTGGCCTTCTCCACGGCATCCATGGAGAGGAAGCGGATCGCGTTTGCCATCCGGTTGTGTTTATCGCGAGAGATCATGACTGTTCCGCTTTATCCGGGTGTAGTGTACGGTCGTCGGAGGGACCGCTTGAAAGCGGCTGATCCATATCAGGTGCAACGCGCAAGTCAACAAAACGGGCCACCGCTGCCACTGCTTTAGGCTTAGATGGCAGGGCTTGCCCTCTCTCCGGGCAATTCGCCAGACGCCGCGATTTTCGTTGATTCACAAGATTGAGCGGCCGGGCCTGGTGGTTTTGTTGACCCGTCCCAGAGGCGTGAATAGTCTGTCGCATCAGTCGGATCGGCGCAGAAGCCGATTCGCCACTTCAAACGGAAGACGTGAATGCCGACGGAAAAGACGTTGGACCAAGCGCTTGCAGAGATCACGGCTGCCATTGGCAGTCTGGAGAACGCCGTCGACATGCGCATGGAGCATCAGCGCCAAAGCGCCGATGTGGAGGGTGAGGTGCGCCGGGTGCACGCTGACCGGGCGCGCCTGGCTCAGGAACTGGACCAGTCGCAATTTCGGGCCAATCGTCTGGAAGAGGTCAACCGTGAGGTTTCGCGCCGTCTCGTAACGGCGATGGAAACCATCCGAGCAGTTCTCGACCGCTAACGAGTGAAGGGACACGAAATGTCTCAGGTAACGGTGACCATCGACGGCAAGGCCTATCGCATGGCCTGCGAAGAGGGGCAGGAAGAGCACCTGACGGATCTTGCCGGCCGCTTCGACCAGTATGTCGGGCACCTCAAGAGCCAGTTCGGCGAGATCGGCGATCTCCGGCTGACGGTCATGGCCGGCATCATGGTCATGGATGAATTGGCCGACGTCAAACGAAAACTCGACGCCCGCGAGGCAGAGATCAGCTCGCTCAGGTCCGCCCTCGACGGTGAGACGGAACACCAGCAAAGCAATGAGCAAAAGCTCGCTTCCACTCTCAGTGATCTTGCTGGGCGGCTTGAATCATTGACAGGCAAGCTGACGGGACGAGGCATGCCTCTCAACTAGCGAAAAAGCGGGTTCCACCTCTGGCGGAGAGACGGCATTCGGCTTATATCTGTTGAGCGTTCTGCGCTTCCCGACAGGAACCACAATCCCTGGGGCCATACTCGATCCAAAGGGAGCTGTCCCTGACCAGGCTCGTGGGCCTGGACATATGGCGCCCACCTACGTTTGTAGGCACCCAGGATCGTAACTCTCCATCGGTCGCCGTGGATCGCACTTCCTCCAAGCGCGCCTTGGAGGCGCGCACTGACTTGACTTTGCTGCCGTTGCAGCCGAGGTTCCCGGCGCATTCATCTTGCCGGGATCCCATGTCTCTCACCAACAACACCTTTGCTCGCTCGTCGATCCTTATGTTGCTGATCGGCGCCATCATCCTGCTTGGCATCGTGCTGTCGTCGCTGTTCCAGGCGCGGATGACGCAGACATACTTCACCAACGTCCTGCAGTTGCGAAATGCGCGCGCCGCGTCGGCGGACATGCTGGTGCTTTTGCAGGCGGCGGAAACGGGTCAGCGTGGTTTCCTGTTGACACAGAACAGGGTGTTCCTGGAGCCCTATGAGCGTTCGCTGAAAGAACTTCCGCTCCGGCTTGAGCGGCTCAGGACGGCTCTGGAAAGAGAGTCCTCGATGGCGGAGTCGATCACGCGCATCGAGGATCTGATCAACGATAAGCTGTCGGAACTGGCTGAAACCATACGCCTTGCAGAGGCCGGAGACCTACCCGGTGCCATCGCCATTGTTCGGGCCGACAGAGGCCGACAGGTGATGACCGAGGCGAGCGACCTGCTCCGGGCCCTCGTCAATTCTTTCCAGACGAGGCTGGATGAAGGGGTGGAGGAGCTTTCCAGCTCCGCTTCCACCATGCAATGGTTTGCGATCGGTGGCGGCATCGTCATCATTGCCGTGGTCGGCGGCGCCATACTCATCGTGGCTCAGCATGTTCGGGAGCTGTCGCGAGCACGAAGCGTGGTCGAGGAGCTGAACGCGAGCCTGGAGGAGCGGGTCGAGGAGCGGACCGAGGATCTGATGCAGGCCAACCGCGAAATCCAGCGCTATGCCTATATTGTCTCCCACGACCTGCGCGCGCCGCTCGTCAACATCATGGGTTTCACCAGCGAGCTCGACACGACACTGGCTGCGGTGAAGGCCTATGTTCTCGCGGATGGGGGAGCGCTGACCGAGGCGCAGATCCACGAAGCGCGGCTGGCAGTGGAAGAAGACCTGCCGGAAGCGATCGCCTTCATCCGCTCGTCGACAAAGAAGATGGACGGGCTGATCAACGCCATTCTCAAAATCTCGCGCGATGGACGCCGCGAACTCAGGCCAGAACCGATCGATCTTTCGGAGCTCCTGGAGAACACGGCAGCGAGCATCTATCACCAGGTCGATGAAGCAGGCGGTGAGATCCGGATCGCCGTTGGCGGTGCCAAAGGCATGATCTCCGACCGTTTCTCTCTCGAGCAGATCTTCGGAAACCTTTTCGATAATGCCGTCAAGTACCGCCATCCCGACCGGCCGCTCCACTTGGCAGTCCGCGCAATGCCGGCCAAGCGGAACGGCGTCCGGATCGAGGTTGAAGATAACGGTCGCGGCATTGCACCGGAAGATCACGAACGCGTCTTCGAGCTTTTCAGAAGATCGGGCGTGCAAGACAAGACGGGTGAGGGTATAGGCCTTGCCCATGTCCGATCGTTAGTCAGAAATTTAGGTGGCGAGATTACCGTCACATCAACCCTAGGAGGCGGATCCACGTTCGTGATCCGCCTGCCTTCGGATTTGTCCCAGTTTGTGAGGAGTAGCGGGTCATGAAAGCTGCAGCAAAAGAAGTCACCATCGTCATGGTCGAAGACGATGAGGGCCACGCGCGCCTTATCGAAAAGAATGTCCGGCGCGCGGGCGTCAACAACGAGATAGTGCCCTTCACCGACGGCAATTCCGCGCTCGACTTCATCCTTGGCAGCGACCGCACAGGCTCCAGCACCCAGGACCGTCATCTCCTGATTTTGCTCGACCTCAACCTGCCGGACATGTCGGGGATTGACATCCTCGAAAAGGTGAAGTCCAACCCCTATGCGAAGCGCCTGCCGGTTGTCATCTTGACCACCACGGACGACGAGCGGGAAATCCAGCGTTGCTACGATCTTGGGGCCAACGTCTACATCACGAAGCCGGTCGATTATGACAGCTTCGCCCATGCCATCCGTCAGCTCGGCCTGTTTTTCTCAGTGATGCAAGTGCCGGGGCAATAACGGAAACTGATGCCGCAAAGCATTCTTTATGTCGATGACGATCTCGCGCTGGCCCGTCTGGCGCAGAGGCATCTGGGGCGTGCGGGCTACGATGTGGTCCACGCTGCGGATTCCGCGTCGGCATTGGCGGCCTTGGAAAACGGCTCTTTCGGGGCCATCGTTCTCGACCATTACCTTCGTGCCGAGACGGGGCTGCAGATCCTGGCAATGCTGAAGGATCGGGAGATCGTTCTGCCGGTGATTTATGTCACCGGTTCGAGCGAGGCGACCATTGCGATCGAAGCTTTGAAGAGCGGCGCGTCGGATTACGTCATCAAGACGGTCGGCGAAGAGTTCTGGCCACTGATGGAAAGCGCTCTGCGGCAGGCTCTTGCCAATGCCGAGTTGCGCAAGGCCAAGGAAAAGGCCGATCAGGAAATCCGGCTCGGCAAGGAGCGTGCGGAAGTGTTGCTGGCGGAGGTCAACCACCGCGTGGCCAACAGTCTTGCACTGGTTGCGGCACTGATCCGACTTCAGGTCTCCAACAGCAAGAGCGACGAGGTCAAGGAGGCGCTGACGGAAACGCAGGCTCGCATTACGGCGATCGCCGGCATGCACCGCAGCCTCTATACCTCCGACGACGTCCGCCATGTCGAGATGGACAAATATCTTGGTACCTTGGTCCAGGAGGTGCAGAACTCCGTCAACATGGAGCAGCAGGGACCGAACATCCAACTTCAGGCAGATTGCGTCTCCCTGACATCGGATCGGGCGGTCTCCGTTGGCATGATTGTAACCGAGCTTCTGACCAACGCGATCAAGTATGCCTATCCAGATGGTGGCGAGGGCGAAGTCCGCGTCCGGTTTATCTCCCGGGAGCCGGAGCAGGCGATGCTTGTGGTCGAGGATGACGGAATTGGCTGGAGTGAAGGCGATACACCCAAGGGCACCGGCCTCGGTAGCCGTATCGTCAAGTCGATGGCTGCCACGCTTGGCTCAACTGTCGAATACCGTCCCATGCCGAGCGGCACGCGCGCGGAATTGGTCCTGACACTTCAGCCTTAGCTGGCAGTTGCAGGGGCGGCATTGCAATGACTACCTACCCGCCCTATCATTGAAATGCATGACCGTAACGCTCGTGCGTGAGCCAAGCTCATACAGGCCGTGCAACCTCAGGACCAAACCTGCGATGTGACTGTTTCACGATTTCGCCCTCGCGATCCCTGCGCAGACCTTTTCGTCCCAACCGAGAGTTTCTCTTGTTTACCGAAATTATGATCGTCGTGGCCCTCACCGTCCTCAACGGGGTGCTTGCCATGTCGGAACTTGCTGTCGTTTCTGCACGTCCCGTACGGCTCAAGATCATGGCGGAGCAGGGGAGCAGAGGTGCGCAGCAGGCTCTTCAACTCGCCGATGATCCCGGACGGTTCCTGTCGTCAGTGCAGATCGGCATTACGCTTGTCGGCATCCTCTCAGGCGCCTTTTCAGGCGCTACTCTCGGTGCGCGCTTCTCCGGGTGGCTCCAGTTGCAGGGGATGCCGGAAAGCTGGGCGAGCGCGCTTGGCGTCGGCACAGTTGTCGTCGCGATTACCTATCTCTCGCTCATTGTCGGAGAACTGGTCCCAAAGCAGATCGCGCTGCGCGCTCCCGAATCGGTTGCTGCGCGCGTTGCGCCAGCGATGGCACTGGTCGCCAAGATCGGGGCGCCTCTCGTCTGGCTCCTGGATGTGTCCGGCAAACTGGTGCTCGGTCTGCTTGGGCAGAAGGGCGATACAGAGGAACGCGTCACGGACGAGGAGATTCGAACGGTGCTCGCCGAGGCCCGTCATGCCGGGGTCATCGAAACCGAAGAATCCGCGATGATTTCTGGCGTCATGCGCCTAGCCGACCGGACCGCCCGGGGCCTGATGACGCCACGACGTGACGTCGAGGTGGTGGATATCGAAGACGATGCGGCTGAGATCCGTGCACAACTCCGCAACACCCACCGCTCGCGGCTGCCGGTCCGCAACGGTATCTCGGATGAAATTCTCGGAGTCCTGTTCGTCAAGGACGCCTTCGACTTCGTCGCCTCCGGAACGGGGGATGACATCCGCAAGCTGATGCGTGATGCCCCGGTGGTTTCCGATCTGACCGGAGCGCTCGACGTCATCCAGGCTCTGCGGAAGACACCGGCACATATGGTTCTGGTTTACGACGAATATGGCCACTTCGAAGGGATCATCACGTCGGGCGATATTCTTGAGGCGATCACGGGTGTCTTCCAGGAGGACGAGACGGATGAGCCCGCCATCGTCGCACGTGACGATGGGTCGTTCCTGGTGGCCGGATGGATGCCGATCGACGAGTTCTCCCACGAGATGGGGCTGAGGCTGAGCGAGGAGCTGGACTACGAAACCGTCGCCGGCTTCGTCCTGGATGAAATCAAGCGGTTGCCCGAACTGGGTGAGCGGTTCGAGCGACATGGCTGGCTGTTCGAGGTTATCGACCTCGATGGCCGGCGCATCGACAAGCTACTGGTCCGGCGGGCTGGAGAGGCTCCGAACTGATGCCAGCTGCCAGTGCGTTGAAAGCAGAACTCAGAACAGGTCGCCTCGCAGCGCGCGATGCCATGCCAGTCGCGGAGCGGATCGATAGAAGTCTGCAATTGGCAGATCACGGCCTTTCGGCCATCGAGTTCATCCCGAGTACCGTGATCTCCGGCTTTCTCCCCATCCGCTCGGAGGTGGATCTGCGCCCGCTGATGGCGGGGCTTCGCGGCCGTGGCGCGCGTATCTGTGTGCCCGTCATCCTCGACAAGGAGACGATCGTATTTCGCGAACTTCTTCCTGATACGCCGTTGATCGATTGCGGCTTCGGGACGTCGGCGCCCGGACCGGAGGCAGCAGTGCTGCAGCCGGAGATCATGCTGGTGCCGCTTGCCGCCTTTGACGCTTCGGGCCACCGGATTGGCTATGGTGGAGGCTATTATGACCGCGCCATCGCCCAACTGCAGAGGAACGGGCGCGCTCTGCGGCTGATCGGCATTGCATTCGACTGCCAGGAAGTGGCATCAGTGCCCGCCGAAAGCCATGACGTCCCACTGCAGGCCGTACTGACGGAGAGCGGGTTGCGGACGTTCAACAGATAGATCGGACAGGAATGCGACTACTTTTTCTAGGCGACATGGTGGGCAAGACTGGCCGGACGGCGGTCTGGGAACGATTGCCAGGCCTGATCTCCGACCTGAAGCTCGATTTCGTCATCGTCAACGGCGAAAACGCCGCCGGTGGCTTCGGCATTACCGAAGACATCTTTCTCGAGACCATTAACGCCGGCGCAGACGTGGTCACGACAGGCAATCACGTCTGGGATCAGAAGGATGCGGTCGCCTTCGCTGGCCGGCACGAGCAGTTCCTGCGTCCAGCAAACTATCCTGCGGGAACGCCGGGGCGTGGGTCCGGCGTCTACTATGCGCGCAACGGAGCACGTATTCTCGTTGCCAATGTGATGGGGCGCGTGTTCATGCATCCCGAGCTTGACGATCCTTTCACATCAGCCGAGGCCATCCTTTCCGCCTGCCCGCTGAAGGAGCAGGTGGATGCGGTGGTCTTCGATTTTCATGCCGAGGCGACGAGCGAGAAGCAGTGCTTCGGTCATTTCGTCGACGGGCGAGCGAGTCTGGTCGTCGGCACCCACACCCATGTCCCGACGGCGGATTGCCAGATCTTGAACGGCGGAACGGGCTATATGTCGGACGCCGGGATGTGCGGGGATTACGATTCGTCACTTGGAATGGACAAGGAAGAGCCGTTGAACCGGTTCATCTCGAAGATGCCGAAAGGCCGTTTTGAAGCCGCGACCGGACCCGCGACCATCTGCGGGCTGGGGATCGAGATATCCGACTCCACGGGCCTTGCTGAAAAGATTGCTCCCTTGCGGCTCGGCCCGCGATTGCAGGAGACGGTGCCGCCGTTCTGGGCGTGATCCACATCTGACGAATGACAGGATTGTGAGGCGGACGGGCCATGAAGCGGCTGGACCGCTCCACGGCCTTGCCGCATCCTGCCGTCATAACCGATGAGGGAGTGGCATGATGCTGCGGACTGTCGTCTTCGTCTTCTTCTGCCTTTGTGCCTCAACGGTTCATGTCCGTGCGCAGGATGCGCCGATGGCAGTCAGCCAGTGCCAGGCGATTGCCCAGTCCCTTCCGCAAACGCGGTTCGCACAACTTGCCGCAACCGAACCGCTTCCCATTGTGCTGGCGCAGAGCGGTGGCGCCTCGGAGTTTGCCGCGCGCGAGGAGGTGAAAATCACCTTTGTCGGGCACTCTACCTATTTCATAGAAACGCCGGGCGGCATCGGTATCGCCACCGACTACAGCGGGGTGCATGAGCCCTCTCGCGTTCCCGACGTCGTGACGATGAACAAGGCGCACTCCACCCATTACACGCTGAACCCAAGAGCCGGAATAGGAGAGGTATTGCAGGGCTGGAGCGATGTGCCTGGAGAAAAAATCCAGCACAACGTCGTGGTGGGCGACGCTTATATCCGCAACGTCGCCACAGATATCCGCTCATGGGGCGGAGATCTGGAGGAGAATGGAAACTCCATCTTCATCTTCGAAGTTGCAGGTCTGTGTATCGGGCATCTCGGGCACTTGCACCACGAGTTGACGGACAGCCACTATACGGAAATCGGCAGGCTGGACATTCTCATGGTGCCGGTGGATGGAGGCCTGACGCTCGGCGCCGACAGCATGAGCCGAGTGGTCGATCGGTTGCGATCTTCGCTGATCCTGCCGATGCACAGGCCGGGAGGCCTGGATCGTTTCATCGGCATGCTCGGCGGTAAGTTTGATGTGGCCTATGCCAAGGAACCAACCATCGTTGTCTCGATGAGAAGCCTGCCGAAGCGGCCGACCATTCTCGTGCCGCAGGGCATGTAAAATCGCACGATCTCCAGCATGGCGGCAGAGGACACTCACTGCTTGGCTTGAACCGGAGCGTCATCGAACCTATAACCCGGCCATTCCACCAGTTAGACTTGATCAGGGGTGCCATGGCCGGCCATTCACAGTTCAAAAACATCATGCACCGCAAGGGTCGCCAGGACGCGATCCGGTCGAAGATGTTCTCCAAGCTCGCACGCGAGATAACCGTCGCCGCAAAATCCGGGCTGCCTGACCCCGCTGCCAACTCGGCGCTCCGTCTTGCGATCCAGAACGCCAAGGCGCAGTCCATGCCCAAGGACAATATCGACCGGGCGATCAAGAAGGCTTCGGGTGCCGATGCCGAGAACTATGATGCCGTGCGCTACGAAGGCTACGGCCCGGGCGGAGTTGCCGTCATCGTTGAAGCGCTGACGGACAATCGCAATCGCACGGCCTCCTCCGTGCGCTCGACCTTTACCAAGGCTGGCGGTGCGCTGGGTGAAACAGGATCGGTCTCCTTCTCCTTCGATCATCTTGGGGAGATCACCTACAAGCTCTCCGCCGGTGACGCGGACACCGTCATGGAAGCGGCGATCGAGGCCGGTGCCGACGATGTCGTCACTGACGAGGAGGGTCACACCATCACCTGTGCCTTCGAAAGCCTTGGAGAAGTGACCAAGGCCCTGGAAGCAAGCCTTGGCGAAGCCGAGACGGTCAAGACGATCTGGAAGCCGCAGAACACCGTTCCGGTGGATGAGGAGAAGGCGCAGTCGCTGATGAAGCTCATCGACACGCTGGAAGACGACGCCGACGTGCAGCCCGTCTATTCGAACTTCGAAGTCTCCGACGAAGTCATGGCCAAGCTGTCGGCCTGATCAGAGATGGAGAAGGCGCTAATGCGCCTTCTCCATGATCGACAGGCCGGCGAACAGTTCGACCGACCGCAGCCGGGCATCGATGTCGTGGATCGGCATAGAGACGATCAATTCGTCTGCACCCGTTTCCTGAAGAAACCGCGAGAGCTGTGCCTCGATTGTTGCGGGAGATCCGACGGCTGCAAAGCGCAGCGTGTGCTCGACGCTCATCCGTTCCATGTCTGTCCACAGACCGTCCATTGTTTCCACCGGGCGTGGGAACTGCGAACGAATGTTCTTCCGCAGGTTGACGAACTGCTGCTGCGATGACGTGAACAACCGCGCCGCTTCCTCGTCCGTATCGGCGGCGACGCCCATGACGCCGACCATCACATAAGGCTTGTCCAGCGCATCCGAGGGCTGAAAGCGCTCGCGGTAGATGGCGATCGCATCCATCAGCATGTCGGGGGCGAAATGCGATGCGAACGCATAAGGCAGGCCGAGGGCTGCCGCGAGGTGGGCGCTGTAGATGCTGGAACCGAGGAGCCAGAGCGGGACGTTCGAGTTCGCCCCGGGCACTGCCAGGATCGCCTGGTCCTCCGTCGGTTCGCCCAGCAGTCGTTGCAGTTCGACGATATCGTGCGGGAAATTCTCCGCTCCCGCTTCCAGGTTGCGCCGCAGGGCTCGTGCGGTCCGCATGTCGGTTCCGGGCGCGCGGCCGAGGCCGAGATCGATGCGGCCGGGGAAGAGAGCGGCAAGCGTTCCGAACTGCTCGGCGATCACCAGCGGGGAATGGTTGGGCAGCATGACGCCGCCGGAGCCTACGCGGATACGCTTGGTGGCAGCAGCGACATGGCCAATGACGATAGAGGTCGCTGCACTCGCAATGCCCGGCATGCCATGATGTTCGGCAAGCCAAAGACGGCGATAGCCCTGCTCTTCAGCCTTCAGCGCCATCTGGCGGGACTGGTCGAGAGCATCACGTACGGTCAGCCCTTCGGGGACAGGCGAAAGATCGAGAATAGAAAATGGTATCACTGCGAAGTCCTGGGCGAGAGAGGGAACGTCTCACCCATGTAGGTATTCCGGCCTCAGTTACGAGGCCGGCGCTTGCCCGGTGCGCATTCCGGGTGTCGAAACGCCTCGGCTAAGATTTCACAAGCCGCAGATGCGATCGCTTCGCCGGTCCAGGTGCCGGACCCGGGGGCGGTGTGAAAACGCGCACCGGGGTGTGGCGGCTGGTCTGGCGCTCCATCTCGTTGATTGCGCGGTCTATGTTGCCGAGATGGAGTTCGGGCGACGATTGCGGCTCTTCCGGTGGTGCCCGTCGTCTGGACAGTTCGACCAGATCACTTCTGATGGCTTCCATGGCATCGGCATGCTGTCGTGAGTCGTCACAGAGGGTGTTGAGCTGGGCGTCCAGTGCTTCCGTATAGACATCCATCGCCGCAAACTCGCCATTCACCTGCGTGCCTGCATCGAATGCAGCATTTGCATCTGCCAAAGCAGTCTCGGTCGCCTCACTCAGGGCCTCGATCGTAGAGCCGACCTGGCGCGTCAGTGCATGCAGGTTCTTGGCTGCCTCGAGCGCTTCCTGCCCCTCGGCCCCTGTATGGGCAGCAGTGATGCCACCATTCAAGGCAAGCAGTGACGCCTCGCGCAGGAGTGAACGCACTTCGTCAGTCAGTCCCTTGAGATGCGCCAGCGACTGGCAGGTGCGCTCGCTGCGCTCCAGCGAATGGGCGGCGGCTTCCTTTGGCCGGCGCATGTCGAGGCGTGCATTGTGCAGGATCGTGGCGATGTGCTGGGCGTGGGACGATTGGCGGCGCGCATCCTCCGCAGCACTGCTGGCATCGGCGGCAATGAC
>JAEWOP010000190.1 GCA_023399635.1 Pseudomonadota bacterium
ACGTACCGTTGACCAAATCTGGACCGACCCTAAATCATGGTATTCAAAGACAATTCGAAATACCGCCCGGATGGGTTGGTTCTCCTCTGACAGAACCATTCGCCAATACGCGTCGGAAATCTGGAGAGCCTGATGCGGACATCGCCGAGATCGGTCGACGACGGAAGAGCCCCTGGCGAAATTCCGTTGTCGGAGATCGAGGCGATACTGGAAGGGCGGCATGCCAACCCGTTTGCCGTGCTTGGCATCCACAAGCTGTCGTCCGGCTTCCACGTCCGTTGCTTCATCCCGGGGGCGCAGGCTGTTGCCGTCTTCGCCCTCGACGGCACGCGGCTGGGAGAATTGAAGCAGCGTCACGATGCCGGTTTCTTTGAAGGACCCGTTACGGCCGACGACCTTCGGCCAATTCGCTACCGCGCTCGCCGCGGCGACGACGAATGGGCGGTGACCGAGCCCTACAGCTTCGGTCCGGTGCTCGGCCCCATGGACGACTACTTCGTGCGCGAAGGCTCGCATCTGCGTCTCTTCGACAAGATGGGCGCGCACCCGATCCGCCACGAAGGGGTGGACGGTTTCCACTTCGCGGTCTGGGCGCCCAATGCAAAGCGTGTGTCGGTGGTGGGCGATTTCAACGGTTGGGACGGCCGTCGCCACGTCATGCGCCTTCGCATCGACACCGGGATCTGGGAGATCTTTGCGCCAGATGTCCCCGCCGGCTCGTCCTACAAGTTCGAGATCGTCGGGAAGGACGGCGATCTGCTGCCCTTGAAGGCCGACCCTTTTGCACGACGGGCGGAGCTTCGCCCAAAGAATGCATCGGTGACGACCCCGGAACTCAAGCAGGAATGGGAAGACGAGGCCCACCGGCGCCACTGGGACCAGGCAGACCACCGCCGCCAGCCGATCTCCATCTACGAGGTTCATGCCGGCTCCTGGCAGCGGCGTGATGATGGAAGCTTCCTGTCCTGGGATGAGCTTGCCTCGCGGCTGATCCCTTATGTCACGGACATGGGCTTCACCCATATCGAATTTCTACCCGTTACCGAACATCCATACGACCCGTCCTGGGGCTACCAGACAACCGGGCTTTATGCTCCGTCTGCCCGTTTCGGTGATCCGGAAGGCTTTGCCCGCTTCGTCAACGGCTGCCACAAGGTCGGGATCGGCGTCATTCTGGACTGGGTGCCCGCCCATTTTCCCACGGACGAGCACGGCCTCAGCCACTTCGATGGCACGGCCCTTTACGAGCATGAGGACCCTCGCAAGGGTTTCCATCCGGACTGGAACACGGCGATCTACAATTTCGGCCGCCTTGAAGTCCTGTCCTACCTGATCAACAACGCGCTCTATTGGGCCGAAAAATTCCATCTGGACGGACTGCGCGTCGATGCGGTGGCCTCGATGCTCTACCTCGACTACTCGCGCAAGCACGGCGAGTGGATACCCAACGAGTATGGCGGCCGCGAGAACCTGGAAGCCGTCCGCTTCCTGCAGAAACTCAACACGCTTTCCTACGCCAATCATCCAGGCGTCATGACCATCGCGGAGGAATCCACCTCTTGGCCCAAGGTGTCGCACCCGGTCCACGAAGGCGGGCTTGGTTTCGGCTTCAAGTGGAACATGGGCTTCATGCACGACACCCTGAGCTACATGAGCCGTGAGCCCATCCACCGCAAACACCACCACAGCGAGATCACCTTCGGGCTTGTCTACGCCTTCTCCGAAAACTTCGTACTGCCGCTGAGCCACGACGAGGTGGTACACGGCAAAGGCTCGCTGATTGCCAAGATGACCGGCGACGACTGGCAGAAATTCGCCAACCTGCGCGCCTACTATGGTTTCATGTGGGGCTATCCTGGCAAGAAGCTCTTGTTCATGGGGCAGGAATTTGCCCAGTGGCGTGAATGGAGCGAGGAGCGATCGCTCGACTGGAACCTGCTGCATTATCACCAGCACGAAGGCATGCGCCGGCTCGTGCGTGACCTCAACAGCGCCTACCGGTCGAAGCCCGCCTTGCATGCGCGCGACTGTGAGCCGGAGGGCTTTCAATGGCTGGTCGCGGACGATCACGACAACTCGGTCTTCGCCTGGCTCCGCATGGCGCCGGGGCAAAAGCCGGTCGCCGTCATCACCAACTTCACCCCGGTTCACCGGGAGAACCATCGCATTCCCTTGCCCGTTGGGGGGCGCTGGCGTGAGATACTCAACACGGATGCCGAAATCTACGGCGGCAGCGGCAAGGGCAATGGAGGCCGCGTGCTCGCCGTCGATGCAGGAGGAACGATAACCGCAACGATGACATTGCCGCCGCTGGCAACCATCATGCTTGAATTGGAACAGGCGTAAGTAAGGGGGGAACTATGGACGACAAAAGGTACCAACCGCTGGCCCGTGATGCCATGGCCTATGTGCTTGCCGGTGGCCGCGGCAGCCGGTTGAAGGAACTGACCGACCGGCGCGCCAAACCAGCCGTGTATTTCGGCGGCAAGGCGCGCATCATCGACTTTGCACTCTCCAACGCATTGAATTCGGGCATCCGCCGCATCGGGGTCGCCACCCAGTACAAGGCGCACTCGCTGCTTCGCCACATGCAGCGCGGCTGGAGCTTCCTGCGACCGGAGCGAAACGAGAGTTTCGACATTCTCCCGGCGTCACAGCGCGTCTCGGAAACGCAGTGGTATGAAGGCACCGCCGATGCCGTCTATCAGAACATCGACATCATCGAGACCCACAACCCGGAATACATGGTCATCCTGGCCGGCGATCACGTTTACAAGATGGACTACGAATACATGCTCCAGCAGCATGTGGATTCCGGCGCAGATGTCACGGTCGGTTGCCTCGAAGTGCCGCGCATGGAAGCGACAGGCTTCGGGGTCATGCACGTCAACGAAAAGGACGAGATCATCGCGTTCGTTGAAAAGCCGGCCGATCCTCCGGGCATGCCAGACAAGCCGGATTTTGCTCTCGCCTCAATGGGCATCTACGTCTTCCACACGAAGTTCCTGTTCGAGGCGCTGAAGCGCGATGCCGCCGATCCATCCTCCAACCGCGACTTCGGCAAGGACATCATCCCCTGGATCGTCAAGAACGGCAAAGCGGTCGCTCACCGTTTCGCCAAATCCTGCGTCCGGTCCGATTTCGAGCGCGAGTCCTACTGGCGCGACGTCGGCACCATCGATGCCTACTGGCAGGCCAATATCGACCTGACGGCCATCCTTCCGGAGCTCGACATCTACGACAAGTCGTGGCCGATCTGGACCTATGCGGAGATCACGCCGCCGGCCAAGTTCGTCCATGACGATGAGGACCGTCGCGGTTCGGCCATCTCCTCTGTGGTCTCCGGCGACTGCATCATTTCCGGCTCTAGCCTCAATCGAAGCCTGCTCTTCACTGGCGTGCGCGCCAATTCCTATTCCCGGCTTGATGGGGCGGTGGTGTTGCCGAATGTCAGGGTCGGGCGCCGCGCGCAGCTTCGCAACGTCGTGATCGATTCCAATGTGACGATTCCGGAGGGGCTCGTTGTCGGGGAGGATCCAGAGCTCGATGCGAGGCGCTTCCGCCGCACGGAAAGCGGCATCTGCCTCATCACCCAGCCGATGATCGACAAACTGGATCTGTAGCACCGCATGAATGTCCTTTCGGTCGCATCCGAGATCTATCCGCTGATCAAGACTGGAGGCCTGGCCGACGTGGTCGGCGCGCTGCCGCTTGCGCTGCGCCAGCAGGGTATCCGGACACGCACGCTCGTCCCCGGCTATCCGGCGATCATGACAGCGGTCAAAGGGTTCACGCCCTGCCTCCATCTCGATGATCTCATGGGACAGCCGGCGACGGTGCTCGAGGGGGAGCACAACGGTCTCGACCTCTTCGTCCTCGACTCCCCCGCACTGTTTGACCGCCCAGGCGGTCCCTATCTCGGGACGGACGGGCAAGACCACCCCGACAACTGGCGCCGCTTTGCCGCACTTTCGCGCGCAGGCGCTGACATCGCGCTGGGACGGCTTGACGGCTGGCGGCCCGATCTTGTCCATGTGCACGACTGGCAGACAGGACTGCTTCCCGCCTATCTGCGCTACGCCGGCAGGCCGGCGCCGCCGAGCCTGATGACGATCCACAACATCGCCTTCCAGGGTCGCTACGGCGTCGACATCTTTCCCCATCTCGGCCTTCCGCCTGATGCCTATTCCATCGAAGGCGTGGAGTACTGGGGCGGCGTCGGCTACCTGAAGGCAGGCGTCCAGGCGGCGACGGCGGTTAGCACGGTCAGCCCCACCTATGCCGAAGAGATCCTGACCGGAGAATTTGGTATGGGCATGGAAGGCGTGCTCGCCTCTCGCGCCGGCGATCTGCATGGCATCGTCAATGGCATCGACGCCGACGTCTGGGATCCGGAGCGTGACCCGCTCATCGAAGCAAATTACGGCGCAGGCAACCTCAAGAACCGCCGAAAAAACAAGCGCGCCGTCGCCGAACGTTTCGGGCTGGAGGAGGACGATGGCCCGCTGTTTTGCGTCGTCTCGCGACTGACGGGGCAAAAGGGCATGGATCTGCTGGCAGACTGCGTCAGGGATCTTGTCAGCCAAGGTGGCCGGCTTGCTGTTCTCGGCTCCGGCGAGCCTTGGCTTGAGGACGCGTTTCGTCATGCGGCCGCGCACAACCCCGGACGAATTTCGATCATCACCGGTTACGACGAGCCGCTGTCGCACCTGATGCAGGCGGGCTGTGATGCCATCCTTATTCCTTCACGCTTCGAGCCGTGCGGCCTGACACAGCTTTACGGGTTGCGCTACGGATGCATTCCGGTCGTTACCCGCACTGGTGGCCTCAACGACACGATCATCGATGCCAATCCCGCAGCCCTTGCCGCAAAGGTCGCTACCGGCATCGGCTTCGCCCCGACGACGACCGACGGCCTGCGCCGCGCACTTGCCCGCATCTTCCGCCTCTATGCCGATCAGAAGGCTTGGCTCGGCATGCAGAAGCAGGGCATGAAATCCGATGTATCCTGGAACAAGAGCGCGGGCGTCTATGCCGCACTCTACACCCGACTGACCACGAAAGGCCGATAAGACGATGATCCGGACCGTTGCGACCGCCCCCTACAAGGACCAGAAGCCCGGCACTTCCGGGCTCCGCAAGAAGGTGCCCGTCTTCGCACAGGAGAACTACGCGGAGAACTTCATCCAGTCGATCTTCGACTCGCTCGAGGGCTTTGCAGGCAAGACTCTGGTAGTCGGAGGCGATGGCCGCTACTACAACCGCGAGGTCATCCAGAAGGTCCTGAAAATGGCCGCGGCCGCAGGCTTCGGCAAGGTGATGGTCGGCCAGGGCGGTATCCTGTCCACGCCGGCTGCATCCAACATCATCCGCAAGTATGGTGCCTTCGGCGGCATCATCCTGTCGGCAAGCCACAATCCGGGCGGGCCGAACGAGGACTTCGGCATCAAGTACAATATCGGCAATGGCGGCCCGGCACCGGAGAAGATCACGGAAGCGATCTTCGAGCGCTCCAAGATCATCAGCGAGTACAAGATTGCCGACGCACCCGACGTCGACCTCGACACGGTCGGCAGCTTTGAGCTCGCCGGCATGACCGTGGAAGTCATAGATCCGGTCGCCGACTACGCCGAACTGATGGAGAGCCTGTTCGATTTCAACGCCATCTGGGATCTGATCTCCGGCGGCTTCCGCATCGCAATGGATTCCATGGGTGCTGTTACCGGCCCCTATGCAAAGGAGATCATCGAGAAGCGTCTTGGCGCGCCCACGGGCTCCGTTCGTAACGCGACGCCTTTTCCCGATTTCGGCGGCCACCACCCGGACCCGAACCTCGTCCACGCAAAGGAGCTCTATGACGACGTGATGAGCGCCGATGGCCCCGACTTCGGCGCCGCCTCCGATGGCGACGGTGACCGCAACATGGTGGTCGGCAAAGGCATGTTCGTCACTCCGTCCGACAGCCTCGCCATCATCGCTGCCAATGCCAAGTGCGCCCCCGGCTACGCAAAAGGCATCGCCGGCATCGCCCGCTCCATGCCAACGAGTGCGGCTGCCGATCGTGTCGCGGAAAAGCTCGGCATCGGCATGTACGAGACGCCAACCGGCTGGAAATATTTTGGCAACCTGATGGACGCCGGCAAGGTCACCGTCTGCGGCGAGGAAAGCTTCGGCACCGGATCTGATCACGTGCGCGAGAAGGATGGCCTGTGGGCCATCCTCTTCTGGCTGAACATCATCGCCGCCCGCAAGGAAGGCGTGGCGGACATCGTCCGCAAGCACTGGGCCGAATATGGCCGCAACTATTATTCCCGGCACGATTACGAGGAGGTCGATACCGACGCCGCCAACGGTTTGATGGACGCGCTGCGCGAGAAGCTGTCATCGCTGCCCGGCCAGAGCTTCGGTGACCTGAAGGTCGAGGCGGCGGACGACTTCTCCTACACCGATCCGATCGACGGCTCCGTCAGCACGAAGCAGGGCATCCGCATCCTCTTTGAAGGCGGCAGCCGCGTTGTCTTCCGCCTTTCCGGTACCGGCACCTCGGGAGCCACCCTGCGCGTCTATGTGGAGCGGTATGAACCCGATGCCTCTCGTCATGATACCGAAACCCAGGCCGCGCTGGCAGATCTGATTTCCGTCGCCGACGCGATTGCGGAGATCGCCAAGCGCACGGGCCGACAGGGTCCAACGGTTATTACCTGAGCATGAAGCACGAGCGAGCCCAGGGCGGCGTCCATATCAGCGAGAGCGACGCCGAATTTGCGGTTTGGTCTGGGCATGCAGATCGTCTTCACCTTTGCCTGTTTGACGATAGCGGCAATCGGGAGCTTGCCCGGTTGCCCATGGATCGAGGCGAGGATTGCGTCCACCGCGTTTCTGTTCCCCGCCTCAGAGAAGGTGCCCGCTACGGCTACCGCGCAAACGGCGCCTACGATCCGCAACAGGGGCTATGGTTCGATCCGTCGAAGCTTCTTCTCGACCCATACGCGGCGGAGATCGACCGCCCCTTCGTCTACGACGGGAGGCTTGCAGCGCACGGGGTCGATACCGCGACCCTGATGCCGAAGGCGATCGTTCGGCAACATCCAGCCACAACGCGGGAAGCGCCTCGCTTCCGAACCGGCGGGCTGATCTACGAAGTAGCCGTCCGCCCCTTCACCATGCTCCACCCGGACGTGCCCGAACATCAGCGTGGAACAGTCGCCGCCCTCGCCCACCCATCGGTTATCGCCCACCTGAAGCGCATCGGTGTGAACGCGGTCGAACTGATGCCGATCACCGCGTGGATCGACGAACGCCACCTGCCGCCGCTCGGCCTCACCAACGGCTGGGGCTACAACCCGGTCGGCTTCATGGCGCTCGACCCGCGGCTATGCCCGGGCGGGGTGACCGAACTGCGCGAAGCGGTCGCGGCACTGCACGAGGCCGGCATCGGCGTCATCCTCGACCTCGTCTTCAACCATACCGGCGAGAGCGACCGCGCTGGCCCAACGCTTTCCTTGCGCGGCCTCGACAACCTCGCCTGCTTTCGACACGTCGAGGGACATCCCGGAACGCTGGTCAACGACACCGGCACCGGCAACACCGTCGCCTGCGACAATCCCTTCGTCCGCCGGCTGATCCTCGACAGCCTGCGCCACTTCGTACGGCATGCCGGGATCGATGGTTTCCGCTTCGACCTTGCGCCGATCCTCGGACGCACGCAGCATGGCTTTTCCGCCCAGAGCGAAACACTGAAAGCCATGATCGAGGACCCGATCCTTTCCGCCCGAATCATGATCGCCGAGCCCTGGGACATCGGCCCCGGAGGCTACCAACTGGGCAACTTCCCTCCGCCCTTCCTCGAATGGAACGACCGGGCCCGTGACGACATACGCCGCTTCTGGCGCGGCGACCGCTGGACGATCGGTGATCTGGCTACCCGGCTTGCCGGCTCGGGGGATATCTTTGCCCGCCACGGCCACCACCATACCCGCAGCGTCAACTTCATTGCCGCCCATGACGGCTTCACGCTGATGGACATGGTGTCTTATGAGGAGCGTCATAATCATGCGAAGGGCGACCAGACCCGCGACGGCCACCACGACAACTTCTCCTGGAACAACGGGGTGGAGGGTGCGACGGACGACACGCAGGTTGTTGAGGCACGCCGCCGTGACGCAATGGCGCTGCTCTCGACGCTCTTTTCCACCCGGGGCGCCATCATGTTGACTATGGGCGACGAGGCCGGGCGCAGCCAGCGTGGCAACAACAACGCCTACTGCCAGGACAACGCGATCACCTGGATGGACTGGAAGGCGCTTGACGAGGCGCTGATCGATCACACAGCAACGCTTTCAGCCCTGCGCAGCCGCTTTGCTGTCTTTTCTGATGACAGCTTCTTTGCCGACGCTGGCGATGAGATCGACTGGTTCAATGCAGCGGGCCAGCCGATGACGCAGGAGGACTGGGAACATCCCGAGGCATCAGCATTGACCGTGGTACTGAAGACGCTCGATCGCGAGACGAAGCGGGACGTTTATCTCGCCGTTGTCTTCAACCGCACGCGGTCCGCCCAAACCTTTGACCTCCCCCGCGCCGGCTGGCGCATCTATCCCGACGGCGCCACCTGGAATGGAAGCGTCTCTCCCAGATCCGTCACCTTCTGCATTGCCGCCTGACGTTGCACTGCACGCGCCTGCTACCCATCGCGCGTAAAGTCTGTAGATTAGTTCCAACGCAACGGACGTTTGTGAGGAAACATGGTGCGAGAAATCTCGCTGGCTGATGTACCCGGTCTGGTGGGTGAGGTTCTTGGAATTTCGGAATGGATCACTGTTGATCAACAGATGATCGACAAGTTTGCCGATGCCACGCTGGATCATCAGTTCATCCATGTTGATCCCGCTCGCGCTGCCGCCGAAAGTCCCTTCGGAGGCACCATCGCCCATGGGTTCTTGACGCTCTCCCTGATGTCGGCAATGAATTTCGACTGTCTGCCGAAGATCCGGGAGCAGACCATGGGGCTGAACTACGGGTTTGAAAAGATCCGCTTTATGTCGCCGGTGAGGTCCGGCAGTCGTATCCGGGGCCACTTCACCTTGAGCGGGTGCCGTTTTCGCGGAGCCGGCATGCTGATGACCACCTATGACGTGTCGGTGGAAATCGAGAATGAGAAAAAGCCGGCGCTGACCGCCTGCTGGATCACCATCGTCCAGTTCGATCCCAAGGATCGGCCACCGGAGATCTAAGGTCGAAGAAAAGCATACGCATCCCATCCCTATCGTCCAATTTCGATATGCGAGGTCTGATGTTTCCGCTTTCCCACATGATGAAGTCCTTTGTCCGCAAAGGACGCCTCACCATCATCGATGCCGACGGCAAACGCCACATCTTCGCGGGCGAACCGGGGCCGGAGGTGACGATGGTGCTCAGCGACAAACGGCTCTACCGGTCGCTGGTGTTCAATCCCGAGCTTGCCGCGGGCGAGGCCTATATGGACGGCAGGATGCGGTTCGTGGAAGGCTCCACCCTCCGCGATTTCCTTACGCTCTTTGCCCATAACCGTCTGGCTCTGGGGTCCTACCCTCTGCAAAAGGCCTTGCGGGCAATCAAGATGCGCTTTCGCAAGCGCCAGCAGTCCAATGCCAAGGGCGAAGCGCAGCGAAACGTGGCGCACCATTACGACCTGGGCAACGAGTTCTACAAACTCTTCCTCGACGAAAACATGCTCTATTCCTGCGCCTATTTCCGCGAGCCGACGGAAACGCTGGAACAGGCGCAACGCAACAAGTTGCGGCTTCTTGCTTCCAAGCTCTGCCTGCGCGAGGGCATGCGTGTGCTCGACATCGGCTGCGGCTGGGGAGATCTGGCGCTCTACCTGGCGAAGCTGGAAAACGTACAGGTCACCGGTGTCACGCTGTCAAAGGAACAACAGAAGCTTGCCTCGCAAAGAGCCCAGGAGGCTGGCCTGGCAGACAGGGTAAAGTTCGAGCTCCGCGATTACCGCGACGTTGACGACAGCTTCGACCGGATCGTCTCCGTCGGCATGTTCGAGCATGTCGGCGTGCACCGCTATGATGAGTTCTTCGGCCATCTCAATGCCCTGATGCCGGATGATGGCATCGCGCTCTTGCACTCTATCGGTCACATGAGCCCGCCCGGCATGGCGAGCCCCTGGCTTCGCAAATACATCTTCCCGGGCGCCTACTCACCGGCACTCTCGGAGGTCTTCGACAGTGTCGAGCGCAACAACCTGTGGGTCATGGACCTGGAGTTTCTGCGCGTCCACTACGCCACCACCCTTTCCCACTGGGGGCAACGCTTTGAAAAGAACCGCGAGCAGGTGGTGGCCATGTATGACGAGCGTTTTGCCCGGATGTGGGAATTCTACCTTGTCAGCGCCGAGATGATGTTCCGTGGCGGCAGCCAGCTCGTCTTTCAGATGCAGATGTCTCGTACCCGCGATGCAGCCCCGATTACCCGCGACTATATTACCGACAAGCAGCGCGAGTATATCGAGCGCGAGAAAAGCCTGGCGCTTTCCCTCTGAGGACCTTTTGCATGGATCGAGAAGAAGGCGTTCGCGAGAGCTTCGAACGTCAGGCGCGTGCGTGCGAGATGCTCGGCTCGCCGTTTACCGCACGGTTGTGCCGAATGGCTGCGGCCAAGCTCAGCACCTCCGGCGTGGTCGGTCGTGCGATTCTCGAGTGGCCGGGCGACGCCTCCGGCGGCTGCGATGCTCTTCCTCTGCGCCTTGCCGGCGTCCTCCACGCACTGGTTCTATTCGGGGAGAGTGCGGACCTGCAGGCCGTTTATCCGCCTCATGATGTTGCCGATGATGCGCTGTGGAGAGCAATGGATGCGGCAATGAACCGCCACCAGAAATTCGTCCTCGAGGGACTAAAGTCGGCGCCCCAGACAAACGAAATCCGACGATCATGCGTCCTGCTTCCTGGTTTGCTGACGATTGCAGCGCTCTTTGACAAGCCGCTCGACCTCTTCGAAATCGGCGCCAGTGCGGGGCTCAACCTGCAGTGGGATCGATATCGCTACCGCCTCGGCACGCTTGACTGGGGCGACCCGGCTTCACCGGTACAACTGGCCCCGGATTGGGAGGGGCCGAACCCACCGCTGCCCGACATTCGCGTCCGCCATCGCCTGGGTTGCGATCTCAACCCGCTCGACCCGACCTCGCCGGATGACCGACTACGCCTGATGTCCTATGTCTGGGCCGACCAGCAGGAGCGCATCGAACGGCTGCGCGCAGCAATAGCGCTTGCGGCTCCCGCACCGCCGACCGTGGAGCGGAAGGATGCGCTCTCCTGGCTCCCCGAAGTGCTGGCACGGCCGGAGGAAGGTGCCGTGCGGGTTCTGTATCACACGGTGGCATGGCAGTATTTTCCGGCTGAAGATCAGGCGAAGGGGGAGACCATCATCGCTGACGCGGGCAGTCGTGCCACGCCAGACACTCCTCTCGCGCGTCTGGCAATGGAAGCCGACAGCCACACCGACGGCGCCGCTATCAGTTTGCAGATCTGGCCGGGTGGCGAACGGCAGGAACTGGGCCGCGCCGACTTCCACGGCCGATGGGTGAAGTGGAAGGGCTGGTCGTGACCAAGCGCAACCCGCTCACAAGCACAGGAGCCGTCAGCCTGGCGACTGAAGCGTAGACAGGCTCCTAGATCGCCGCGTCCACTGCACCCTCCGCCAGGAGGCTGAACGCGTAGTCCGAGAACGACCGCCAGACCTCAACCCGGAAGGCCTCTTCACCTGTCCTGAGCAGCACGATCTCGATCTTGCCGAAGATCGTGCGCGTGCAGGCGCCGACCGGGAAGCTCTTCAGCGACAGGTCCAGCGGGCAACCCGCGTTGATCGCTGCCGCGGCGCCCGAACCCTCGGCGACAATCGCCGTATTACGGTGCGAGACATCGACAGCGGAGTGAACGACACCGGACGCCGCACAGGCGGCCACCAGACCGTCCGCAACGGAGGCGCCGCCCTCCTCGATCACCAGCCACTCATCCGGCCCGAGCCACAGCGCAGTGCGCCCGTTCGCGGAGGCGGACATCTTCGGGTTGGTGGGCAGATCGACGCCAAGCGCCTGTGACAGGGCAGCCACGTCCTCTACCCGGGCCCGCAGCGATATCCGCTCGGCCGGTTGGGCCGGCGTCAGCCTCACGCTTGCGGAACCGCCATGGACGCCGGCAAGCGGCAGCGTGCGTTGCGCGAGATCAGCCATGGATCCGGCCTCCTTCCTTGTCGAAGAACCCGGTGTCGGTCACTTCCACGGCAATCGTCCTGTCCTGCATCGGCACATAAAGCGTCTGGCCGATCCGCGACCGCCCACCGGCGACGAGGGCCATGGCGATCGAGCGGCCGCAGTTCTCCGACCAGTAGGCTGACGTGACGTGGCCGAGCATGGTCATCGGCTTCGGCTGGTTCGGGTCCGCAACGATCTGCGCCCCCTCTTCCAGCACATCGCTTGGCCGGTTGGTGCGAAGCCCCACGAGTTGCTTGCGGCCTTCCCGGACGAGATCGGGCCGCTTCAGGCCGCGGATCCCCACGAAGTCCGTCTTCTTCTTCGAAACCGCCCAGCCGAGACCCGCATCATCCGGCGTCACCCTCCCGTCGGTGTCCAGGCCTACGATGATGTAGCCCTTTTCGGCGGGCAGCACGTGCATGGCCTCAGTACCGTAGAGGCAGGCGCCCAAGCCCTTCGCCCGTTCCCAGATCGCCTTCCAGACTGCCGGTCCATAATCGGCGGGGACATTGACCTCAAAGCCGAGCTCACCGGTGAACGACATGCGGAAGAGTCGGGCCGGAACGCCCATGACCGTGCACTCGGCCACGCTCATGTGCGGGAAGGCCTCGTTGGAGATGTCGACGCCCTCGACGAACGGCTGGATGATCTCCCTCGCCCTTGGCCCCTGCACCGCGATCACCGCCCATTGCTCTGTGGTCGAGGTCAGCCACACCTTCAGGTGCGGGAACTCGGTCTGGAGATAGTCCTCCATGTGATGGAGAACGCGCGGTGCGCCGCCGGTCGTCGTGGTGACGTGGAAGCGATCCTCGGCCAGCCGCCCGACCACACCGTCATCATAGATGAAGCCGTCCTCGCGGGTCATGATCCCGTAGCGGCACTTACCCGGCTGCAGCGTGTCCCAGGCGTTGGTGTAGAGGAGGTTGAGGAACTGCGCCGCATCCGGCCCGACCACCTCGATCTTCCCGAGCGTCGAGGCATCGAACACGCCTGCGACGTCGCGGACGGTGCGGCACTCGCGGTTGACCGCGGTCGCCATGTCCTCGCCGCGCCGCGGAAAATACCAGGCGCGCTTCCAGTTGCCGACATCCTCGAATTCGGCAGCCTCGGCCGCTTCAAGCTCGTGCATCGGCGTCTTGCGAGCGGGGTCAAAAAGTTCGCCGCGGGAATGCGCCACCAGCGTGCCGTAGGTGACCGGCGTATAGGGGGCACGGAAGGTCGTGAGGCCGACCTGGGGGATCGGCCGGTCGAGCATTTCTGCGGCGATCGCCAGCCCGTGCATGTTGGAGAGCTTGCCCTGGTCGGATGCCATGCCGTTCGTCGTGAACCGCTTGATGTGTTCGATCGAGTGCATGCCTTCG
>JAEWOP010000217.1 GCA_023399635.1 Pseudomonadota bacterium
TCAAGGGCCTGACCGAAAGCGACAAGTAAGGGACACGTGTCATGGCATCCATCGACATCAACCAGGTTTCCAAGATCTACGCCGGCGGCAACAAGGCCGTGCACTCCGTCGACATCAGCATTCGGGACGGAGAGTTCATCGTGCTGGTCGGCCCCTGTGGCTGCGGTAAGTCGACGCTTCTGCGCATGGTGGCGGGGCTGGAGGAGATTTCCGAGGGTGAGGTGAAGATCGGCGGCCGCACCGTCAACACGGTCGAGCCCGCCGAGCGCGATATCGCCATGGTGTTCCAGAACTACGCGCTCTACCCCCACATGACGGTGCGGCAGAATCTGGAATATGGGCTGAAGAACCGCAATACGCCGCGCTCCGATATCGATGCGCGTGTCGCCGAGGCGGCACGGATGCTGGAGATCGACCAGTATCTCGACCGCAAGCCGCGCGCGCTCTCCGGCGGCCAGCGCCAGCGCGTCGCCATGGGCCGCGCCATCGTGCGTAAGCCAGCCGCCTTCCTGTTCGACGAGCCGCTCTCCAACCTCGATGCCAAGCTTCGCGTCTCCATGCGTGGTGAGATCAAGCGCCTGCAGCGCCGCCTCGCCACGACCTCCATCTACGTCACCCACGATCAGCTCGAGGCGATGACGCTTGCGGACCGCCTGGTGGTGCTGAATGGTGGCCGCATAGAGCAGATCGGCGCCCCCCTGGAGGTCTACCACCAGCCGGCCTCCACCTTCGTCGCGAGCTTCATCGGCTCGCCACCCATGAACCTCGTGCAGGGCGAACTGCACGGCGACCGGCTGGCGGTCGGGCCATCACTTCTGACCCTGGGCGGGCACGCACCGACGTCCGGCGAGGTCACCATAGGGCTGCGTGCCGAAGACCTGCGGGTCGCTTCGCCGGATGAGGACGGCCTGCTGTTCCGCTTGGATTATGTCGAGGAACTCGGCTCGCAACGTCTGGTCCACGGCCATGTCGGAGACCAGGCGCTGACGGCGGCCATGGCTCTCGACGTCGCGCTCGACGACGAGATGAAGCTCGTGATCGATCCGCGGCGGCTGCATTTCTTCACACGGGAGACGGGAAAGCGCCTCCATGCGCCGGCGAAGGCTCCCGCAAGTCAGACGTCCCTCATGGAAGTCGCCTGAGGGGAGGCGCTGCAGCCGTTGCCTTTGACGATTTGTCGTCCTACATCAGGCGGGCATTTCCGAAGGGGTAGGGACGATGGCAAGCATTCGCAAGGTCGCATTCCAGATGGACCATGTCTCCAGCATCAACATTGCTGGGGATTCCACCTTTGCCATGGCGCTGGAAGCGCAAGCGCGTGGCTACGAGCTGTTCCACTATACCCCGGATCGTCTGACCATGCGCGACGGCAAGATCTTTGCCGCCGTCGAGCCGATGCAGGTCCGTGACGTTAAGGGCGACCACTACACGCTGGGCGAGCGCGAGCGGGTTGATCTGTCGACGATGGATGTGATCCACCTGCGCCAGGACCCGCCCTTTCACATGGGCTACATCACCTCGACGCATCTGCTGGAGCGCATACACCCGAAGACGCTGGTGGTGAACGACCCCGCCTGGGTCCGCAACTCCCCGGAGAAGATCTTCGTCACGGAATTCGCGGATCTTATGCCGGCCACCCTGATCAGCCGCGACCCGCAGGAGATCGCCCGCTTCCGGCAGGAGATGGGCGACATCATCCTCAAGCCGCTCTATGGCAATGGTGGCGCGGGAGTCTTCCACTCCGCCCGCGACGACCGCAACTTCACCTCGCTGCTCGAAATGTTCGAGCAGGTCTATCGCGGCGAACCCTATATCGCCCAGGCCTATCTGCCGGCCGTGCGCAAGGGCGACAAGCGCATCCTGCTGGTCGACGGGGAGCCGGTTGGGGCCATCAACCGGGTGCCGGCGGAAACCGACAGCCGCTCCAACATGCATGTCGGTGGCCGGGCGGAAGCTGTAGAACTGACCGCTCGAGACCGCGAGATCTGTGCGAGGATCGGGCCGGCCTTGCGCGAACGTGGCTTCATCTTCGTCGGCATTGACGTGATCGGCGATTACATGACCGAGATCAACGTTACGTCGCCGACAGGTATCCGCGAGGTGAAGAAGTTCGGCGGAGCTGACGTTGCGGCGCTCCTGTGGGACGCGATCGAGGCGAAACGCCGCTAGCTGTTCCTCATCCAGAGCCTCTTTGTTCGCGTTCCACAACCGCTTGCAACCTGAGCACAGCGGGAGCGAGAACTCGTTCAACGGATGTTCTTGTTTTATTCTTGTTTCCATGCAAGATTGCAATCGCTGATGCGGAAGGCGTGTAATCTTGCGATCCTCGGACATGAGGTTGGAGGCGGGAATATGGTGGCACGGGTCTCAACAGTTGCGTTCCATGGCATAGAAGGCGTTCCCGTTGAGGTGCAGGTGATGGTTTCACCTGGGAAGCTCCTCATGCCGATCGTCGGCCTGCCCGACAAGGCAGTGGCCGAGAGCCGCGAGCGGGTCCAGGCAGCGCTTCATGCGTCCGGTCTGTCGCTGCCGCCGAAGAAGGTCACGGTCAACCTGGCGCCGGCGGATTTGCCGAAGGAAGGCTCCCACTTCGACCTTGCGATCGCGCTCGGGCTGATGGCAGCACTCGGTGCCATTCCTGCGGATGCGCTTGCAGATTACGTCGTGATCGGCGAGCTGAATCTGGATGGGACGCTTGCTCCTGTCGCTGGCGCACTGCCTGCCGCGATCAGCGCGAACGCGCTCGGCAAGGGTCTGATTTGCCCCTACGACAGCGGCCCAGAAGCGGCCTGGGCGGGTGCCGACATCGATATCCTGGCGCCCCGCAGCCTGATCGCGCTTGCCAATCATTTCCGCGGCACACAGGTGATGTCCAGGCCCGAGCCGGCCGTTCGTGCACTGCCGGCCAATCTGCCGGACCTCATCGACATCAAGGGTCAGGAAAGTGCGAAGCGTGCGCTGGAGGTGGCCGCTGCCGGTGGCCATAACCTCTTGATGGTTGGCCCTCCAGGGTCGGGCAAATCCATGCTGGCTGCACGGCTTCCGTCCATCCTGCCGCCGCTTTCTGCTGCCGAGCTCTTGGAAGTCTCGATGATCCACTCCATCGCCGGCCAGCTTTCAGGCGGGAAGCTCTCAGACCGGCGCCCGTTCCGCACCCCACACCATTCCGCCACCATGGCAGCCCTCGTTGGTGGCGGTTTGCGGGCCAAGCCGGGGGAGGCGTCGCTCGCCCATCATGGAATTCTCTTCCTCGACGAGTTCCCGGAGTTTGCGCCTCAAGTGCTGGATGCGCTGCGCCAGCCGCTTGAAACCGGAGAGTGTGTGATCGCCCGTGCGAACCACCGCGTCTCCTACCCCGCCAGTATTCAGCTCGTTGCGGCGATGAATCCCTGCCGATGCGGCATGGCAGGCGAACCCGGACATACATGCGCGCGCGGTCCCAAATGCATGTCAGACTATCAGGGTCGCATTTCCGGCCCCCTCATGGACCGCATCGATATTCGCATTGATGTGCCGGCGGTCTCGGCGGCCGATCTCATCAGGCCGCGTCCTGCAGAGGCGAGCGCAGACGTTGCAAAGCGCGTGGCTGCCGCGCGGCAGCGACAGCAGGAGCGTTTTCAATGGGCTGGAGCGCCGCATGTCACGACCAATGCTCGCTGCTCCACGTCTCTTATCGAAAAGATCGCCGAGCCTGATCCCGGCGGGCTGCAGCTGCTGCGGGATGCGGCGGAGAAGCTGAAATTTTCCGCTCGCGGCTATCACCGTGTGCTCAAGGTTGCGCGCACCCTCGCCGATCTCGACGGCGCCGATACGGTGGGCCGCATTCATCTGGCCGAGGCGATTTCCTATCGGATGGCCGGGGAACGGCTGGCGGCTGCGGCCTGACACGGATGGCCGATGGCGCATGACAGATGGATGGTCGAAAGCCGAGCACAAGGCTCGGCTTTCTTCGCAGGCAGTAAGCGGGGGTGATCCCGCTACTCGCGGTAATGGTCAGCCACCCAGGCCTTCAAACAGCGCCGTTGATAGATAGCGCTCTGCAAACGAGGGAATGATGACGACGATATTCTTGCCGGCGTTCTCCTCGCGGCTACCCACCTTGATCGCCGCGGCGAGTGCCGCGCCGGATGAGATGCCTACCGGCACACCTTCAACCCGAGCAACCAGCCGGGCGGTTTCGAAGGCTTGATCATTGGAAATCGTAACGACCTCATCATATATGCCTGTGTCGAGGATCTTGGGGGCAAAGCCGGCCCCGATGCCCTGGATCTTGTGCGGCCCTGGGTTGCCGCCGGACAGGACGGGACTGTCGGTCGGTTCGACCGCAATCACCTTGACCTCAGGCTTGCGGCCCTTGAGGACCTGGCCTACTCCGGTGATGGTCCCGCCGGTGCCGATGCCGGACACGAGGATGTCGACCTGGCCGTCCGTGTCGTTCCAGATCTCTTCAGCTGTCGTCTTGCGATGGATCTCCGGATTGGCGGCATTCTCGAACTGCTGCGGAATGATTGCGTCGGGCAAGGTGGAAGCTAGTTCCTCAGCCTTGGCGATTGCACCCTTCATACCCTTGGGGCCTTCCGTCAGCACCAGTTCGGCGCCGAGCAGGGCGAGCATCTTGCGGCGCTCGATAGACATGGTCTCCGGCATAGTGAGGATCAGCTTGTAGCCTTTCGCTGCAGCGGCAAATGCGAGTGCGATCCCGGTGTTGCCGGACGTGGGCTCGACAAGCGTGGTCTTGCCAGGCGTGATCTTGCCCTCTGCCTCGAGGCTCTCGATCATCGCCACGCCGATGCGGTCCTTGACCGAAGCGATCGGATTGAAGAATTCGAGCTTGGCGAGCAGGTTCGCCTTGACGCCCTTTTCCTTCGCCAGCTTGTCGAGGCGAACGATAGGGGTGTCGCCAATGGTCTCGGTGATGGAGGAATAGATCCGGCCACGGCCGGGCTTCTTGGTATCTACCATGATGTTCTCCCTAGGTTGCCGACAAGTTAGGTCGTCTCTCGGCCTAAGGCCAGCGAAGACCGCGTCATTCCCCTTGCCGGCGCGAAAATTTGTTCCAGCCATCAACCCTCCCGAGGCAGGGCTTGCTCCTCAGACGCCCGTGGAGCCGAAGCCGCCTGCGCCGCGGATCGTCGTGCTGGTCTCCCGCGCCTCCTGAACCCTAGCCTGGACGACCGGTGCGACCACCATTTGCGCAACTCGCATCCCGCGGGAAATCACGAAGCTCTCCTGGCCGAGATTAACCAGCAGCACCTTTACCTCCCCCCGGTAATCGCTGTCGATCGTCCCGGGCGTGTTGAGGCAGGTGATCCCGTGCTTGAAGGCAAGTCCCGAGCGGGGCCGAACCTGCGCCTCGAAGCCATCAGGAATTTCGAACACGAAGCCAGTAGGCACCAGCGCGCGTTCGCCTGCCTCAAGCGTTAGCGTTTCTCCTTCCGGCAGTGCTGCCCGCAGGTCCATGCCGGCTGCACCCTGCGTTTCATAGCCTGGCAGCGGTAGACCTTCGCCGTGCGACAGCCGGATGAGAGTGACGAGCGGTCCGATGATCTCGCGCATGGCAGCCTCCTTTGTTGGCTCGCTCAATTGCATAAAGGCGGTCAAATCGCTAGATACGCGGCAACTCACAGGATTTATCAGATATGGCTGAAAGTCTCGCCGAGGCGGTTTCCCGCCGCCGCACATTTGCGATCATCGCGCACCCGGACGCGGGTAAGACGACGCTCACCGAAAAACTGCTGCTGTTCGGCGGCGCGATCCAGCTTGCCGGGGAGGTGAAGGCGAAGAAGGATCGCATCCAGACCCGCTCGGACTGGATGAAGATCGAGCGCGAGCGTGGCATCTCGGTCGTCACCTCTGTGATGACGTTCGAATATGAAGGCAATGTCTTCAACATCCTGGATACGCCCGGCCACGAGGACTTCGCGGACGACACCTATCGTACCCTGACGGCTGTGGATGCGGCCGTCATGGTGATCGACGCCGCCAAGGGGATCGAGCCGCGCACGCTGAAGCTCTTCGAAGTCTGCCGCATGCGCGACATTCCGATCATCACCTTCGTCAACAAGATGGACCGCGAAAGCCGGGATACGTTCGAGATCCTGGACGAGGTGGAGGAGAAGCTTGCTCTCGATACGGCTCCCGTCACCTGGCCGGTGGGGCGTTCCAAGACCTTCTGCGGCTCCTACAATCTTGCCGACAACACCTTCCGCGGTTCCGATACTCAGGTGGAGCCGCTGCCGGTGAACGGACCGCAGAGCGTGGCCGACCGGCTCCCGGAAAATGAGCGCGATGCCTTCGTCGAGGAGACCGAGCTCGCAAGGGAGGCGTGCCGTCCTTTCGACCGGCAGTCCTTCCTCGAAGGCCACATGACCCCTGTCTTCTTCGGCTCGGCGTTGCGCAATTTTGGCGTTCGCGACCTCATCAACGCCTTGGGGGCTTACGCGCCGCCGCCGCGCGACCAGGTGGCGGATATCCGCACCGTCCATGCCAGCGAAGACAAGATGACTGCGTTCGTCTTCAAGATCCAGGCGAACATGGATCCGAACCACCGCGACCGCATCGCGTTTGCCCGCATCTGCTCCGGCAAGCTGGAGCGCGGGATGAAGGCGCGGCTTGCGCGTACCGGCAAACAGATGGGCCTAACCGCGCCGCAGTTCTTCTTCGCCTCCCAGCGCCAACTGGCCGACACGGCCTTTGCCGGTGACGTTGTCGGCATCCCGAACCACGGCACGCTGCGCATCGGTGACACGTTGACGGAAGGCGAGCAGCTCGTCTTTCAGGGCGTCCCGAACTTCTCGCCCGAAATCCTCCGCCGCGTGCGGCTGGAGGACGCGATGAAGGCGAAGAAGCTGAAGGAAGCCCTGCAGCAGATGGCGGAAGAGGGCGTCGTGCAGCTTTTCTCGCCGGAGGACGGCTCACCCGCCATCGTTGGCGTCGTCGGCGCACTGCAGCTCGACGTGCTGAAGGAGCGGCTTTCGGCGGAATACACGCTGCCGGTCTCCTTCGAGATGTCGCGCTTTTCCGTCTGCCGCTGGATTTCGTCCGACCAGCCGGCTGAGTTGGAAAAGTTCCTGACAATAAAGCGTGGTGACATCGCGCGGGATCTGGATGGCGATCCTGTCTTTCTCGCGCAGGATGCGTTCTCACTGCGTTATGAGGCGGAGCGTTATCCTGCGATCAAGATGGTGGCGATCAAGGAGTATCAGGTCGCGAAGGCGGCCTGACCCTGCTATCGAGCCGAAGCTGACGACTTGCGCCTCCTTTTGAGCACAAGGGGGAGGTCGCATGGCTTAGGTCGACAAGAAGCTTGCCTTCACTTCGGGCCCTAACGCCCGGGTGCGAGGTCTGCAAGAAAGTCGTCGCACCAACGCATCACGTCGTGCTCGAGCAGGTGGTCCATCATCCGGCGCCAACGCTCCTGCCGCTCTTCAAGTGACATGCTGAGCCCACGGGCGATCGCGTTTGCGGTGCCTTCGATATCATACGGATTAACGAGAAGCGCACCGTTCAACTCGCGGGCCGCACCCGCGAAGCGCGAAAGCACGAGCACGCCCGGATCCTCTGGATCCTGCGCCGCCACGTATTCTTTGGCAACCAGGTTCATGCCATCGCGCAACGGGGTCACCAGCCCGATCCTGGCCAGTCGGTAAAGTCCCGCTAGGACTGGCCTGCCGATCGAGCGGTTGATGTAGCGGATGGGGACCCAGTCCACCGTTCCGATGGCGCCATTCGCCCGGCCGGCCTGCTCGGCCACCGTTCGCTGCATCGCCTCATATTCCGGAACCTCGGACCGCGATTTCGGCGTGATCTGCAGATAGGTTACCTTGTTGTGGTACCCGGGGTTGGCCTTGACGAATTGCTCGAATGCGTCGATCCGCTGGGTGATACCTTTGGAATAGTCGAGGCGGTCGACGCCGATGATGAGGTCGCGGCCCTCTATGCTCTGTCGCGCCTTGCGGACCATGATGTTTTTGGCCGCCTTCGTCGCGAAATCGGCAAATACCGCGGTCTCGATGCCGATAGGGTAGGAGCCGCCTTTGAATGTTCGACCATAGGAACTGAACAACCCGTCGCCTTGGGCTTCCCCGATACCCTCTCGAACAAGGCCTCCCGCGAAATTGGAGAGGTCATGGTCGGTCTGAAAGCCGACGAGGTCATAGTGTGAAAGCCCCCGCATGATTTCCTCATGCACCGGCATTGTGAACAAGACGTCAGCGGGCGGCCATGGGATGTGCAGGAAGAAGCCTATCCTGTTCTTCACACCCATCTGCCGCAGCTCGGCTGCCAGCGGAATGAGGTGGTAGTCATGAACCCAAATGACGTCGTCTTCCTGGAGAAGGGGCGCAAGGCGATGGGCAAAAAAGCGGTTGACCCGGAAGTAGCCTGCCATTTCCTTGCGGCCATATTCGGCGAGGTCCAGCCGGTAGTGGCAGATCGGCCAGAGCACACGGTTGGCAAAGCCCTCGTAATATTCCTCGACATCCGTCTTGGTGAGGTCGGTCAACGCATAGGTGATCTTGCCGTGTTCCTGCAGCGCCAGCGGCTCAGGGTCGCGCGCTCCGCTGGACTTCCCCGACCATCCCATCCAGATGCCGCCGCGTTCTTCCAGCGCCGCCTGAAGGGCAACCGCCAACCCGCCGGCCGGTGCTGCGCCCCCTTTCGCTGGAAGAGTAACCCGGTTGGAAACGACGACGAGGCGGCTCAAGCGCTTCTTCCTTCTAGATGTGAGATCGGAGGTGGGGTTTCTGTGGCAATTCGTGAC
>JAEWOP010000111.1 GCA_023399635.1 Pseudomonadota bacterium
CCGAAAGATACCGATCCTGGCGGGGCGGCACCAGCCGCCGCGGGCGCAGCTCAGACAGCCGCCAGACAGTGCCAGTCGTCGGCCATCGTCGACGTCGTTGCCGATCTCACGGACGTCAACGTCAACCAGAATGCCTGGATCTCTTCCATGCTGCTCTACCGTCTGGGATTGTTTGGCATGGACTGGGACCACACGCCTTTCCTCGACAACAAGGCATCATTCCAGCGCGGGGTGAACCAGGCGGTACGCCGGACTTCCGTGGAGCTTGTCGACTCGCTGGCGCGTGTGCGTGGCACGTCGGGCATCAGCAATGACTTGCAGGACGCCCGCAACAACCTCCAGTTCGACGAGTATTCCTGGTATTTCGGCCTGAGTCCGTTTGGTCCGAAAACGCCCACCCCCAGCTACTACCGCGCGGCCATCGACAGTTTTCGCAAGTTCAACGCGGATCTGAGCACATGTGGTGCAACCTTCGACAGCCGCGCTGACAACCTCGTGCAATTCGTCGACCGCATCGCCAACGACCTGGGAAGCACCTCGGCAATCCTGCGCGAGCGGTCGGAGAACTACAATGGTGGCTGGTTCGACACCCGCGCCGACGATCGGTTCTGGTTCGCCTATGGGCAACTCTACGGATATTACGCGGTTCTTTCGGCAGCCGGCGCGGACTTCTCCCAGGTGATCCGTGAGCGCAATCTCGGTCCGCTATGGAGCGACACGCTTTCTCAGTTCCGCGCCTCGCTGCGCATCCAGCCTGCGATTATTTCCAATGGTCGTGAGGACGGATGGATCATGCCGACGCACCTGGCGACCATGGGTTTTTACATCCTGCGTGTCCGCTCGAATCTGGTGGAGGTCCGCTCGGTCCTGGACCGCTGACTGCAGGCTAGTTGATCAGGCCGAGGCGCAAGGCTTTGGCGACCAGCTGCGTGCGGTTGACGCAGTCGAGCTTCTTGATGGCATTTGTCATGTGGGCATTGACGGTGTGATCCGACAGCGAAAGGATCCTGCCGATCTCCACGGAGGTCTTGCCTTGGGCCGTCCAGCGTACAACCTCCAGCTCGCGCGTCGAGAGCGGGCTTGGCAGCGCGAAGCGCTCGTCGCGTCGCAGCCTCTCGAAGACGTCGAAGGCATGGAGCGATATCATGCCAAGCTCATTCAGTTCATGCTGCTCGACGGGACTGCGTTCGCCATCATAGCGCAACAGGAAACGCTCACCGTCCAATGAGTGAAGCGGCATAGCGACCGTTGCAGTGATGCCGAAGCGGCGCATCAGTTGCGGCAGGTCCGTCGGCACGCCAGCTGTCTGATCGCGTTCAACGGCATCGACCGTCCAGGTGCGCGGTAACATCGACTGAAAAAGGTTGGTGATCCACGAACAGCGTCCGAGATAGCCGCTTTCATCGAATTGCTGGATGTATTCGGAGGGCAAGGTGGTGTGGACAAGGAGCCTTCCCAGCCTGTCATCCTGTCCGACAGGCTTTATCAGCAGGGTGACGTAGGAAAACCCAAAGCCTGTCGCAGCAAGTTTCAGCGCAGCCAGAACCTCCGCCCGGGATTTTGCCTTCGCAATAGCGCCGCTTACGGATCTTTGCCTGTCCGCTATTTCGGTTCCGGTAGCCGACACTGGTTGCCCGACTTCAACTTGATCTTGAACACCTACCATAGCAGGTGCTTCCGCTCGTTTACGACATATGGTCAGATTTTATCCATTAGAGGCGGACGGACCTCGTGGCAATCCGACCTTCGTTATTTGAAAGAAGGCGGTTAACGCGGCCAAATAACATGAGTGTCAAATTCACGTTTAATCTTGACAGGAACAATCATGTTTTTTAGATGGCGTAACTGAGGCAGCTGCCATCGCCGCCCATCATCATCACCAGCAGAAACCGCTCGGCGAGCGGCGCGCTTTCGCGCGCCGGCGCGAGTGTGCACGTAGTCCGAGAAAGGAATACCATGACCACCCAATCGACAAGGAACGTCCTGCTGGCGTGCACAGCGATGCTCGTATTCTCTCCGCCCGTCGCCCGAGCGCAGGAGGGCGCCGTGGAGGCAACGGTACTTGAGACGATCGTGGTGAAGGGGCAGCGTGTGAAGGCACCCGCGGGTGATGTGGCCGATACGCCTCTGGCAGCAAGAACTACGGCTGAACAACTACGCCAGCATGATGTCCAAGAAATCAGTGATCTCGCGCGTCTGGACCCTGCGCTGGACTTCGTCCGGACGCGGCCCGGAACATCAGGGGGATTGTTCATCCGAGGATTGGGAGGTGCACGCATAACAACACTCATTGACGGGATCCCAATTCCGTTCCTTCAGAACGCGGCGCGTTCCAGCACCAATTCGCCAACCACCACCACCGGCGACAGCACGGACAGCTTCGACTTCGGGTCTCTGTCAGCGGTAGACGTTCTTAAAGGAGCGGATTCAAGCCGACTGGGTTCCGGCGGGTTGGGCGGTGGGCTTAGCCTGAGTACGTTGGAGCCGAAGGATTTGATTGGTGAAGGACGGCATTGGGGAGCGCTGTGGAAATCCACCTACGACAGCTCCGACCGTAGCATTGGAAGCTCCTTCGCGGTGGCTCGTGAATCCGGTAGCACGTCAGTACTGCTTCAAGGCGCTTACAGGAGAGGGCACGAGACGGAGACGCAAGGGACAGTCGGAGGGACGAGTCTTGCGCGAACGGAAGCAAACCCTGCCGAGTTCGATCAGAACAACATTTTGCTGAAAGCAAGGCAGGAACTGGAGGGTGGCCACCGGATCGGGGTCACAATCGAACGGTTCCGGCGCGAGATCGAAACCGACCTCAGGACTATTCAAGGGACCGGATCTTCTACCCTGGGCTTCTATCGGCCAGATTACACGGGTGAGGAAGCCACCGCGCGCGATCGGGTGTCAGTCGAGTATGACTTCGAAGCTCCCGAATCCGGCGGTTTGATAGACGCAGCCTCATTCGTGACCTATTGGCAGCACCTAGAAAAATCCGCCGGCTCTTCAGGCACACGGCGCCGTACGGCCGGTCCGCTGGCCGGGACTTCTTATCTGTATGAGCGGGATAACGCGGTGGAAGAAGCGGCTTTTGGCTTCACTGGCGATGCCGTCTCTCGGTTTGAGGTGGGCTCGCTTGACCATGAGCTTAGAT
>JAEWOP010000160.1 GCA_023399635.1 Pseudomonadota bacterium
CAGCAGGAATATCGCTTCAATCATGTCGCCGCGCGCCTGCCGCACGGCCAGTGCCGCAAGCTCGCGATCATAGAGTGACGCCTCCGCCATCACCCGATCCACGGCGAGCGTCAGCTGTTCAACAATCTGTCCGATCGTTAAGGACGGCAGCGACCGGTCACCGCGGCGTCGGTCCGCAAGCAGCTGGTGAGCGGCGTTGATGGCGGCCTCGCCACCTTTGACGGCTACGTACATGCTGGTTCCTCTCCGGCGATGGTGGTGGTGCGGGGCAGACAGAGTAGACGATCGTCGGCAGTAAGGATGACGTCCACGCCGCGTGGAAAGAACGCCCTGTTGTCATTCCAGATGCTGAGAAAGACCTCTGGAAGACCTGCAACTCTCACGCTGACCTTGTCCTTGATGCCAGGGCCGCAAAGCGTCAGCAATCGCCCTTCGCCCAGCGAAGCCACTTCAATCACGAGCGTCGTGGAGCGATCCGGATATTCCTGCGTTCCCAGCGCGAAAAGGCCAAAGGAGCAGACGCCTTCGCTAGCCTGCATGAAGGCGAAGCTGGCAGCACTTTTATCCTGCGTAGTGGGGGCGCCCGTGTGGAACCCGATCCATTGCGCCGTGCCGGAATTTGAGATTCCCGTCTGAAGCCAGACAGGCGTGTCGGCGTCGCAAAGGGCCAGCGCCACGGCACCAGCCGCACGCCCCATCGGCGGGGGCTGGCCCACGTCCATCGGAACACTTCGGATCGTGCCTGGTCGCGACATGCCTTCCATCAACAGCCGGAAGACCGTCTGCGCGTGAAAAACGGGATCGGTGAAGCCCCCAGCGAGGGCCTGCACATTCATGCTCATCAATCGTCTCCCCGCACCATAGTGAAGAAATCCACACGCGTTGCTGCGGTTTCCTCTGCCAGCTGCCGATCCTCCTCAGCAATTCGGGCTTCAACAACAGTGAGGATCTGGTTCTCCACGAAGCTGCTCATCTCGCTGTCCTGGAAGAGAGCATCGAAAACTGCTGCGAGACGTGCCTTGGTTTTATCTGTCCCCAAGGCATGAGCGTGTCCCGCAATGCCGGATGCAAGAAGCACCGTGGCCCGCGTTACCGTGGCTTCTCCCAGATTGAAGGGCGCTCCGCGGCCGCCGATGCGACCGCGCACCATCACCAGACCCGTTTCCGGCCCGCGGACGGGCTTGAAGTCGGGTTTGGTTGGAAGGGCATCCCAGGCGGAAGTGAGTTCTTCACGCGTGGCGCGGGCTAGTAGGCTAGCCGCACGCTTGCGCGCGTCATTCTCAGCGGATGGTGCATCTGGAGCAAGTGCTGTCATCGAACCTTCTCAAATGTCTATTGTTATAGACAACCATACAAGATAGCCTATAGTTACAGCGGGGATATAACAAGACTGTGACAGGGCACCTGATAATGAGCGTAGAGCGACAGAGCGGCGTGGCATTGTGGCGTCAGATCGCCGATCGAATACGCGCTTCGATAGCCAGCGGTGATTACGACGAAACGGGGCGCGTGCCACCAGAGATGGTTCTGGCATCCGAATTTGGCGTCAACCGCCATACGGTGAGAAGCGCGCTTGCCGCTTTGGCGCAGGAAGGTATCGTCAAAGCCGTTCAGGGCATCGGTACGATGATCGAGCGAAAGGAGCGGCTGAACTTTCCCATCTCGCGCCGCACCCGCTTCAAAGAGGGGATAGGAGCTCAGGCGCGGGAAACGGAAGGAATTCTGCTGGCTTCTGCGCAAGAACCGGCTTCGGAAGATCTTGCGCAGCGACTGAGACTAGCCACCGGATCATCGCTCATCCGGCTTGAAACGCTCCGGAAGGCTGATGGCCGCGGCGTATCGCGCGCCACCGCTTGGTTTCCGGCACCGCGCTTTTCAGGCATAGAGGATGCCTATCGTGAGAGCGGCTCCATCACGTCCGCCTTCCGCTCCCTAGGCATCTCCGATTATGTCCGAGTTGCAACAGAGATCAGCGCCACCCACGCTGACGGCCAAGATATGCGGGATCTGGGCCTTTCGGCGGGCGCAATTGTTCTTGTCACTCGCTCGGTGAACGCAGATCCTGGCGGAGCTCCTGTTCAGTATGCCGTGAGCCGTTTCCCAGCTGATCGCGTACAGTTCACAATCGAGAACTGAGGACAGCAGACGACGGCGCCGCCTTGACTGCCGCTTCAGTGCGCTCCCGACATATCCCCAAGCACCTGCTTTGAGGCTACCGTGGAGTCGGCATTCAGCTTGTAGACCATCGGTACGCCGGTTGCGAGGTTGAGCTTCAGGATCTCCTCCTTGCTCAGCCGGTCGAGCACCATCACCAGCGCCCGCAAGGAGTTGCCATGCGCAGCGACCAGAACCGTTTCGCCCCGCAGAACGCGCGGCAGGATCTCCGTCATGTAATAGGGCCAGACGCGCGCACCGGTATCGCGCAGGCTTTCGCCGCCCGGCGGCGGAATGTCATAGGAGCGGCGCCAGATATGCACCTGCTCCTCGCCCCATTTTTCACGCGCGTCGTCCTTGTTCAGACCTGAAAGATCGCCGTAGTCGCGCTCATTCAGTGCCACGTCCCGTATCGTTTCAAGATCCGGCTGGCCGAGCTTGCCCAGGACGATGCGCAATGTCTCCTGCGCCCGCTTCAGTTCGGACGTGAAGGCAATATCGAACTTGAGGCCTGTGTCGGCCAAGGCCTGCCCCCCGATTTCCGCTTCCTGGATGCCAAGCTCGGTGAGATCAGGATCGCGCCAGCCGGTGAAAAGGTTCTTCAGGTTCCATTCGCTCTGGCCGTGGCGAACAAGGACGAGGGTGCCGCTCATGAAGTCAAATCCTCCGGATGATCAATGGGTGAGCCCGAGTACGTCGAGCATGTCGTAAAGTCCCGGCTTCTGGTTTCGCCCCCAGAGTGCGGCAGCAACGGCGCCGCGGGCGAAAATAGAGCGGTCGCGGGCGCTGTGAGACAGCGTTACAAGTTCGCCTTCGCCGGCAAGAATGACCGAATGGTCGCCGACAACAGAACCGCCGCGAAGGGTCGCAAAGCCGATGGTTCCGGTGGGGCGTGCGCCCGTATGGCCATCACGCACCTTCACCGCATTTGCGGCAAGTTCGATCTCTCTGCCCTTGGCGGCCGCCTCTCCAAGCAGAAGCGCGGTGCCCGAGGGCGCGTCTACCTTGTGCTTGTGGTGCATCTCCAAGATTTCGATGTCCCAACTTGCGGCCGGGAGCGCCTTGGCGGCCTGTTGTGTCAGCACGCCGAGGAGGTTGACGCCAAGGCTCATATTGCCGGACTTGATGATACGTGCATGCCGCGCTGCGGCTGCGATCTTCTCATCGTCGGCGGGCACACATCCGGTAGTTCCAATGACATGCACAATACGCGCCTGTGCGGCCAGACCTGCAAAATCAACCGTTGCAGAAGGGCTGGTGAAGTCCAGCACACCGTCAGCATCGACAAAGGCTTTCAGCGGATCGGCCGTCACGGGGACGCCCATCGTCCCGGCGCCGGAAAGCTCCCCGGCGTCCTTTCCAATGAATGGCGAGTCTTCTCGTTCCACCGCCGCGTGCAGCACCACACCGGCCGTTTCGCCGATCACCCGGATCAAGGTCTGGCCCATCCGTCCGCCTGCACCCACCACCACGAGTTTCATCGAATTGTTGCTCATGCGGGGATTGCTTTCGAATTTTATGGGTTGGCTTCGGGAAGCTGCAGGTTGTTCAGGCGAGCGTAAAGACCGTCCTTGTGCTGCGCAAGCGTCTCATGATCGCCCTCCTCGACGACGCGACCCTCATGCATCACGACAATCTTGTCGGCGTTGACGACCGTCGAAAGGCGGTGGGCGATGACGATGACGGTTCGCCCACTCATGGCAGTCTCCAGCGCCTTTTGAACGGCGGCCTCAGACTCATTGTCCAGTGCAGAAGTGGCCTCATCGAGAAGCAGGATCGGCGCCTGGCGCACCAGGGCACGGGCAATCGACAAACGCTGCCGCTGTCCCCCAGAAAGCGTGATCCCATTTTCACCAACGGGCGTGTCGTAGCCGGCCGGCTGCGCCAGGATGAAGTCATGGGCGTAAGCCAGTTTCGCCGCCTCCTCGACCTCGGCGTCGGTGGCCTCCGGCCGGCCGTAGCGAATGTTGTCGCGGATAGATCCTTCAAAGAGGTAGGGTTGCTGCGAAACATAGGCGAGGTGGCGTCGCAGCGATGCCTTTGTGACGCCGCTGATATCCTGCCCATCGATCAGGATACGACCGGACGAGGGGTCGTAGAACCGCGGGATAAGGTTGATGATCGTCGACTTGCCAGCGCCTGACGGACCGACGAGCGCAGTGGTCTTGCCCCCCTCCGCGATCAGGCTGATGCCTTTCGCCACGGGTTCGCCGTTGGCATAGGTGAAGCTTACGTCCTGAATCTCGATCCGCGCATTCGTTACCACCAGATCCTTCGCGTCAGGTTTGTCCCTCTGCATGGGCTGCGTATCCAGAAGGGCGTAGATCATGCGGGCGTTGACGACCGCCCTCTCCATCTGCACCTGCAGCTTTGCCAGTCGGCGAGCCGGGTCATAAGCAAGCAGGAGTGCCGTCACGAAAGCAAAGAAAGCACCAGGCGGCACACCTTCATAAATCGAGCGGAAGGCGGCATAGGCGAGTACGCTGGAAATGGCAAAACCGGCAAATGTCTCCGTCAGGGGGGCGGTACGCTCCGTCAGGCGGGCGATCCGGTTCGCGCGGCCTTCCGCCTGGGAAATAAGCTTGTCCACCTTCTGCCCCAGCTGCTTTTCCATCGTGAAGGCCTTCACGATGGAAATCCCCTGGATGGTTTCCTGCATGGCCCCCAGCACATGGCTGTTCAGCTCGATCGACTCACGCGTTGCACTCCTGAGCCGCCGCGAAACGTAACGAAGCGCCAGGATAAGTGGCGGCGCCACAACGAAGACGATCAAGGATAGGATGGGGTCCTTGCTGACCATGACTCCGATCAGGGCAACGAGCGTCAGGAGGTCGCGTGCCGTGGAAGTGACCGTGAGGTTCAGGACGTCTCGCACGCCGTTGACGTTCTGGCTGATCTGGGCGGCAAGGTGAGCGGAGCGCGCTTCGCTGTAGAAGCCGACCGACAGGCTCATCAGGTGGTGATAAAGGCGGCGCTGATAGCCGGCGACAATGTTGTTGCCGATCTTCGAGAGCGTCACTGATTGACCATAGGTGGCAAAGCCTCGCAATACGAAGGCTATGAAAATCGCGCCGCAGATCAGCCAAACCACATCGGCGCGCTGGTTGGCAAAAGCTTCATTGACAACCGACTCCATGATCCAGGCGGTGAAGGCAGTGGAGAGCGCAACAACCACGAGACAGAAAATGGCGAATGCATATCCGCGGATATGGTCGCGGCCATTCTCTGCTATCACGCGCTTCAAGACACTGGTGATGGTGTCTGAATCGAGGTGCAGCTTCTTGTCTTTTGGTGAGCCCAATGAGGATGTCCCGTTGCCAGCTCGCCCTCGACTGGGCGCCACATTCGGCGGGTCTATAGCGAGCAAGGCGCAATTTGACTAGTGCGCAGAGGCCGCAAGGGTCATGCAACCGTCATCGCTGCCAGCGCCGCCCCTGCGTGGAGATGCCATAGGTCGAGGGGGTGCGGGCATAGCTGGCAAGCCCGGCAAGTGCAGCGAGCGGATGGGTGACCACAAAGGTCGGGATCAGCCGCATCAACTCGTTATGCGGTGCCTTGTCTTCGAAGGCCTGACGGAAGCTGGGCTGCTTCAGCGCCGGGATGATCTTTTGGGAAATGCCGCCGGCAAGATAAACGCCCCCTTTCGCCATGAAGACAAGTGCCAAGTCGCCGGCGAGCCTGCCGAGATAGGTGGCGAAGAGCGAAACGGTTTCGGCTGCCTGGTTGTTGCTGCCCGATTGCCAGCCTGACGTGATATCCGAAGGCAAGGTCAATGTTGGCGCAACACCATCTGCTGTGCAGATGGCCCGGTAGATATTGACGAGACCGCGGCCGCACAAAAGCTGTTCAGCCGAAATACGCCCTTCGATCGGCTCCAGATGCGGAAAGATAACGAAGTCGCGATCCGAGCGAGGCCCAATATCGACATGCCCACCCTCTCCCGGTACCGGGAACCATGTATCGCGGGCATGAACGAGCCCTGCGACGCCAAGACCGGTGCCTGGGCCAAGCACGACGCGTGAGGCGATTGCCGGATCGGCCGATGCGCCAATCGTCTCCCGGTCATCCTCTGTAAGGCATGCGACGGCGAGCGCCTGCGCCTCAAAATCGTTGAGCACGAGAACGTCGCTGAAGCCCAGATCAGCGATCAGCGCCTGCGGCCTAACGATCCAGTCGCAGTTGGTAAGGTCGATCTCGTCCCCTTCAATAGGCCCGGCAACGGCGAGGATTGCCGAGCGCGGGCGCAAACTGGTCTTCTCCAGCACGTCCTTCCGGATCGCCTCGTCAATGGTGGGGTAGTCGACGGTCCTCACATTGGGGAAAGGAACCGGTTCGGACGTATCATCGGCTAGGATGGAGAACCGGGCATTGGTGCCGCCAATGTCGCCAAGCAGGATGGGAAAGGGCAGGCTCTGGTTTTCCGTGGCGTGATGCATCATTTCCAGCGATCGTTGGCGTGGATTATTGGAAGTCTATCAAACGTTCAGCAGTGGCGCGGTTAAGTGCCATTGGGATGTCATAGACAGTGGCAAGCCGCGTCAGCGCTTTGACGTCCACATCATGCGGCATCGAGGAGAGCGGGTCGATAAAGAAGATCAGCATGCTGACCTCGCCTGTCGCGATCATCGCGCCAATCTGCTGGTCACCACCAAGTGGCCCGCTTTTCAGCCGTGTGACCTGGAGGCCTGGACAGGCATCTTGGATCCGCCCGCCTGTGGTGCCCGTTGCCACCAGCCGGAACCGGCTAAGAGCTTGCTGGTGCTGCTGAGCGAAGGCCGCCATGTCGTCCTTCTTCTCGTCATGGGCAATCAGTGCAATACAGGGCAGGGTCACGGAGAGCTCGCAGCCAGTTGAGATGTGGTTGCCTTCTACAGCGGCATCATGCGGTTGCAAAGTGGCGCGCTGTTTCCATTAGTCAAACGGGCGCGGCCGCGGCACGGGTCCCTGTTCCGGAAGCGGCTGCGCCTGTTGGATAATCGCTTCGATGCTCTGGACCGGCACAGGT
>JAEWOP010000196.1 GCA_023399635.1 Pseudomonadota bacterium
CAAGCTCGGCCTCTCCACCGAAGGTGGTCCGGACGGGGTGACGGTCCTGAAGCAGAGCTTCGACGTGCAGCCGCTCGTCCAGAAGCAGGCGGACTGCATCTCCGTGATGACCTATAACGAATACTGGCAGGCGATTGATGCCGGCTTTAAGCCGGAGGACCTGGTGGTCTTCAACTACACCGAAATGGGCAACGACCTGCTGGAGGACGGCCTCTACGTTCTGGAGGACAAGCTTGCCGATCCGGAATTCAAGGAGAACATGGTGAAGTTCGTCCGTGCCTCCATGAAGGGCTGGAAATACGCCATGGAGAACCCGGATGAAGCCGCCGAGATCGTCATGGACAATGGCGGCCAGGACGAGAACCACCAGAAGCGGATGATGGGAGAAGTGGCCAAGCTGATCGGCGACGGCACCGGCAAGCTCGATACGGCCGTCTACGAGCGCACCGCAAAGGCGCTTCTCGACCAGAAAATCATCACCAAGGAACCGGAAGGCGCTTATACGGCGGAGATCACCGACGCCGCTGCGCAATAACGGTCTCGGTATACTTTGTCATATCAAGAAACGCGCGGTCGTGAGGCTGCGCGTTTTACGTAAATCATAACAAAATGTAATCTAAGCCATTCCTGCTCCGGATTGATTTGTCGTGACCACCGACATAAAGATGCGCAAAGAGCGTGTCATTGCTGCTGGTCTTGCAACCTTCTAGATCAGCCACCAACTGTGCATGGATATCGGCATGAGAGGGATGGCAGCGCTCGGTTGACGAGCGGGTCCAGGTGACCTCTCCATTTCATTGGATTTAGTAACGCATGCTTCGCAAGCTTTCCTCTCTTGCCGCTTTCATACCGGCTGCCGCGCTGGTTCTCCTTGCTGTGCCGGCATTGGCGCAGGAAGAGACTGCTGCGCGTGAGCCGATGCTGCCTGCGATTGTGGTAACCGAGGCCGTGCAGAAGCCCCTGACAGACAGAGTACTTGCGACGGGAACCATTCGCCCTGTCCAGGAAGTCTATGTTCAGCCGCTCGTCGACGGCCTCTCTATCCGGGAGCTGGACGCCGACGTCGGAGATCAGGTTTCGGCAGATCAGGTTCTTGCGACATTGAACGATGACACGCTGATCCTGCAGAAGAGCCAATTGGAAGCCAATCGGACCAAGGCCGAAGCCGGCCTTGCGCAATACAAGGCGCAGGTGATCGAGGCTCAGGCAAACCTTGATGACGCGGTTCGCCAACGCGACCGTCTTACCCGCCTCCAGAAATCGGGAACCACGACAGCGTCCCAGGTCGAACAGGCGACTGCGGCAGCCGAGGTAGCAGAGGCGCGGCTTCAAGCGGCCCAGCAGGCGGTGGGCGTCGGAGAAGCCGATATCGAAGTCGTCAACAGCCAGATTGCCGATATTGACTTGAGGCTTGCCCGCACCGGCGTAAAGACACCGGTTGCCGGAGTGGTTTCTGCCCGCAACGCAAAAGTGGGTGCGATTGCCAGCGGCGCCGGCGAACCGATGTTCACCATCATCCGCGATGGCGCGCTTGAGCTTGTGGCCGACCTTTCGGAAACGAATATCCAGAAGGTCGAGGCGGGCCAGAAGGCCGTTGTGACGATCGCAGGCGGGACGAGCACGATCGAGGGCGTGGTACGTCTGGTCTCGCCAACCGTGGATCCCACAAGTCGGCTCGGCTATGTCCGCATCGACATCGACGAGAAGAGCGGTGCACGGGCGGGCATGTATGCCAGCGCTCAGATCATTGTTGCCGAAAAAAACGCGCTTGCGCTGCCTTTGTCAGCAGTCACCTCCGGCCGCGAAGGCTCCTACGCCCGCAAAGTCGAAGACAATGTGGTGAAGCAAGTTGAAGTTGAGATCGGCATCCAGGATGGCGGTTTTGTAGAAATCGCAGCCGGCCTTGAGGCCGGTGACGTGGTGGTGGAGAAAGCCGGCGCCTTTGTTCGCGACGGCGACCGGATTTCGCCGGTGATCGCCGAACCAACCGCTTCGAATTGATCGAGGACGCAAGATGAACTTCTCCGCCTGGTCGATCCGCAATCCGATTGCTCCGCTGCTCGGCTTCGCGCTGCTGCTGTTCATGGGGCTGCAGTCTTTCTTCTCCCTGCCGATCACGCGATTCCCCAATATCGATGTGCCCGTGGTTTCCATCAACGTGGTGCAAAGCGGCGCGTCGCCCGCCGAACTTGAGATGCAGGTGACGAAGGAGATCGAGGACGCAGTCGCTTCCATCAGCGGCGTGGACGAGATCACCTCGACGGTGACGGACGGACAGTCGCAGACCGTCGTGCTGTTTCGCATTGAAAAGCCGACTGACGAGGCGGTCCAGGATACCAAGGATGCGATCGACCGTATCCGCAGCGACCTTCCGGCAAGTGCTGAAGAGCCTGTGGTTTCGAAGATCGACGTTGAAGGTCAGGCAATCCAGACCTTCGCGGTCTCCTCTCCCAACATGACCCTGGAAGAGCTGTCCTGGTTTGTTGACGACGTCATCAAGCGAGAACTTCAGGGGCAGCCGGGAATTGGCCGTATTGACCGTTACGGTGGTGCCGACCGGGAAATCCGCATCGCCCTCAACCCGGACAAACTCGATGCCTACGGCATCACGGCTGTGGACGTGAACAACCAGTTGCGAGGCACCAACCTTGATCTCGGCTCCGGCCGCGGCCAGGTCGCCGGCAATGAGCAGACGATCCGCACGCTTGGGGATGCCCGCACCGTGGAGCAGCTGGCCGACACCACGATCGGCCTCTCCAGCGGCCGTTTCGTCACGCTCTCCGAACTTGGAACCATCACCGACACCTTCGAGGAACAGCGGTCCTTCTCTCGCTTCAACGGCGCGCCGTCCGTCACCTTTGCCGTTTTCCGCGCAAAGGGTGCAAGCGAAGTCTCTGTTGCTGAAACGGTCGAGGCCAGTCTGACGACCGTTCGGGCGCAACACCCCAACGTCAACATCGACATGGTCGATGACGCGGTCTACTTCACCTACGGCAACTACGAGGCGGCACTGCACACGCTGACGGAAGGCGCTCTGCTCGCCGTCATTGTCGTGATGCTGTTCCTGAAGAACTGGCGCGCGACGCTGATCGCGGCTGTTGCCCTACCCCTTTCGGCAATCCCGACCTTTTGGGTCATGGACCTGCTCGGGTTCTCCCTGAACTTGGTGAGCTTCCTGGCGCTGACATTGGCCACGGGTATCCTCGTGGACGATGCAATCGTCGAGGTCGAGAACATCGCGCGGCACATCAAGATGGGCAAGACGCCCTATCGCGCGGCACTTGAAGCGGCTGACGAAATCGGTCTCGCCGTCATCGCGACCAGCTTCACGATCATTGCCGTTTTCGTTCCGGTCTCCTTCATGCCGGGCATCCCGGGCCAATACTTCATCCAGTTTGGTCTGACGGTCGCTTTCTCCGTCTTCTTCTCCCTGCTGGTGGCTCGCCTTATCACGCCATTGATGGCGGCCTACTGGATGCGTGCTGAAGACGCGATGGACGACCATCAGGACAATGATGGCTTGTTGATGAAGGCCTATACGCGCCTCGTCACCGGCACGACCCGCAAGTGGTACATGCGGTATGCCACGCTTCTTGGCGCCATCGCCTTCCTGGTCGGCTCGCTTGCCCTTCTGGCCCAGGTGCCGGGCAGCTTCCTGCCGCCGGAAGATTCCTCCCGTATCGTGCTCTCGGTAGAACTGCCGCCAAACGCGACGCTCGACGAAACGGCCGCGACCACCGACCAGATACATGCTGCCGTGCGTGACCTTGACGGCGTCGAAAGTGTCTTCATCCTTGGGGGCGCCTCGCCGAAGGGCGATCTGGAACTGCGTCGTGCGACAGTGCGCGTGATCCTCCAGAACATCGACCACTCGCTGTTCAAGACGCTTGTCAACAAGGGGCTTGGGTCGATCCCGGTTCTCGGTGATCTGATCCCGAAGGTGCCTGACCATGGCCGCACGCGGCCGCAGTGGGAGATCGAGCGCGAACTGTTCGAGAAAGTGCGGAGCATTCCGGATGTCCGGATTTCCAAGCTGAACGACCGTGCGGAGCGAGAACTCAGCTTCAACTTCCTGTCTTCGAACGAAGAAGACCTGAACCTGGCTGTAAGCCGGCTGGAATCACAGCTGCGAACCTCGCCCATCCTTGCCAATGTCAGCTCGGAAGGCGCCTTGCCCCGGCCGGAACTGCAGGTCCGTCCACGCAAGGACGAAGCAGCACGCCTGGGGATTACGCCACAACAGATCTCCGAGACGCTGCGCGTGGCAACGATCGGCGACATCGATGCACAACTGCCGAAGATGTCGATCGACGACCGCCAGATCCCGATCCGCGCTCAGGCGTCGCTTGATCTGCGGCGCGACCTCTCCGCCATCCGCGCCTTGAAAATCAAGACCGCGACCGGCGAAATGGTGCCGCTCTACAGCGTGGCCGACGTGGATTATGCCGAGGGACCGAGCTCCATCCGTCGCTATGACCGCAGCCGCGTCGTCTCGATTGGCTCGGACGTGCCCTTCGGCACCGCTCTCGACACGGCAACCGATGAGTTCAAGCGGATTGTCGACGAAACGGAATTGCCGCCAACAGTTCGGCTGGTTGAGAGTGGCGATGCCAAGGTTCAAGCGGAAATGACGCAGAGCTTCGGCAACGCCATGCTGCTTGGTCTGCTGCTGGTCCTGGTCGTGCTGATCCTGCTGTTCAAGGACGTGATCCAGCCGTTCACCATCCTGTTGTCGCTGCCACTTGCCATCGGTGGCGTGGCGATCGGCCTGATCGTCACCCAGAATGCGCTCTCGATGCCTGTCCTGATCGGCATCCTGATGCTGATGGGGATCGTCACCAAGAACGCCATCCTTCTGGTGGACTTCGCAATCGAGATGCGTCGCCATGGGATGGAACGCGTGCATGCGATGGTGGAAGCGGGCCGCAAACGCGCCCGGCCGATCATCATGACATCAATCGCGATGTCGGCGGGAATGCTGCCGTCGGCGCTCGGCGTCGGCGAAGGCGGATCGTTCCGCGCGCCTATGGCAATTGCGGTGATCGGCGGCATCATCGTTTCGACGGTTCTGTCGCTGATCGTTGTGCCGGCCTTCTTCCTGATCATGGACGACCTGTCGCGTTTGCTCAGCCGCCTGTTTGGCGGTCTGTTCGGAAAGAAGGAAGAGGAAGACGAGACCCTGTCTTCCGAACAGCTCACCCGTCACGCGCAGGAGGCGTCCCTCACGCTCGCTTCGCTTGAAGAACGCGTCGCGTCAATCGAGAAGCAGAACAGCGCGAGCGACGACCAGGCCAAGGGCGAACCGGGCTCCAACGTCCTGCGGCTCACGCCTTGGGCGGCCGAATAGCAACCTCGTCACAAACAGGATTAAACGAAGGCCGGGCCAGCGCCCGGCCTTTTTCTTGCCGCAGATCCGGATCCGCATTTGATCGATGTCAAAGGCTTGCCCGCCGCAGCTGTTACATTTCAGTCATCACCGGTCTCTCCACCAACCGGATGCCTCGATGGAAAAGCTGACGGTCCAGATGAACAAGAGCCTGAAAGTGAACAGCCGCGACAAGGCGCTTCTGCTGCGAACACCGTTCATGTCGGCATTGAGCGGTGAATCGCTGGTCAAGATGTTGAACGCGGCAACGATCACCAGCATCGCCGCCCGCCATGTCGTGTTCCGAGAGGGGGCGCCGGCCGATCATTTCTACTGCGTGCTTGGCGGCTACATACGTCTTTACCGTCTCAACAAGGAAGGCCGGGAGGCCGATATCCGGATCTGCGGCCCCGGCGACACATTTGCCGAATGCCTGATCTTTGGCGACGATGTGTATCGCTTCAACGCACAGGCAGCCGAGAACACCACGCTTGCCCGCTTCGAAACGCGCAACGTTCGTATGCTTGCCGAACAGGAGCCTGATGTTTCCAGGGCCATCATGGCTTGCCTCTCCCGACACCTTCTAAACACGATGGATTGTGTCGCCAACGACCGGCTGCACACGGCTCAGCAGCGTGTCGCGGATTATCTCCTGAAACACTGTCCGGTTGATGGAGGCTCCGCTTCGTTGCGCCTGCCGTTCCAGAAGAGCCTTCTTGCCGGCATGCTTGGCCTCGCTCCCGAGGCGCTATCGCGTGCGTTCTCGTCGCTGCGTCGGATCGGCGTGACGGTGCGCGGCCGCATTGTCCAGATCGGCGACGTGAATGCGTTGCGTGAGATCTAGAGGCCACCGTTCTCCTTCAAGAAGCGTACAATCTCCTCAGTGCCCTCACCTCGCTTGAGGTCTGTGAATACATGAGGCCGGGCCTCGCGCATCCGCCGTGCGTCGCGATCCATGACGTCAAGGTCGGCGCCAACATAAGGTGCCAAATCCTTCTTGTTGATCACGAGGAGGTCGGAGCGGGTGATGCCAGGCCCACCCTTGCGGGGAATTTCCTCACCCTGGCAGGTGGAAATCACATAGATGGTGAGGTCGGCAAGGTCCGGAGAAAAAGTCGCGGCCAGATTGTCGCCACCGGATTCGATGAACACAACGTCAAGCTCGGGGAAGCGTTCGTTGAGGCCAGCGATCGCCTGCAGGTTGATGGTCGCATCTTCGCGAATGGCGGTGTGCGGACAACCGCCCGTCTCCACGCCGACAATCCGGTCGGATGACAAAGCCTGCATGCGCACCAGCGCCTCGGCATCCTCCCGGGTGTAGATGTCGTTGGTCACGACGGCAATCGAGTAGTCTTCGCGCATAGCCTTGCAGAGCTTCTCGGTCAGCGCCGTCTTGCCCGAGCCGACCGGGCCGCCGATACCAACGCGCAGGGGACCGTTCTGGGACTTCATGGAATATCCTTTCATCTGCGAAGGCTCGCCCTCAGGAACGGAAGAGCCTGGAATGCTGTGTCTCGTGCCGGAGTGAAGCAATTTCTGCCCGGATACAGGAGGTGCCGAGGTCATCAAGGTGGGCACGTGCGGCACGGCCGGCTGCGCCGATGATCTCGTGTTCGACCGCCGCCAGTATCGCTACCCCCTCCGCCTGACCGCAGGCCCCCAGCCGAATGCCGGCCGAGACCGCTTGCGACAGCGCGGCATGAAGATAGGCAGCAAGCGCATCTTCGATCGGCACCAGATTGGCTGCCGCGACGGCACCCACTGCAACCGGAAAGGCGACGTCAGATGGCACACGATCAAACACCGGCCCGGGCCAGGCCCGCGCTGCGGCAAGAAAGGCCTTGCCGAGCGACAATGTCTCCAGATGACGCTCAGCCGAACCTGCAAGGGCCAGAGCGAACTCCGAAAGGTCAGCAAGTGCCGCGTCGCTCTCGTGCTGCCGCCATGCCTCGGCAAACAGCACCGCGTCGTTCCAGACGCTGCCATGCTGCAGGATCGTGACAAGCCAGCACTGAAGCCCGGCAGCATCGGCCACCAGCCGGTCATGCACTGCCCGCTCCAGTCCGCCGGAATAGGCAAAGCCACCGATCGGAAAAGCCGGCGACATCCATGCCATCAGCCGAAGCAGCCCCTGAGTCCGAAGTGCTTCACCCATTGCCGTTAGCCATGGGCATGATGATCATGGATTCCGTGGGCGTGATAGGCACCCCGGACGGGATGGAACGCCTCCTCGACCTCGGCAACCGTCGCACCCAGTCCCTCCAGCATCTGCCGGATGACGTGGTCACGCAGGATCAGGATGCGTCCCTCCTCGATCTGCGCCGATAGATGGCGGTTGCCGAGATGCCAGGCAAGTTCGATCAGGTGCAGCGGATCGCGGGGCTTGATCTCGAACAGCTTCTCCGGAGCAGCCGCAATTGCGACATTGCTGCCATCCTCGAGGATAAGCCGATCGCCCTCTCCAAACAGCACGGCCTCCTTCAGATCGAGCATGACCATCTCTCCGCTGGAAAGATGCAGCACCTTGCGGCGCAGGTGGCGCAGATCATGCGGGAGCGCGATGGTATCGACAGGCGGATCGGTGATGACGCCGGCGTGATGATAGGCAGTTATGCGTTGCATAAAGAAGAAGCCTCAAAACAGGAAATAGCGCTGCGCCATCGGCAGGACGGTCGCCGGTTCACAGGTCAAGAGCTCGCCATCGGCGCGAACTTCGTAGGTTTCCGGGTCGACTTCGATATGCGGCGTCAGCGAATTGTGGATCATCGAAGCCTTGGAGATGCCGCCACGTACGTTCTTCACCGCCACCAGTTTCTTTGCGACGCCGAGCCGCTGCGAAAGGCCTGCATCGAGCGATGCCTGGGAGACGAAGGTGACGGAGGAATTGGTCCGCAGCTTGCCATAAGCGGCAAACATTGGCCGGTAATGCATCGGCTGCGGCGTCGAGATGGAGGCGTTCGGATCACCCATCGGGGCGGCGGCAATGGCGCCGCCGAGCAGCACCATTTCAGGCTTCACGCCGAAGAAGGCAGGATTCCAGAGCACGAGATCCGCCCGCTTGCCGACTTCCACCGATCCGATCTCGTGCGAGACGCCATGGGCGATCGCCGGATTGATCGTGTATTTGGCGATATAGCGACGGACGCGGAAATTGTCGTTCTCGCCCTTTTCCTCCTTCAACCGCCCGCGCTGGCGCTTCATCTTGTCGGCCGTCTGCCAGGTGCGGATCGCCACCTCGCCGACGCGGCCCATGGCCTGGCTGTCTGAAGAGATGATCGAAAAGGCGCCGATGTCGTGCAGGATGTCTTCGGCCGCAATCGTTTCCTTGCGGATGCGGCTTTCGGCAAACGCGATGTCTTCCGGGATCGAAGGCGACAGGTGATGGCAGACCATCAGCATGTCGAGGTGTTCGGCAAGGGTGTTGACCGTGTAGGGCCGCGTCGGGTTGGTCGTAGACGGGATGACGTTCGGCTGCCCGCAGACCTTGATGATGTCAGGCGCGTGGCCACCGCCCGCCCCTTCCGTATGGAAGGCGTGGATGGTGCGGTCTCTGATCGCCGCCACCGTGTTCTCGACGAAGCCGGATTCGTTCAGCGTATCGGTGTGGATCATCACCTGGACGTCGTATTCGTCAGCCACCGTCAGGCAGTTGTCGATCGCCGCCGGCGTCGTGCCCCAATCCTCGTGCAGCTTGAGCGACGACGCGCCCGACAGGATCATCTCCTCCAGCGGCTTCGGCAGCGAGGCATTGCCCTTGCCGGCGAGCGCGAGGTTCATCGGGAAGGCATCGAAGCTCTCGATCATCCGCTCGATGTGCCAGGCGCCGGTGCAGGTGGTGGCGAGCGTGCCATGCGCCGGCCCGGTACCGCCGCCCAGCATGCAGGTGAAGCCGCTCATCAGCGCTTCCTCGATCTGCTGCGGGCAGATGTAATGGATATGCGCATCCATTCCCCCAGCGGTCAGGATCTTGCCCTCACCAGCGATGGCCTCGGTCGAGGGACCGACAATGATGGTCACGCCCGGCTGGGTATCCGGATTGCCCGCCTTGCCGATTGCATGGATGCGGCCATCCTTGAGGCCGACATCGGCCTTGTAGATGCCCGTGTGATCGACGATCAGCGCATTGGTAATGACGGTATCGACAGCGCCTTCGGCGCGAGTCGCCTGGCTCTGCCCCATGCCGTCGCGGATCACCTTACCGCCGCCGAACTTCACCTCCTCGCCATAGGTGGTGAAGTCCTTCTCCACCTCGATGAAGAGCTCGGTATCGGCAAGCCGCACCTTGTCGCCAACGGTTGGGCCGAACATGGAGGCGTAAGCGGCGCGGGACATCTTGTGTGGCATTGGTGAACTCTCTGAAAAATCGCGTCTAAAACCGGCCGGATCGCGTCAGTTGCCGCTCATCAGGTCCGTCTGTTCCTTCAGTTGCTGCGTGCGCTGCCGGGTCAGTTCCGCCTGGCAGCCGTAGATCAGCATCGGCTCCATCGTGCCGCCTCGGGCCTGATAACCATGGAAGGCACACTGGGCGTCGCGGAACGCAAGCCATGCCCGCTGGGACCCCAGGAGGGCGTCTGCGGCACTGCCCAAGCCATCCGTGGCGTCTGCATCCCAGTCCTTCATCGCCTGGCGCGTGACCTTGTATTGCGCATTCAGCTGTTCATCCGCCTCTGCGAAATCCTGCTCGGCGCAATAGGTCATCTCCATCTGCGTCATCGCGTTCTCGCAATCGACCTCCGGCTCGTCCTGCGCGAAAACTGGAGCCTTGACGAGAAGCACGCAACCGCACATCAGGAGCATGAGCAATGTCTTCGACACTCAAAGCGCTCCCATGATCTTCTGCTGGAAGCCGTAGACTCGCCGATCGCCACCAAGCGGTATCAACGTCACCTGTCGTGTCTGGCCGGGCTCGAAGCGCACCGCCGTGCCGGCCGGAATATCGAGCCGCATGCCGCGGGTCATGTCCCGATCAAAGGAGAGGCCTTCATTGGTTTCGAAGAAATGGTAGTGGCTGCCGACCTGGATCGGCCTGTCACCGGTATTGGCCACCTCGATCACAATCGTCGGCCGCCCTGCATTGAGCTCGATTTCGCCTGCTGCGGCAATAACTTCGCCGGGGATCATGAATCAATCTCCCATTCTCTTAACGTATCGGTTCATGCACGGTGACGAGCTTCGTTCCGTCCGGAAACGTCGCTTCCACCTGCACGTCGTGGATCATCTCGGCGAT